>PLTV01000008.1:5306-13594 GCA_003164635.1 Acidobacteriaceae bacterium
GCCGACGGGAGTTATCGCGGGCCGGATAACCAGGTTCATCATGCCGCCAACTTCCATTTTGTTTCCAATTTGAGTTTGTGGGATACGTTTCGCGCTGAGCAGCCGTTGATGACGATTCTTGAGCCGGAAGCGAGGACGAGCGACCTGGTGAACTCGCTGCTGGCGTCGCGGCGCGAGAGCCAGTTTGGCATTTTGCCCATTTGGCAGGAGCAGGGAATTGAGACGTGGTGCATGATTGGCTACCATGCGGTTCCAGAGATTGCCGATGCCACAATGAAGGGCATAGGCGGCTTCGATCGCGAGGAGGCTTTGCGTGCCGTGGTGGCGAGCGCAAGCTATGGGCCGTACGGAAGTCTGGCGGATTACATGCGTCTTGGCTATGTGCCTGTAGATCACGACGACGAGGCCGCGTCGAAGACGGTGGAGTATGCGTTCGACGATTGGACGATCGCACGCATGGCAACCAAGCTGAAAAATCAGGAAGTGGCCGGCACGTTTACGAAACGCGCCGAAAACTGGCGCAATAACTTTAATGTGCAAGATGGTTTTGTTGAGCCTCGGTTCGCCAGCGGCGCATATCGCGTGCCGTTTGAACCGGCGAAGGCGGGCGCGGGAAGCGGATTTACCGAAGGCAATTCGTGGCAGTATTCCTGGTTTCAGCCGCACGACGAGCAGGGGCTCATCGATTTTCTGGGAGGGAATACGCAGCTGATTGCGAAGCTGGATGCGATGTTCGACGCCAAGGTCGATCCGCATCAATATGCGGACGTGGAAGACATCAGCGGCATGATCGGGCAATACATTCATGGCAATGAGCCGAGTCATCATCTGGCTTATTTGTATGTTTATGCCCATGCGCCGGCGCGGACGCAGGAACGGCTGAAGCAGATTGTGGAGTCGCAGTATCGGCCAGCTCCCGATGGTCTGGTGGGCAACGATGATTTGGGGCAGATGTCGGCGTGGCTGCTTTTCACAGCGATGGGCTTTTATCCGGTCGCGCCCGGATCGAATGAGTATGTAATCGGGAGGCCGTTCGTGGATGAGGCTACGCTGCACCTGCCGAATGGAAAGTCATTCAAGATTGTGGCTGAGAATTTGAGTGATGCGAATGCCTACGTGCAGTCAGTGGAGTTGAATGGCAAGCCGCTTTCGCGATCGTTCCTGCGTCATGAAGAGGTGATGCAAGGGGGCGAGCTGCGGTTTGTGATGAGCACAATGGACAAGGCGACCTGGTCGACGGAGAAGCTGGAGAGCCCCTACTCGATGACGGGGCAAAAGTAGCGAGCGGCTTCGAACGACCCAACAAGCGTGCAGAGGCCTCAGGGAGCTTGAACACGTTTCGTGCTGACCCCGGTCCAGAGCGTCGAGGAATCGGGCGCGCCCGCTTCCTCGCACTTAGTGGAGGGGGAGCACAAACTTCGCGGAGAGATCGGCCTGAGAGGAACCGCCGACGAAAACGGTGTAAGGGCCCGTCTCTACAAGCCACGCATGATTGCGGCCCCAGATAGCTAAGTCGCTGCTCTTGAGTCTGAACTCAACGGATTGGGTCTCGCCGGGCTTCAGGTGAATGCGCTGAAAACCCTTCAGCGCGCGGTCGGGCTGCTCAACGGAACTTACATCGTGATGAAGATAGAGTTGGGCTACTTCGTCGCCGTCGACCGAGCCAGTGTTCGTCACGTCGACTGTTGCGATGACATCGTCTGAAGTTCCGGCGGCGGGCGTCTTGACGGCCAGGTTGGCGAATCGGAATGTCGTGTAACTGAGGCCGTATCCGAACGCGAAGACCGGCTGCCGATCGCCATCGACATACTTATCTGTTTTGGACGGATCGAAGTTATAGAAGTCGGGCAGCTGGCCTACGCTGCGTGGAAATGTCATGGTGAGTTTACCGCCGGGGTTCAAGTTACCGAACAAGGCCTCGGCAACCGCTTGACCGCCGAATTCTCCGGGATACCAGGCCTCAAGGATCGCGGGCACATGTTCGGCGGCCCATGGAATGGTGAGAGGTCTTCCATTTTCGAGAACCAGGACGACCCGCTTGCAGGTTGCGACCACGGCTTCAAGAAGATGTTCCTGGTTTCCCGGAAGGTCGAGGCTCTGGCGGTCGAAGCTTTCGCCGGAGATCCCTTGCCACTCGCCGAGCGAGAGGATGACGACATCGGCGCCCTTCGCGATGCTGACGGCCTTATCAATATTTGCACCGTCGTCGACGGTGATATTTGCTGCCGGCAGAAGCGCGCGCAGACCGTCGGCAATGCTGATGCGCTTGCCGTTCTTCTCGTCCTCGTAGTCGCCATAACGCGCGATGGCCGCATTGGGTCCGATGAGCGCGATGTGGCTTGTGGTTTTGGCGAGTGGCAGGAGGTGCCCGCTGTTTTTGAGCAGGGTCATTGACTCACGAGCCGACTGGAGCGAGAGATCGAGGTGCTGCGCGCTTCTCTTCACGCGCGGCGTGAGCGATGTGTCGGTGTAGGGATGGTCGAAAAGTCCAAGAGCGAACTTGGCACGCAGCACCGACGACACTGCGCGATCGAGGGCTTCGGCGGACAGGGAACCATCTTTCGCGCCCTGCACAATCGCGTTCTGAAATTCCTCGTGGCTGAAGTCGTAAAACTGCATGTCGACGCCGGCGTTGATGGCCTGCACGATGGCGTCTTTGGGGTTGGCGGCGACGTGATGGTCTTCCCAGAGGCGGCGGATCGCGCCGAGGTCGGACAGAACGAAACCCTTGAAGCCCCACTCGTTGCGCAGAATCGATGTGAAGATTTCCGGGTCGCCGGCAACGGGGACGCCGTCGATTTCGTGGTATGCGGCCATCACGCCCATGGCGTGGCCGTCGCGAATGGCGGGCTCGAAGCTTTTTAGCATGATGGTGCGCAGCTCGCGCTCGCCGATGTGCACGGGCGAGGTGTTCAGGCCGCTTTCCGGAGAGCCGTGGCCGACGAAGTGCTTCGGTTCGGCAATGACGGAGTGGTCGCTCGAGAGAGAGTCGCCCTGTGCGCCCTGCACGTAGGCGAGGCCGAGCTTGCCCGTGAGATACGGGTCTTCGCCGAAGTCCTCTTCCACGCGTCCCCAGCGCGGCTCGCGGGCCAGGTCGAGCACGGGACCAAGAACCATGTCGACACCGGCGGCACGCATTTCGCCCGCGATGGCCGCGCCGGTTTTGCGGGCAAGGTCAGGATTCCAGGTTGCCGCAAGATTGATGGGGGCAGGGAAGACGGTGCCATCGCTGAAGCCGTGCAGGCCTTCTTCAATGAAGATTGCCGGAATGCCGAGGCGCGAGTGGGCGATGACCCAGCGCTGAATTTCATTGGAAAGCTCCGCACGCGGATAGAGGTCGTGGATGCTGCCGACCCCCAATGAGCCGAAGAGCTTTTCCGCAGTGTTGGTTTGGAAGCGCGCATCGGGAGCCGCGTGGGTTTTGTCGACGGCCTTGTCGACGAGGTCGGGCACGCCCGCATACATATCGAGCTGACGCGCTTTTTCTTCGAGCGTCATGCGAGAGAGCAAATCGCGGATGCGGTCTTCGGTAGGCAGGTTCGATTGCCGGTAGAGCGCAGGAGCGTCGACAGGAGCAGCGGGTTGTTGTGCGGCCAGGCCGATGGCGAAGAATGCTGCGATGAGGACGATGCGATGCGCCGTCATATTCAACTCCGTTCCGCGACGATTCTTGGACGACGGGTATGCGCTTGGAATCGGTTCCATCCTTTATATACCAGCCTGCGCGCACGGCGTTTCGTTTTCGCCGGCGCCAGGCTGATACCATTGCCAGTCACGCAAGGCGACGGCCTTCTCGATGCGGAATCGCGGGGCATTCGGCAGATCCGTCCGGAGATGAAGATGAGAACGAATCGAGGTACGGGCAGGCGTTGCGGCGCGCTGACGATTCTGGCTTTGTCGATGATGTGCTCGATTGCGGATGCGCAGCTGGTGCAGGCGCCGGGCGCGGACACGTTTACTGGACACCCGCGTGTTGTGATCATCAGCGATATCGGCAACGAGCCCGACGATCAAATGTCTTTTGTCCGGTTGCTCTTGTATTCGAACGAGCTTGATTTGGAGGCGATGATCGCCACCACGTCGACGTGGCAGAAGAAGGCATCGCATCCGGAGACGATGCATTCGATTGTTGCGGCGTACAAGGAAGTGCGGCCCAACCTGTTATTGCATGCCAGGGGTTGGCCTACGGCAGAGGAACTGGACCAGCGAGTTTATGCCGGCCAACCGGCCTATGGCATGGCTGCCACGGGTGAGGGCAAGTCTTCGGCCGGTTCGCAGGCGCTGAAGGCGGCCATTGAGCGCGACGACCCGAGGCCACTATGGATATGCCTGTGGGGCGGGGCGAATACGATCGCCCAGGCGCTGATGGATTTGCGCAGCGCACATTCGGCGGCGGAGATGGAGAAACTGTTAGCGCGCGTGCGTGTGTCTTCGATTTCAGACCAGGATGATGCGGGGCCGTGGATTCGGCGCGAGTTTCCAACGCTGTTTTATGTGGTGAAGCCGAGCGCGCCCAATGGCGAGGAATACTACCAGGCAACATGGACCGGCATCAGCGGCGACCTGTATTACCGCAATGGCGAAGGCGCGGATACGAGCCTTGTGACCAACGAATGGTTGGAGGCCAACATTCGCCGCAAAGGGCCGATGGGCAAGTGGTATCCACGTTTCATGTTCATCATGGAGGGAGATACACCGTCGTACCTGGGGCTGATCGATAACGGTCTGAACGCGTACCGGCGGCCGGATTGGGGCGGCTGGGGCGGCCGGTATGTGTTCCGGCAGCCGTACGGTGAAACGCACACCATCTGGAGTCAGGGCGGCGACGAGTTTACGCGCGCAACCTCGCAGGATCGCGTAATTGGGCACGACGGTAAAGAACATGTTTCGGACCAGGCCACGATTTGGCGCTGGCGCGAGGCGTATCAAAACGATTTTGCCGCGCGCATGGATTGGACAATCAAGGATTATGCGCACGCCAATCACAATCCGGAACTGGTGGTGAACGGGCAGGCGGGAACGGGCATGCTGGAGTTGAGCGTTGACGCGAAACAAGAGGTCACGCTCGATGCAACGGGCAGCAATGACCCTGACGGACAGAAGCTGACCTACAAGTGGTGGGTTTACGAAGAGGCCGGTCTGACTGGCACGCATGGCGCCGATGTTTCGATTCGGGGAGCCGATACGCCGGTAGCGCAGGTGACGGCGCATTCGGCCTGTCGCGCGGCATGGATCCCGGGGCTGATGCCGTGCCAGGGAGAAGGAGTGGCGCACGTCATTCTGGAAGTGACGGATGACGGTTCGCCGCGCCTTACGTCGTATCGGCGGATTATTCTGCACGTGCGGCCGGCGCCGAAGAACTAGTCAGGGGTGGTCCGCGTGCAATACACGGATGCGGCCTGGCGTCAGGGCACAAAGTCCGGATCGCTGACTCTCGACGCGTCGAGCTTGACGGCGAAGAGCGCAAGAAGAATGACCAGGCCAGCGAAAAGGGCGGCCACGTAGGGAAGCGAAGAATAGCCGAGGCCCGCCGTAAGGATGGCCCCGCCCACGCTCGCGCCCAATGCATTTCCCAGGTTGAATGCACCCTGGTTGAGCGTGGAGGCGAGATTGGGAGCGCGACGCGCTTTTTCAACGATGCGGGCCTGCAGCGGGGCGGAAGCGCCGAAGTGAAACATGCCCCAGACGAGAACGCAGGAGCCCATGGCAATGGCGTGCGGCATGGCCGTGGGCATGAGCAGAAGAATGAGGACCACGAGAGAGTAGCCGCCGACGACCGTGGTCATCTGACGCCAGTCGCCAAGGCGGCCGCCAACGAGAATGCCGATCGTAATGCCTAATCCAAACAAGGTGAGGAACCAGGCGATCTGGCGCGGGGGAAGATGGGTCACGGTCGAAAGCATGGGCGCAATATACGTAAAGACGGTGAAGAGAGAAACGGAGCTGAGCGTGGAAAGCAAAAGCACGAGAATCACTTTTGGATTCTTCACCGCTTGAAATTCGTGACGAATATGGACGGGCTCGGTCTCCTGGCGCGGAACCCATAGGAGCAAACCAAACATGGCGACGAGTCCAACGGGGATGAGCGCAACGAAAGTGAACCGCCAGCCAAACACATGGCCGATGGCGGTGCCTGCGGGCACGCCGAGAACGTTGGCAAGCGTGAGGCCGCTGAACATCATGGTGATTGCCTGGACCCGCTTTTCTTTGGGCACGATGTTGGCCGCGAGGACGCTGCCGGTTCCGAAGAATGCTCCGTGACAGAGGGCGGTTAAGATGCGCGCGGCGAGCATGAGATAAAAGCCGTACGAAAGTGCGCAGCAGACGTTGCCAAGGATGAAGACGCTCATCAGGAAGACGAGCGCGCGCTTGCGCTCCTGCTTTGCAAGCGCAAGGGCGAGCAACGGTGAGCCGAAGGTTACGCTGAGCGCATAGGCCGAGACGATGACGCCGGCTTTGGGAATGCTGATTTGAAAGGACTGCGCCAGATTGGGCAGCAGACCCATGATGACGTACTCAGAGGTGCCAATTCCGAAGGCAGAGATGGTGAGAGCGAGGATGGATTTTTGCATGAGCCGGGGCAGCCTCTGTTGCAAAACAGAAGCTGTTCCTTGATCTTCTCATTCTTACGATGGTGGGCATCGCAGAATGAGGAATCAAAACGGGTGCGGCCACTATTGCTTCCTGAGGACTGCCGTTCCCTTTTCGTCGCTGAGAATGGAGCCCTCAAGCTTGCGAAAGGCTTCTGCTTTTTCGGCCGGGATGACGACCTGACGGACGGTGTATTCCCGCTCGTAGTGGAGGCGGTTGTCTTTCGCGGTGACGCTGGAGTGATAGCTGGCGAACTCCACGTCGACATTGACAGGATCGGGTGTTTCGTCGACTGCATAGCCGGCGGGCAGCGTTATATCGAAGGAGTCGCGCCAGCGTCCCGTAGCCCCAAGGTCAATGGGAACGGTGCGCGGTTTGTTGTCGAAGGGCAGGGCATCGGAGCCGACGACGCGCGGGCGAACCAGAAGAAGGGAGCCGGCCATGCGGCCATATTGACCAGCCGTGATTCCGTAGTGAAACTCCGCGGGATTGGCAAGACTGGGCGGTTGAACGAACTGAAATGAATTCAGCACGACTCCGGGAACATCTTTTCCGATCTCTGTCTCCCAGTATTTACGGCGCTCTGTTTCATCGGAGTACTTGAGGAACATGCGCAGATCAGCACCGCCCGGGCCGGAATGCATCGCATCTACCGATCCGGCCAGTGTGCCGTCTGCCGCGAGCGTGAATTGTCCCTTGCGATCGGTGCCATTCGCATCCGGACCAAGCACGGGTAGTGCAATAATCTGGCTCGAAGCTCCAGCGGCCAAGGTTCCATAGCTGCCTTGCAGATACGACGGCAAGTTGCCAACGGGGGTGCGTTCGTTGGTGGGATCGAAGATGAGATAACGCTTGCCATCCTTCGCCTTCACGATCGCCATGAGGCGCGGATCCTGAACGTCGGCCGGTATCTCGATGGCGGTGATCATGTGGTTACCGAAGAGCGAAGGATTGTCGGGGTCGACAATTCCGCGCCGATCGTCAATGGGAACATAGAACGCCTGAATGCCGGCCACCTTGAGCATTGCGATCAGCAGTGTGGTTTTATCTTTGCAGTCGCCAAATTTGTTCTTGAAGATGTCGGCAGCGTAATGAGCCTGGAGCCCACCGATGCCGCGCATGACAACGAAGTAACGAATGTTCTTCTGGATGAAGTCGGTAATGCGGCTGAGTTTGGTATAGAAATCCGGAGCGCCGGCAAGCAGGCTTTGGGTTTCGCCTGTGATCTCGGGGGACGGTTGCGGCCGGTCGGCCTCGAGCGTCGTGACCCATGCGCCAATGGCGCGCCACTGGTTGTCTGTTCCGTCAATCGCAGCGTCGCCCCACTGCACCGACATGCGGCCGGCGAGCGCGGCCCACTCCGGCCGCAAGGGAATATCGCGAAGGGTGAGCGCCGGGGTGTCCTTTAGCTCCCAGCGCCAGTGGTTGGGGCTGACTTCGACTGGAGGAACAGCCTTGAAGCTATGCCACGACTGGGAGTGTGCGCGGCCGGGAGGCAGATCGATTTCGAGCGCCTCGAAGGCAACCGGGATGCCGTTCTGCAGGGACCAGATTTTCTCCTGTAACCATGGCTCCATCTGCTCTTCCGATTCGCAAAGGATGGTCGCGCCCACATCGACAGCAGGCGGATGAACGACGCGTCTTTTGCGGGTAGAGAGCATGACGGGAACCCTGGTATCGCCAGCCTCGCTGAAGTC
>PLTV01000008.1:13613-16724 GCA_003164635.1 Acidobacteriaceae bacterium
GTATTCGTCGTAGAGAATGACGGCTGCAGCATCTCCGACGTTGGCAGGGACTTTGGTCTTATATGCGTCGAGCGCCCATTGAGGAACGGCTTGCGAATGGCCGAAGATGCCGGCCGCGCAGGGCATGCTTGCAGCGATCAGGAGAGCCGTTGCAAGCAGACACGCGGAACAGGTACGGGCTGGAAACGAGGAGACCATGACATGAGTCCTTCAAGAGAATCAGTTGCCGTGTGCGACCGGAGCACGCGTCAATACGAGCTGCTGCTGATCGGCGGTTGCTACCTTCTGATAAAAGTCATGAAGGTTGCCATAGTCTGACGGTTGCAGCAGAGTGAAGTTATAAACCAGAGTGCGACTGACCTCGACGGAGTCTCCACTGGCCTGCGACGCAATTTTGACCACCGCGTGGTCAGGCCATGCGGCAGACGTTGGCGCCAGCGGGGAGTCGAGGGTGAAGCCGGGCGGCAGGTGATATGTAACATCATCCTGTTGCAGTTTGGGATAGTGAACGTCGACGGGAGTGGTGCGCTTTTCCTGCGCGACGAACGGTTGCTTTGCCTTGGAATCAAAGAACAGCGCAGGCAGGAAGACATGCTTGCCGGTGACGGTTCCAAGCGAGCCGGTGACCTTGACGATGGCGATGAGATTCACGGTGGGGTCATCGAGAGCGAGGAAGTGATCGAAGTCCGCCTGCACGCCGTCGGGGAAGTCGCCCTGAATGGATTCGTTGAACTTTTTCTTCATTTCATCCATGTCGTTTTCAAGACTCAATTGGCGCCAATGCAGCGCATCGGCGCCGGACATGACGATGCGTACAGTTCCGGTGAGAGAGCCAGCCGGGTCGATGAACAACTGGGCTACGCGCTCAACCTCGGCGGCCTTGTATGAGGAGGCGGGTGACGTGACGGGAGCCGGGTCTTTGTCCGTGGCTCGAAAGCCCGATGCGAGAGTGTGCTTCCAGTGCAGGCTGGCGAAGGGACACATCTTCTGGCCGGGGTCGAGGTAAACTTCTTTGCCATCGAGGACGAGGATGGCAAGATAGTCGTCCAATTGCTTCGTGGAGAGATAGCGCGTGTCGAAGATGGCGCGGTTCCTGTCGACGACCTGAGCGGGGAAGACTTTCAGCCCAGCGGCACGGGCCAGCGCGATGTAAAGCAGCGCGATATCGTTCGCCGAACCACTCTGCTGCTTCCAGACATCGTCGGCATTGCGAATTTCCTTGATCTTCTCGCGTTTTTCTTCCGCCTCCGATTTCTTGCGGGAGAAATTCGTGTTCTCAAGCTTCTGGACTGCGGCGTAGATCTTTCTGGCCTTCTGTTCGTCGGTGTCCGCAGGTGCGAATAACTTTTCGGCCGCATCCTTCAAAGCATTGGTTGGTTTAGTGAAGTCCTCGGTCCTGGTAGCCCAACGCTTGCCGGCGTCGTGCCAGAAGTCAGCAGCTGAATTGGAATTTCCGTAGTAGAACTCCACATGCCACCGGAGGGAGTTGATCGGGGGCATCCAATCGTCTTCGGGAATGGCGGGAATATCGGTGAGATCGAGGGAATAAAGTCCCTTGGCGTCATCGCGAATCACCTGGGCGCCTGGCGCCAGTCGCGAGGCAAACATGAGCCGGTTCAGCGAATCCCCGTTGGCGTCGCGAATGTAATGGCCCGGTGCGAGATAGGAGAAAAAGCTGTAGTGTGCCTTATGCGCGAAATACGACGACTGGATATCCCACGTCGGCTGAGAAACCCTATAGTCGGGCGAACGGATCTTGAGCCGATATTCCAGGATGCTGCCGACTTCCACGCTGGGAAGTGTGAACACGACGGTGTTGACCTGAAATCCCTTGCCCTTGAACTCCATCAGATCGGCCGGCTTGGCGGAAAGTGGGACGATGCTGCCATCGGCGTGAATTGTGCGCCCCTGAATATCGGTTACCGTATCGATGCCATGCTCGTAGGGAACATGAACTGTCGCCAGTTCCTTGCCTTTTTCCGTCAGGACCTTGATGCGCGAGTAGAAGCTATAGAAGTGGTTCCTGTCGTCAGTCTCCTCTTCGCGATAGAGAAAAACGGCCGCGGCGCCCGGCGCGAGCGGGTCGCTGGTCATCTTCAACTCTTGATCCGTGGGCTGTTGAAACTGGCATTGCAAGAGGGCCGAAATCGCGGTGAAGGCACCGAGAACGATTGAGCGCAGAACAGTAACAGTCCGCATCTTTTTGCCTTAAGTGGAAATCAGCGGAAGTATACGTCAACCGGCATGTAGCTGGAATACGACTTTAGATACCTTTGTAACTTTGTCCCGAAGTCGGAAATATCAGCCCCTGACATGCCGGGAAGGGAATGAGCTTCCGCATGGATGGCACCGGTGGCTAAGCTCAACACTGTTTACTGGGGCAGCAGTCCAAAGACGGCTACGCCGGTGGGCGTTGCGACATAAACCTTGCCGTTGACGATGAGTGGCGTAACAAATTTGTTCCCGTTGCCGAAACTGTCGCGGCCACTGGCTGCCTGACCACTGTTGTACAACTCGGTGGCAAGATTTGTGGCGTCGTAGGCGTGGAGAACGGCTGCGGAAGACGCGTTGCCTTCCAGCGTCCATACGATGCCATTCTGGGTTCCGTTTGCCGAGATGCTCGGCGTGGTGCCGGGAAAGGCGAACGTAATGGCGGTCTGGCTGGAGGGCGTCGCGGCAAGTTTGGCATTGGCCATGGGGAAGGCCTTCAGCGTATCGTAGGCTGCGCCATAGTAAAGCGTACCGTTGAAAAACGCGGGCGTTCCCCAAACGCCGCCGGGAAGTGCGCCGGGAACGATTTGATAGATATTGCTGTCCGAGGAACTGGTGGTGAATTTTCCCAGGCTGGCGGTGTTTGCAATATAGATGTTGCCATCTTTGCCTGCGCCCACAGCCAACTGCACGGCTGTGCCGCCGGCATTGGTCTGGGGGGGCAACAGAATCTCGCCACCGGAGCCGAAGTCTTTGTCTTCGCTCGATTCGCTGACGGTGTTATAGGTTTCAAAATAGTCAGCCACCGCCAGCGTCCCTGAGGTCGAGAGCTTGATCATGGCGTTGCCGAAATCGGCATTGGACGGAAATCCGCTGGCATTCAGCGTGGTGTCGAATGTC
>PLTV01000189.1 GCA_003164635.1 Acidobacteriaceae bacterium
GTAAATACGCACTGCTCATTGGTGTAGTAGTTGTTGCCGTCGGCCGATCCGAACGATTGAGCTTCGGTCTGCGTGCCGCAATAGATCGGTTGCCCACTTCCGGCAGTCATGATGGGAGCAAGCGACCAACCACCCATCATCCGACCAAGAACTCCGCGCTGGCTTTTGAAATACGGATCTTGCCAGACCAGGTAGGAGTTGTAAACGAATTTGCGGTCGAACGGCTGCAAGCCATACATTTTGCCCAAGTCAAATGCATCGTTGGGCGTGTATTCGCTTGATGCCTGCACCACAGCGCCGGTTCCGAGCGCCTTGCTGTAGGTGAAGTTGTTGTGGAGCAGGAAGCCGTGCCAGTTATTGGTAATCAGGGTGATGAAGCCTCCGTTGTAGTTGCCGTAGCCGGTGCTGGCATTGAGGGCAAATCCGCTGGAAGCCTGTGGAGAGAAGTTCGGGTTAGCAGGATTGGGACTGCTTCCCATCATGGTTGGGGCAAAGTTGAATCCGCCATTGTCGAGATTGGACCACATGCTCCAGACTTCCTGGTAGAGGAGGTCTCCGTTACCGGCAGGTCCTTCCTTGGCCATCACGGCCGCGGTGCAGCTTGCGTAGCCGGTGCAATATCCCGTACCGGCAAGTGCAGTTTCAAAGAACGGCTGCGGAGTCACAGTTGTGGGGGCTCCGGCTGCGCCGCAAGCGCCGACGGAGGTTGCGCAACCCAGAGTTTTTTCCAAGGCAGCATAGGCGTTAGCAAAGCTCTGCCCACCCTGGACCATCATGTATGGAACTACGTTGAGGTTGACCGGCTGGTACTCGTGGTGGACGAGGCGGCCGATGTAACCCATTTCCAGTGTCTGATGCGAGTTGATCTTGCGCTGGATGGTCAGATCGAACGTGTCGGAGACGTTGGGGCGGAAGTTTGGATCCAGGCCTTCTGCCGAAGACGACTCTCCGTTGTTGTAGCCGGGATAGACCGGCTGGGGCAGGGTTGGGGAGGCCGCTGCCAAAGGAGCGGTATCTCCGTCCACACCGATACGGAAGGCGGTTGTCGCAGTTGGATTGGTGGGACCGCAGGCGCCACTCGCGAGGGCCTGGGTGCATTGCACGGGCTGGATCAGGCCGACGCCCAGCAGGGGGACGAGAACGAGATCGACACCGTTCAGACGGCCATAGATGCGGCCATAGCCGCCGCGAATGACCGTGTCATCATGACCGAAGACGTGGCTGAGAAGGCCATCGTCAAAATGCGGGCTCCAGGCCGCGGCGACGCGGGGGCTGAATGACCCGTAGAACGGGTCGTAGGGATATTTACGCCCTGAGCCGACGTTGCCCACCAACGCGAATCCCAGTTCGGGGTTGTAGACCTGGCCCTGCAGAGCGGCAGCCTTTTTCTGCGCCAGGTAGTCGAGAGTCTTTACCGGCGTGTCGGAGGAGTCCACCAGCACGGTCTGTTTGCCGCTGGCTTCCGTCGGAGGCATTTCCAGCGTCCAACCCAGACCATAGGTGACGGTGAACGAAGGCTTCATGTGCCAGGTGTCGCTGAAGTAGGTGTTGTAGTACGGGATAGTGCTCTTGTCGAAAGCATGGGTGAGGGGCGGGTTCAGCGCCAGCGTTGGTCCGGAGCGGGTGTACGCGACCTGAGAGGTGGTCACAATGCCCAGCGCCGCGGCCGCCAGACGGCTGGGGCCTCCACCCGCGGGGTAGCCGCTTGCCTGCAGGTCTGAAAGATCGAGGTTTGCACCGATCCCATTCGAACTGCTCTCGCCAAGACGGTAGGTCGGGGTAAAGTTGACGCCGCCGCCATTGTCAGACCGTTGATGGAAGTTGAAGTTGTGTTGATACTGACCACCGAACTGAATAAGGTGGTTGCCCTTGAGCAGCGTCAGATCGTCGCGGAAGAAATTGTCGTGGCCATCCCAGAAGCGAGTGCGGATCGACTGGGTGTTGAGGTTATAGGGAGAGAGTGTGTTGGCCGTTTCACCGAACGGCTCCAGCGCTCCGCCCAATCCGGTGGCCTGAGGCGGGGCATTGTTGGTGGACCAGGACCAGTAGTTGCGCAGGAAGCTGTAGTGGAAGTCGTTGGTAAGCTTCGCGGAAATGTTGGTCGTGAGGCCGGTCACAAAGTACCAGGGCTGAATGGGACGGCTCGCGGTGGAAGCTGCGGTGCCTAGCTTATCGCCGGTGAAGAAGCCGCCGATATCCACCTGGTTGTCAACGGCCCTGGTCAGCTTGTAGTAGCGATAGCTGGCCATGAAGTGTACCTTCTCGCTGAAGTCGTGATCGAGACGCCCGACGAGGAAGTCGTCTTTGTAGGGGAGGCTCAACTGGCCCTTGAATTCGTTCTCGTTGACGCCATCGCACTCGGTCCCCTTAAGGTCGGAGCACGAGGTGTTGTTGCCCGCCGGCTCGTACTGCTTCCACATAGCCAGAACCGTTGGGTTGATGCCGACATGACGAGGATCGATGGTTGCCAGGTTGTATTGGATCCCCGTGCTGGTGTCGGTGATCAAACCGCTTTCCAGCGCCGCGGAAGGGACAGGGCGGGTGTAGATCTCGGAGTTCGGGAAGCGCCATCCCTGATAAAGCCCGAAGACGTAGGTCTTGCCGCCCATGAACTTGGGCAGGACCGGGCCGCCGGCGCCAAAGCCGTACTTGCTGTAGTGGTAGTCGGCGGGAGGGGTTACGCCATTGTCGGCCGCGTTGTTCTGCCAGTAGTTGGCGCTGAAGTTGTTGTCAAGGTAATACTCGTAGCCGGTGCCATGCCATGTGTTCGTTCCGCGCTTGGTGACGACTTCAACCTGCGCGCCGGCGGAGTTGTTAAATTCCGCTCCCTGACCGGTGGTGTTCACCTTGAACTCTTCCACGCTATCCGATGGGACGGGCATGACGCCGGAAGGGTTGGTGGGGAGTCCCTGGCCGCCGCCAGCCGCGCCGCCTGTGGGATCTCCCACAAACCCATTGGTACCGTAAACGGATCCGCTGCCGTCCATATCGTTGGAATTATTGCCGCCGTCGAGCGAGAACGTGCTCTGGTCCTGCACCGCGCCAGAGACGCTGCCGTCGGGGCTGATGCCGGCCTGCAATGTAGTGAAGGTGCCCGCGTCATGCAGAAGGCTCGGAAGCTGAGCGATGGCTTCCTGCTCAACAGTGCTCCCGACGGTCGCATTGATCGTCTGCAGGTCGGTTCCAGCCGATTGCACTTCGACGGTGATCTGATCGCTGCCCACGGTCAGTTTGAAATTGACCGTCGCCTGGGTGCCGACCTCAACGGTCTGGTTGTCGACCTTGGCTAACTCGAAACCGCCTTTGGAAGCCGAGACGGTATAGGTGCTCGGGGAAACGTTCACAAAAACATATCCGCCGGACTTGTTTGACTGGGTTGTTCGCGCAGCGTTGGTGGTGTTATCGATCAGGGTGACAATTGCCCCTGGAACGACGGCGCCGCTTTGATCCTGGACTTCACCAACGATTGTGCCTGTGTTTGTCGCCTGTCCGAACGCCGGCGATGTGGATAAGTACCCGAGAACTACAAGCAAGGTCACCAGAATCGGCAACCTGAAGCTGAGTCGCATCATGTCATGCCCCCTCTGAAAATTGTGTTGATGTGATTCTCTGAACGACGGAGTTGCCGTGGGCAGTTTCGGAATGCTGTGAGACTGTTCAACAGTTTGGAACTGGCACCTTTTCTGGAGAAAGGCGCCTCAGCGACTGTTTGAAGTCCAGACAGATTTTCGAACTGCTTTGGTTTTATGTTCGGTTACAAAGACTCGAATGCGGAAAGCTGACCCGCATCTCCGGCTGAAGAGTTCAACCGCAACGAAGAAGACACTTCGCGGTCGTAGCCAGAAAATCAAGCAGACAATTGAAAGCCGGCAATGAAAAGGTTGAAGAGAACGGATAGCTTTTAGAAGCGGTAGAACGGCAGTATATTACGTCGTCGATGAACCTTTGGTCTGAAGAAAAAACGCCCAGACCGGCGCTGCCTGAATGCAGATGCTTTCTCGTCAAGCCTCTTGAACTTTGACAGGGCTTAAACGCCTGATGCTTCACTTCTCAAAAAAAACACAAACCTGATGAACGTCCCGGACGTGCGTTTCGGACTATGGTTCGAAGCTTGATGAGAATGAGGAAACAGGAGAGTTCCTGCCTCCAAACGATACAGCCAACCAGGGAAGACTTCTGAAACGTTGTATCAACGTACCATGAACAAGTTAGCGATTCAAGCACCGAAAGAATTATTTCTGGGATAAATCGACTTTTTTCAGGGAGGAACGCCTGACTTCCAGGGGCGAATGGAGTCCCGGACCGAGGCTCTTTTGAGACCCTTCTTCTCCTGGGAATTAGCCCAAAATGACGTGCAATGGAGGGCTCGTCCGCATGGGGACGTCTACTCGACACCCAGGACTTTGACAATCACGCGCTTGCGGCGCTGGCCGTCGAACTCGGCGTAGAACACGCGCTGCCAGGTGCCGAGGTCAAGCTTGCCGGCGGTGACAGGCAGGGTGGTTTCGTGGTGGAGCAGGAGAGACTTCAGGTGCGCGTCGCCGTTGTCTTCTCCGGTTTGGTGATGCTTGTAATCCGGCCGAGAGGGAGCCAACTGTTCAAGCCATTTCCAGATGTCTTCAATGAGCCCGCTTTCGTGGTCGTTGACGTAGACGGCGGCAGTGATATGCATGGGAGAAACGAAACACAGGCCATCCTTGACCCCACTTCGCTCGACGATCTTCTCCACTTCGTTGGTGATGTGAACCATCTCGCGGCGCTTCTTCGTTTCAAAGACAAGGTATTCGGTGTGACTCTTCATAGGCGCTTCCTCGATGCCTGCGATGCAGACGGTAGCCTGGCGGTCGTGGCAAGCGGGCGCGACCACCCTTTATCCTAAGATGCGTGACGGAACCTCGCGACGCCGATGCGCTTTTCAAGCACGGGCTCGATCTGCTTGCAGCCGGCTCAGCTGCGGAAGCAGCCAGGGCGTTCCGCGCCGCTATCGCGGCTGACCAGGACCATGTGGACGCGCATCATGGGCTTATAAGAGCGCTGCGCGATGCCGGGCAGCCGAATCATTCGGTGGCAGCGGCCATGGCCTTGACGACACTGACTCCCGACGATCCTCTGGCGCATACGGCGCTTTCGATTGCCTTGCAACATGCCGGTCATATTCCGCAGGCAGAAACAGCAGCGGCGCGCGCCCGTGTGCTGGAATGGAAAGCCGAGCTTCGGTTTGGCCCGGAAGAGGGCGGTTCGAAGTGACTCGCCGGGCGCCTGCGGTGCGGCTGCGGAAGCTTTTTGACGAGCTAATCAAAGTATTCGGTCCGCAGCAATGGTGGCCGGCTGCAAGCGGATTCGAAGTGATTCTCGGCGCGTATTTGACGCAGAATACGAGTTGGAAAGCTGTGGAGCGCTCGCTTGCCAATCTTCGCCGAGCCGATGCGCTGACGCTGGAAGGATTTCGGGCTGTTCCCCTGGATTTATTGCAGGAGCTGATCCGCCCTTCGGGTTTTCAGACGCGAAAGGCGCCGGCACTGAAGGCGTTTGTGAGGATGCTGGACGATGAGTATGGGGGCTCCCTGGCGCGGCTGGCAGCGGCCCCGACAGCGGACTTGCGCAAGCGGCTGTTGGCTTTGCCCGGCGTGGGACCTGAAACGGCCGACGCTATTCTGCTCTACGCTTTGGATCATCCGGTGCCTGTCGCCGACGAGTATCTGCGCCGCATTGCTGTGCGCCACAAACTGGTAGGGCCGACCAGGCAGGATTACGAATCCCTTGCCCAGCTCACGCGGGCGGCATTTCGACAGGACCCACCTGAAGCGCGCACACAGCTGTTCAATGAATTTCACGCGCTTACGGTGGCCGTGGGGAAAGCCTATTGCGGACGGAACGCGCAGTGCGAGCGCTGCCCGCTGGCTGGAGACTTGCAAGGGTCGCCTTCCGAGTCGGCGACGATCGGTTCAAAGATGGATGCGGCAAAGCTCAGAACTGAATTTCGCTTGACAAACTTTGACCGCACTCGATAGCGTTAGTTCGGTATTTGAACAAAATACTGTTTCGATTCAGAGTGCACGGTTCGCGCGCATGGAACTTTCGCGGCGGAGGTCAGGTTTTATCCCCCGCGCATGCACCTGCCGCGGAAGGAGCAACATGGAAGGCATAACGCGACGATCGTTTTTTGCCGGCGCGACCATGGCGGCTACGGCATCTATCGCACCCGCGGCGTGGGGCAGGGTTGAGGTCGACAGCTCTCCTTTTCGCATTTCAGTCATAAACGACGAGATCTCACCGGATTTCGATCATGTCTGTTCGGTCATTGCCCATGACTTTGGCTTGCGCTGGGTCGAGCTTCGATCCATGTGGGGCAAGAACACAATGGACCTGAGCGACGACCAGGTGGCCGAGGCGAGAAGGATTCTGGCGAAATACGACCTGAAGGTGACCGACATTGCCAGTCCCCTTTTCAAGACCGACTGGCCTGGCGCGCCACGGTCGCAGTACGGATCAAAGGGCGACATGCATGGGGCCGTGGACGCCGACTTCAAGAAGCAGGACGAGATTCTCGAGCGGGCAATCGCGTTGGCGAGACAGTTCGATACCGGAAAGGTGCGGTGTTTCGATTTCTGGCGTCTCGACGATGTGGCGCCTTACCGAGCCGCCATCGATGACAAGTTGCGCACCGCGGCGGAGACGGCCGGCAAGCAAGGCATACTGCTGGTACTCGAAAATGAGTTTGAGTGCAATACGGCGACAGGGCGCGAGGCAGCACGGACGCTGGAGGCAGTCAAGACACCGCACCTGGCGTTGAACTGGGATCCGGGAAACGCCGTGATGCGCGGCGAACTCGATGCTTTTCCGGTAGCGTGGGCCGTATTGCCCAAGGATCGCATCCATCACTGCCACGTAAAGAATGCGCAGAAAAATGCTGGCGGGAAGATTGAATGGGCTCCCGTTGGCACGGGTTACATCGATTGGACGGCTCAATTCAAGGCATTGCGCCAGGTGGGGTACCGGGAAGCCGTTAGCCTGGAAACGCATTGGCATGGAGCATCTACCCCGGAAGAATCGACGCGCATCAGTTGGGCCGGCATGAAAAAGGCGCTTCAGGATTCGGGTTCGCTTTAAAAGGAAGAATGCGGGGCTGACGCTTCAACCGATGGCCCGCGTTCACGCATGGAATCGATGGAGAAACTGAATTGGTCACACGACGTGAATTCCTCGACACACTCGCAGTCGGCGCCGCAGGCATGGCGATGGGGTCAACCGCCAAGAGCTACAGCCAGATTCTGGGCGCGAACGACCGACTCAACTTCGCGGTCATCGGGCTGAATGGCCGCGCCTATGCGCACCTTTCTTCGTTGAAGGCGAACAAGAACGCGGCGCGCATTTCGCATGTATGCGACGTGGATTCGAACATCCTGGCAAAGTTCGCGGCAGAGACGGGGCGCGAGATGGGCGAAGCTCCAGCAACTGACAAGGACTTTCGTGCCATTTTGCAGCTGAAGGAGATTGACGCGATCACCATTGCCACGCCGGACCACTGGCACGCGCCGATGGCGATTGCAGGTTTGCGGGCGGGGAAACATGTGTACGTAGAAAAGCCGTGCAGCCACAATCCGGCGGAAGGCGCGCTGCTGGTGGAAGCACAGAAGAAGTACGGGAAGCAAGTGCAGATGGGGACGCAACAGCGTTCGTCGCCGCACACGATTGAAGTCGTCGACAAGATAGGCAGAGGCCTGATCGGTCGCGCTTACTATGCAAAAGCGTGGTACAGCAACACGCGCAAATCGATAGGAGTCGGCAAAGAAACGCCCGTGCCGGCAGCGCTCGACTGGGACCTGTGGCAAGGCCCCGCGCCACGGCAACCTTATAAGGATAATGTTCAACCTTATAACTGGCACTGGTTCAAGATCTGGGGTACGGGCGAAACCCTGAACAACGGAACACATGAAGTGGATGTCTGCCGATGGGCATTGGGTGTCGATTACCCTGAGCGCGTTTCTTCAGCAGGCGGCCGGTATCACTTCAAGGATGACTGGCAGTTTTATGACACGCTTCTGACGAGCTTTGAATATCCCGACAAGTTACTGGAGTGGGAAGGAAAATGCTGCCAGGGGATGAGGTTCTACGGGCGCGATCGCGGCTCGTGCATCATGGGAACCACAGGGTCGGTAATCGTGGATCGCGGCGGCTACGAGGTCTACGACCTGAAGGGCAACAAAACTTCTGAAGTGAAGGCTGAGAAGGCCGCGGACTCCTCGGATACGACGGGCCGCGACTCCATGACCGACCGTCATTTTGCCAATTTCATCGCCGCCATCCGCAAAGGCGAAAAGCTCAATGCACCGATCGCCGTGGGAAACGTCGCCGTAACGATGCTGCAGCTTTCCAATGTGTCGTGGGAAGTGCGTCGCACCCTGGCACTGAACACCAGCGACGGCAAAGTGCTTGATGACGCCGAAGCTATGAAGTATTGGGTCCGCACGTACGAAGCCGGCTGGGCTCCACATCTCTAAAGTAATTCCTTTCGAGGCAACAATGACATCAACATTCTCGCGCCGGCGTTTCCTGCAATCAAGCGCACTTGCAGCAACAGCCTCTGCAGCGTTTCCCGCTTTTGCCGATCCCGCGCAAGACGCGGGGAAACCCTCCCCAGTCCATCTCGGCCTGGCCAGCTATACATTCCGCAACTTCACGCGTACGCAGATGATCGGATTCATGAAGCAACTCCAGGTGACCGCGCTCAATCCGAAAGACGTGAAGGACCACCTGCCCATGGATGCCGCCGAAGAGGCCAAAGCGCTGACCGACTACGAGGCGGCGGGCATCAAGCTGCACGCGGCCGGCGTGATCTATTTTCCCAAAGACGAGGACAACGATATCCGCGCGAAGTTTGAATATGCCAAGCGCGCCGGACTTTCCGTCATCGTGGCCGGCGATCCGGCTCCTGCAACACTTCCACGCATGGAGAAGTTCGTGAAGGAGTACGACATTCGCATCGCCATCCACAATCACGGCCCCGAGGACAAGGTCTTCCCTTCTCCGCTCGATGTGTTGAAAGCGGTGAAGGACCTTGACCCGCGCATGGGCTGTTGCATTGATATGGGTCATTGCGTGCGGGCAAATACGGACATTGTCGAAGCCATCCATGCAATTGGGCCGCGCCTTTTCAACATGCACGCCAAGGATTTGACAGACTTCCATGAGAAGGAAAGCCAGGTCGCGGTTGGGCGCGGCAAGCTTCCCTTCCGCGAGATCTTCGCGGCCCTCATCAAAACGAACTACAAGGGTTTTGTGGACCTCGAGTATGAAATTCATGGCGACGATCCAATGCCGGGAGTGATCGAGTCGATTGCCTACCTGCGCGGTGTTCTCGACGGCATGGGCTACCGAGCCTGATGTTGAATCAATGCCTCCGTGCAAGCCGGGAGTAGAAACGATGTTGATTCACGAAGACCGTCTTTTTCCCGCCGACCCAGGGACCCGATCCATTGCGCGCGCGCTGTATGCGCACATTCGCGACTTGCCTATCGTCAGTCCCCATGGACATACGCAGGCCGCGTGGTTTGCGAAAAACGAGCCTTTTCCTGACCCGGCGAAACTTCTGGTGCAGCCGGACCATTACGTTTACCGCATGCTTTACAGCCAGGGCGTGTCGTTGGAGGAACTCGAAATTGGGCGCGGTGAGATGAAAGATCCGCGTCGCGTCTGGCGGATCTTCGCCAAGCATTATTTCCTCTTTCGTGGAACGCCAACGCGGATCTGGCTCGATTTCGTATTCCAAGAACTTTTTGGCTTGACCGAGCGTCTTTCAGAGGCTATGGCCGACCTTTATTTCGACACAATCTCAGAGAAACTGCGCACGCCGGAATTCCTTCCCCGCGCATTGTTCGAACGCTTCAACATTGAAGTACTCGCGACGACGGACTCGCCGCTCGACTCGCTCGCGGATCATCGGGCGATCCGCGACTCCGGATGGAACGCTCGCATCCTCCCCACGTTTCGCCCTGACCCGGTGGTCGATCCCGAGTTCGCGGGATTCAAAGAGAACATTGCCCGGCTGGGCGAACAGACTGGCGAAGATACGAGTTGTTGGAGGGGCTATCTAGAGGCCCTGCGCAAAACCCGAATTCGATTTCGCTTTCTTGGCTGCACGGCTACGGATCACGGTCATCCGACGCCGCACACCGCCGATTTGCCGCAGGCCGAAGCAACCGATCTCTTCGCACGCGTGATTGCCGGCAACGCCGATGTAGAACAGCAGGAGTTATTCCGCGCGCAGATGCTCACGGAGATGGCGCGCATGAGCCTTGACGATGGGCTCGTGATGCAGATTCATCCAGGCAGTGTGCGCAACCACAATCACACCCTCTATCAACAGTACGGGCGTGATATTGGCGCCGACATTCCCCGGCCAACCAATTACGTCGACGGGTTGCGACCCCTGTTAAGCCGCTTCGGCAACGAGTCAAAGCTCACGATCATTCTTTTCACGCTTGACGAATCCACGTACAGCCGGGAGTTAGCACCTTTAGCGGGACACTATCCTTGCCTGCGCCTGGGGCCACCCTGGTGGTTCCACGACAGTCCTGAAGGCATGGTGCGTTTCCGCGAGCAGGCAACGGAGTCGGCGGGGTTTTACAACACCGTCGGCTTCAATGACGACACGCGTGCCTTCCTCTCGATTCCCGCGCGCCACGACGTTGCGCGCCGCATGGATTGCGCTTTTTTGGCCAAGCTTGTCGCGGAACACCGGCTCAACGAAGACGAGGCTCACGAAGTGGCACATGCACTGACCTATGGACTTGTTAAGCAGGCCTACAAGCTCGAGGGGGCTTAACCCGCATGTCAAGCACCGACGCGCGACTCATGCCGACCGAAGGAGACACGGCTCCCCCACGCCTCGGACAGGTGCGCTGGACGATTTGCGCCATGCTCTTTGTTGCCACGTCAATCAATTACATGGATCGGCAAGTGATCTCGATTCTGAAGCCGACGCTGACGCACAGCATCGGCATGACCGAGCTTGGATACAGCCACGTGGTGCAGGCTTTTCAGCTAGCGTATGCGATGGGGTTGCTGATGGCCGGCCGGTTCGTTGACAAGGTGGGCACGCGCATCGGCTACATGGTGATCATGGCCGTCTGGAGCCTTTCGGCAATGGGTCACGCGCTGGCATCGAATGTGCTGGAGTTTGGCATCGCACGTTTTTTTCTAGGCATTGGTGAGTCGGGTAACTTCCCTGCGGCGATCAAGACGGTAGCCGAGTGGTTCCCTCAGAGCGAGCGCTCGTTCGCAACGGGAATCTTCAACTCCGGAACAAATCTTGGAGCTATACTGGCGCCGCTCATCGTTCCATGGGTCACGATACGTTATGGGTGGCACGCGGCGTTTCTGGTTACGGGTCTTTTCAGCGCTGCGTGGATTGCGGTTTGGTTCGCTAAGTACCGCAAGCCCTCCGACCATCCAACATTGACCGGCGCCGAGTTACGTCACATTTACGAGGAAGCCGCCGAGCAAATGGGACCCTCGACGCCATGGCTCAAACTGCTAACGTACAGGCAGACCTGGGCTTTCGCGATCGGAAAGTTCCTTACCGACCCCGTTTGGTGGTTTTATCTTTTCTGGCTGCCGGATTTCTTCAGTAAGAGATTCCATCTCGACCTTTCGCACCTCGGCATGCCGCTGATCGTTGTCTACAACGCCTCTGCCATCGGGAGCATTGGAGGAGGTTGGCTTCCGGTTCCTTTCCGTCGCCTCGGTCTTTCGGCAACCAGGGCGCGGCTTACGGCTATGCTCATATGCGCATGCGCCGTCGTTCCGGTTTTCCTGATCAACTACCTCAGCTCAGAGTGGGTTGCGATTGCCCTGCTGAGCCTGGCCGCGGCAGCTCATCAGGGATGGTCGGCAAACATTCTGACCACACCATCCGATATGTTTCCGCGCACGGCCGTCGGCTCGGTGACGGGGATCGGCGGCATGGCGGGTTCGGTCGGCGGTTTTCTGCTAGCCACATTCACAGGCTATATTCTGCAACTAACCGGAAGTTATGCGAGCCTGTTCGCCCTGGCGGCAAGCGCCTATCTGGTCGCATTGGTTGTTGTTGTCACCCTCGCGCCCGGACTGAAAAAGGTGGAGGTTCGGGCATGAACTTATATTGCGGGGTCGGAAACGCGGAGACCGACATTGATTCACAGCAGTTAAGAGAGCTGCTGGAAGGCGCGCTGGCGAAATTGGGCCCGCGCCATCGGGTCCTCGCTGTTCCACCGGATCAGAGCCGGGAGCACTCCCGAGCCGGAGAACTGACGAACATTGCATGGAAGCATTATGGCGACTGCATGAAGGCGATTCTTCCCGCGCTGGGCACGCACACGCCGATGCGCGCCGACCAACTTACCCGAATGTTCGGCGACATTCCGCAAAACTTATTTCATGTTCATAACTGGCGAACCGATGTTGAGACTCTCGGCGAAGTTCCAGCGGAATTTATCTATGAGCAATCGGAAGGCAAGCTGAGTTATCCGTGGCCCGCCCAGGTCAACCGGCTAATCGCCGGAGGGGAATTCGACCTCATCCTTTCGCTTGGCCAGGTTGTGCCGCACGAAGTAATTGGCATGGCAAACTTCACCAAGAATATTCTGGTTGGCACCGGGGGACGCGACGGAATCAATCGCAGTCACTACCTGGGCGCTGTGTATGGGATGGAGCGCATCATGGGCCGCGCAGAAAATCCAGTCCGCTCGGTGCTCAACTACGCCGCCGATCGTTTCCTGCGCCACCTGCCGATTGTGTATGTGCTGACGGTTGTCGCGCGCCGAGCGGCGGGCGGACTTGCGGTGCGCGGACTCTTTATTGGCGATGACTCCGAGTGTTTCCACCGCGCCGCAGAACTGAGTCTGCAAGTAAATTTTGAAATGCTCGACAAGCCGATAAAAAAGGCCGTGGTCTATCTCGACCCTCATGAGTTCCATTCCACGTGGCTCGGGAACAAGGCGGTATACCGCACGCGAATGGCCCTGGCCGACGATGCAGAACTCATCATTCTCGCACCCGGCGTAAAGGAGTTCGGCGAAGACAACGCGATTGATGCACTCATTCGCAAATACGGCTATCGCGGAACGCCGGCAACTCTTGCCGCGGTGGAGGCCGACCCCGAACTTGCCGGCGATTTGAGCGCCGCCGCCCATTTGATTCACGGGTCATCTGAAGGACGATTCAGGATTACCTGGTGCCCCGGACATTTGACGCAACGGGAGGTTGAGTCCGTGGGATTCATTTACGAGGATTTGGCCACGATGCTTGCGCGCTACAATCCTTCAACGCTCAAGCATGGCTACAACCAAATCGACGGTGAAGAGGTTTTCTTCATTGCCAATCCCGGTCTCGGACTCTGGGCTCATCGGAACCGCTTCGCAAAGGAAGACTAATGGGATTTAATGCACTTAATCTGAACGACAAGATTGCAGTAGTGACCGGCGGCACTTCGGGGATTGGGCGCGCGCTTTCGCTCGGACTGGCAGAGGCCGGGGCACACGTGATCGCAACCGCGCGCCGTCAACAGCAAGTGGACGAAACGGCGCAGGAGATCGAGTCGCGCGGCCACCAGACGCTGCGCTGCGTATCCGATGTTTGCGACCGAGCCTCGTTGGAACATTTGCTTGTAGCAGTTCTGGAGAGATTTGGTCAGGTCGATATTCTTATTAACTGCGCAGGAAGGATTAAACGAACGCCAACACTCACCATGCCGGAAGATGAGTGGAACGCCATTCTCGATACCAACCTTACCGGTACCCTTCGTGCCTGCCAGGTTTTTGGCAAGCCTATGCTCGAACGGGGCTACGGCCGCATTGTGAACATCACATCCCTGAACAGCTTTGTCGCTCTGAATGAGGTGGCCGCGTATGCCGCCAGCAAAGCCGGCGTAACTTCCCTTACCCGCTCGCTCGCTATTGAGTGGTCGAAGAAGGGTGTAAACGTGAACGCAATCGCACCAGGCGTGTTTCGCACTGACCTGAATGCGCAGCTACTCGACAGCACGCCGCGCGGCCAGGAGTTGCTGATGCGCACACCCATGGGGCGCTTCGGCAAGACCGAAGAGTTGATTGGAGCCGCAATTTACCTGTCTTCGGAAGCAGCATCCTTTGTCACTGGGCAAACTCTCGTCGTCGATGGCGGCTTTCTCGCCAGCGGTGTCAACCAATAGACTCACATCATTGGAATTCAGCGGAGTTTTGGAGATCGTATGCCAGACGCAACTTGCGACATCGGCCTGATCGGCCTTGCAGTAATGGGACAGAATCTTGTCCTTAACATGAACGACCATGGATTCAAGGTGGCTGTATTCAACCGGACTGTTTCCAAAGTCGACGACTTTATCGCCGAGGAGGCAAAAGGTACAAACGTTGTTGGCGCTCACTCGATTCAGGAGTTCGTCTCGCTGCTGAAGCGGCCGCGCCGCGTGATGTTCATGGTGAAAGCCGGCGACACGGTAGACCAGATGATCGACCATGTGCTTCCCTTGCTCGAAGCAGGGGACATTCTGATCGACGGCGGTAACTCGCTCTTCACTGATTCCAATCGGCGAAGCAAGGCGCTTGCGGAAAAGGGCATTCTCTTTGTCGGCACCGGTGTCTCGGGTGGCGAAGAGGGGGCACGCTTCGGTCCATCGATCATGCCGGGCGGAAATCCCGCTGCATGGCCGCATGTGAAAGACATTTTCCAAGCCATCGCGGCGAAGGTGGAAGATGGAACTCCCTGTTGCGACTGGGTGGGCGAAAATGGCGCGGGGCACTTTGTCAAAATGGTTCACAATGGAATCGAGTACGGCGACATGCAGCTAATTTGCGAAGCTTACGATTTGCTGCAGCGAGGCCTTAACCTGAGCGCTGACGATTTGAGCCGGGTATTTGCCGATTGGAATCAGAGCGAACTCGATAGTTATCTCATCGAAATTTCCAGCCACATTTTTGCCAAGAAAGACGAAGATGGCGAGCCAATTGTCGACAAGATTCTCGATGCCGCCGGTCAAAAAGGCACGGGTAAGTGGACGGTCTTCAGTTCACTCGACTTAGGCCAGCCTGTAACGCTCATTGGCGAGTCTGTTTTCTCGCGATGCCTTTCGGCGCTGAAAGACGAGCGTGTTGCCGCGTCATTCATTCTTCAAGGCCCCGATGCAAAGGCCATTGACAGCGATCGCATCGCTTACATCGAATGTGTTCGCAACGCACTCTACTGCTCAAAGATTATTTCCTATGCGCAAGGCTACATGCTTTTGAGAGCGGCTGCGAAAGAGAACGGGTGGAACCTGAATATGGGAGGAATTGCTTTGATGTGGCGAGGCGGATGTATCATCCGCAGCCGATTCCTCGGAAAAATCAAAGAAGCCTTTGACAAGAACCCGGCCCTGGATAACCTGCTGCTGGACGAGTTTTTTGCCGATGCCCTCAATCGGTACCAGCCGGCATGGCGCGAAGCAATCGTTCACGCAGTTGGGTTGGGCGTGCCCACGCCGGCATTTTCAACGGCCCTGGCATTCTTCGATGGCTACCGCACGGCGCGGTTGCCGGCTAATTTGCTGCAGGCGCAGCGCGATTATTTTGGCGCGCACACCTACGAACGCATTGACAAGCCGCGCGGGCAATTCTTTCACACCAACTGGACAGGACACGGCGGGCGAACATCTTCTTCCACATACAACGTCTGACTGCGAATCACGGGCCTGCCTAACTTCGACCGAAATTGGGAGCAGGCGGACCATCACTTTTCACGCGAACCGCCGATTTCTCGGTTCGCATCACATCAGCCAGAGCTAACAGGATGCCCAGATGGCGAGCAAATCAGAAAGCCGACCAAGGTCTGTTGCGCCGCGCTTTTCGTTCACCAATAGGGTCAGCGCATCCAACAAAATTCCGCGCCAGATCAATCGGAATTTGATCTTCAATCAGATTCGGACGAGGCAGCCAATTTCGCGCGCCGAGCTCGCGCGTGTGTCTGGACTACAAAGAAGCACGGTCTCGCTGATTGTGGAAGAGTTGCTTGCCGATCGGTGGATCGTGGAGGGGTCGCTGGGCCGATTGCCTCGTGGGCGCAGGCCGACGTTTCTTGAAGTGAACAGTCAGCGTGGAGTCCTGGCGCTCGATATCCATCCATCGCAGACGACCCTTGCTGTCGCCGATCTGGGTGGTCGGATCGTATCGCAAAGTCTCATTGCTCTTCCAGACGATCCGCAGAAAGTGGTTGGAGCCATTGTTGAGGCGATTAAGCAGTTGATCGCCGCAAGCAAAGATCGATCGTTCGACGGAATTGGAATCAGCTTACCCGGAAGGGTCGATCTTGGCGCGAACCAACGGAGTGCGGGACCGGAGCGAGCGGGAAAGACAATCTTCGCTCCAAATGTCCACTGGCCGATAGAGGACATTAAGTCTTCAGTCGAGGAAGCAACTGGCTTACCGGTTGTTGCCGACAATGTGGCGAATGCCTGCGCGTTGTCGGAAGTGTGGTTCGGCGACAGTGACGGAATGCACGACCTGGTTGTCGTGAATGTGTCGGAGGGGTTGGGGACGGGAATCTTCGCTAACGGGCGCATCCTGCGCGGAGAAGGCGGGTCAGCGGGCGAGTTCGGACACGTCCAGATGGATCCCCACGGGTTACCCTGCGCGTGCGGAAGCCGTGGATGTTGGGAGACGCAGGCTGCGAATCCCGCGGCGCTGCGCTACTACGCGGAGAGGACCGGCGCATCCTGCTCCACATTTGAAGATCTGGTTCACCTGACCGAAGCGGGTAATCTAGACGCGATCCACGCGATCCAGCGAATGTGCGCCGCATTGGGGCGTGGCATGCATATGATCGCTTCTGCGCTGGCACCCGCGGAGATTGTGGTGGTGGGTGATATTGCTAATCTCTGGCACGTGGCCGGACCACTCATCGAAGACGAAATGCATCGCTTTCCATTGGTCGCAAAGCCGAGACTTCGTCCCGCGCAAGAAGGAAACAGGGCGCGGTTACGGAGCGCGGTGGCATTGGTTATGCACGAGACACTTTTGTAAGGTGCTTTGGTCTGGATGATCAGCAACGATCGCAACACCACTCACGCGGAGAGTTACCCATGCGCATTTGTTTTCTCCTGAGGGTTCGCAAGGACCGTCTCAATGAATACCGGGCAAGGCATGCGGAGGTATGGCCAGAGATGCTCGATGCACTTCGCCATGCGGGGTGGAGCAATTACTCGCTTTTCCTGAATCCAGATGGCCTTCTTGTGGGATATCTCGAGACGGATGATTTCGATCGTGCATGCGCGGCGATGAATTCTCAGGACGTGAATAGCCGGTGGCAAGCAGAGATGGCGCCTTTCTTTGAACAGGTTGATGGCCGAGCGCCCGATGAGGGCCTGATGCCGCTTCAGGAGGTATTTCATCTTGATTGAGACTAAAAGACGATGTAATCCGGATGTGAGTTTCCGTAACTCGTTTTGTGAACAGATTTGGCACGTGGACTTTGTGTTCGTAACGAGAGTTTTCGAGGAAAAGGATCCTAATGAATCCAATCGATACTAAACGCCGTGCCTTTCTTCGCGCCGGTGGACTTGGTGCAGGAGCAGTGGCCCTTCCGGCTTCGTCATTTGCTTTTCGGGCCGATTCTGGCGTGAACCCGGGGTCAGCGGGAATCTTCAATGTGCGCGAATACGGAGCCGTCGGGGATGGAAAGACCCTCGATACACAAGCCGTGAATCGCGCCATCGAATCTGCGGCAGGCGCAGGGGGCGGAGACGTTGTATTTCCGGGAGGGACTTATCTGTGCTTTTCGATTCATCTTAAGAGTCAGGTGCATCTCAGGCTTTTGCAAGGAAGTGTCATTATGGCTGCCGACTCGCCGCGTCCTGGAGAGCAGACGGGGTATCGAAGCGGTGTCTACGATGCGGCTGAGCCTAAAGCGGCCTGGGATGCCTACCAGGACTACGGGCATAATCACTGGCATAACTCACTGCTATGGGGCGAGGATCTTCATGACCTGAGTGTTACTGGTCCCGGCTTGATTTGGGGCAACGGGTTATCCGATGGCCGATCGGAGAACCATCGCGGCGGCGAATTTATTGCGGAGCAACCTGGAGTGGGAAACAAGGCCATAGCGTTGAAGAATTGCCGCAATGTTCTGTTTCGCGATTTCGACATTCTCAAAGGTGGCCATTTTGGTTTGCTGCTCACGGGTGTCGACAACCTCACCATTGATAACCTCAAAATCGACACTGACCGCGATGGAATGGACCTGGACTGTTGCCAGAATGCCCGGGTTTCAAATTGCACGGTGAATTCCCCCTGGGACGACGGAATCTGCCCAAAGTCGAGTTATGCGCTTGGTTTTGCGCGGCCTACCCGAAACGTCACGATTTCGAATTGTTGGGTGACGGGCGATTTTGAAATGGGTACGGTGCTCGACGGCACGTTCAAACGCTTTTCTCCGGATGCGCACCAATGGCGAACGGGACGCATCAAGTGCGGGACCGAATCCAACGGTGGATTTATCAACATCACCATTTCCGATTGCGTTTTTGACGGTTGCCAGGGGTATGCGCTGGAGTCGGTGGACGGCGCTTTGGTGGAGGATATCACGATCACCAACACGACGATGCGCGATCTCTCGTCAAGCCCACTTTTCATGCGCCTCGGATCGCGCTTGCGCGGGCCAAAAGAGACAACGAAGGTCGGGACCATGCGACGCATCCTCATCAGCAATTTGACCTGTTATCAAGCGCCTCAAAATCTTTCGTCTATTCTGAGCGGAGTTCCCGGCTTCCCAATCGAAGATGTCAAGCTCTCAAACATCTATATTGAGACAGTTGGCGGGGCTTCGGCCGCAGTTGCACAGGTTCAACCGGCCGAACTTGAGAGCAAGTATCCTGAGCCTTCGATGTTCGGCCCAATGCCGGCATTCGGGTTTTTCCTGCGACATGTGCGAGGAATTGAAATGAGCCATGTCGAAATCGCCACGGCCGCTCCGGATGAGCGACCCGCATTTCATTTGTCGAATGTAGAGCGAGCGGACTTTTTCGCTGTGACTGCGCCTCGTTCGGCCCTGGGCGCGTTTGCACTTGAAAACGTAAAAGATTTTCGCATTGGCTGGAGCCGCGCGGCTCCCGATGTAACCCTGGAGAGGGCGCAAAACAAGATGCTCTAAGTCACAAGCTGGCTTGATCTGTGAATTGAGGAATGCGAGATAAATACTTATGAAGCTTATTTGGATAGCAATCATCGCCAGCGTCGCAACAGGGGCATTTGCGCAATCTCAACCGCGCGCAGAGGTTTTCCCATCGGCCCAGATTCATGACCAGCTGGAGGGTCTTGTAAAACAGGCCGAGTCATCCGGAAGCAGTGGAGCGACTCTGGGTGAGTACGGAACGCATGCCGTCAAGATTTCCGAACGAGCCGCGAGCGGCGGGGCCGAGATGCATGCCCACTTCGTCGACATTTTCTATGTCACCGCGGGAAGGGCCACACTGATTACCGGTGGACAGATTGTCGACCCCCGCAAAGGAGACGACGGAGAAACCACTGGAACCGGAATTCTCGACGGCAAGGCTCACCCAATCGGGGTTGGCGACGTTGTTCATATTCCCGCCGGCGTGCCACATCAACTTCTCGTTGCTCCGGGCTCGCATTACAGCGCAGTTGTCATCAAAGTAAAGGAATGAATCCATGATTCGACTCGGCAAGTACTCCATTGGCGTGGGGGACCGATTTGCGCACCAGGCCAAGGCACAGTTACAAGCCTGCATCCTGGCGTCGCGCGCCGGGGTCGATGTTATCCCTGTCTGGAACAAGTCGAATCGCGAGCATTCAATCATTTGTTCGCAGCCCGCATCGGTGCGCATGGCAGCGGATTCCGCAGTGCGTCAGCTGGGATGGAAGCTCCCGTATTATTGCGATGCCGATCATATCAACTTGACAACTGTCGATCGATTTCTGAGCGCGTGCGATTTTTACACCATTGACGTTGCCGAGTCCATTGGTAAACGAGCGCCCAATGCGGCGATTGAGGCATTTGTCAAACGTCACGCCGAACTCGCTGGCACGGTTCGTCTCGAAGCGGTGCAACAAGAGATCGAGATCACTCCCGAGCTTCTGCGGAATACCGCAACGAAGTTCCTTGTGGCTATCGAAGAAGCCGGAGAGATCTATCGCCACATCGAGGTAGCTAAGGGCCCTGGAAACTTCGTTGCTGAAATCTCCATGGATGAAACAGACGCCGCGCAGGCACCAGCCGAACTGCTCATAATTCTGGCCGCTATTGCCGATCAACGGATNNCGGTTCTCGAACGAGTTATCACTCGATATCGCAGCCATCCAACACGCGATTGGTCTCTATGGGCTCGAAGCGAATCTCAAACTCAGCATTCACTCCGGGAGCGATAAGTTCTCAATTTATCCCGCTATTCACGATGCTCTTGTGCATATGGACGCGGGGGTCCATCTAAAGACAGCAGGCACAACATGGCTTGAGGAAGTCATCGGTCTTGCCGAGTCGGGCGGCGCCGGTCTCGATCTCGTAAAGGAGATTTATGCTGAAGCCGTGAGTCACTCAGAAGAATTGTGCGCGCCTTATGCGACTGTTATCGACATCGATCCGCGAAGACTCCCCTCCCCTCGTGAGGTTGCAGGATGGTCTGGGCAGCAGTTCGCGGGAGCCTTGCGGCACAATCTGCATTGCGCCAGCTACAACTCCGACTTTCGGCAACTGCTGCATGTGAGCTTCAAGGTCGCGGCTAAGGCGGGCTCGCGCTATCTCGATCTGCTTGCGTCGAACGAAGAGATCATTGCAAGGAACGTTACCGAGAACCTGTTTGCACGGCATATTGCGCCGGTGTTTCTGGGCCGGCCGATCGTTTACTCCACTTAGACGTTGAATTCGTTTGTTGAGACTGGGGAGACAATTGGCTTTACCACAAAGCAATCTGAGGAAGTGCCATGAGGACTTTGCAACTCGCCGATGAAGTTCGATTTGCGGGAATGTCTACTGAGGAGCTACGGTCCACTTTCCTCGTCGACAGTCTGTTCAAGCCTGGTTCGATCGAACTGGTCTATGTCGATCTGGACAGGACCGTTATTGGCAGTGCGACGCCTCTTTCCGAGCCGCTCGAACTTCAGTGCCCCCCGCAATTGCGCGTATCATGTTTCACCGAGCGCCGTGAACTTGGGATCCTGAATATCGGTGCTCAGGGCTTTGTCCGCATTGACGGAGCGCATTATGAGCTCAATCATCGCGACGCGCTGTATGTGGGACGCGGCGAGCATTCCATCACGTTTGGAAGCCTGAATTCAGAATCGCCCGCGGAGTTCTATCTGCTGAGCTATCCCGCGCACGCTGCGTATCCTGTTGCATCTGTCCATTCGATGGATGTGGCGCCACAGACCATTGGCGGTCCGGCTACAGCGAACCATCGATCGATTTACAAACTTATCCACGCCGATGGGATCGCAAGTTGCCAACTTGTGCTCGGGTTCACAACCCTTCATTCAGGAAGCGTCTGGAATACGATGCCGCCGCATACGCATATGCGCCGTTCAGAGGTCTACCTTTACTTCGATCTTCCGACAGATCAGCGCGTGGTTCATTTGATGGGGCCGGCGCATGAAACGCGCCACCTGCTGGTCGCAAACAAACAAGCGGCAATCTCGCCGTTATGGTCGCTTCATGCAGGCGTCGGAACGGCCAGTTATTCTTTTTGCTGGGGTATGGGTGGTGAAAACCAGGTTTACACCGACATGGATCCCATTCAACTAGCTGACCTTCTTTAGTCACGCCGGGGATAACTCGGCTGGGAGACACCCTTTGATTCTCGACTCTTTTCGACTTACCGGGATGAACGCTCTTGTTACTGGATCGTCGCGCGGCATGGGGGCATCCATTGCGGTGGCACTCGCAGAGGCAGGGGCCAATGTGGCGCTGCACGGTTCCAAATCCGTGCCTCTCGATGTGATCGATAGAGTGCGAGCGACGGGGGTGCGCCATGCCGCGCTCGCTGCCGACCTGACGAACCCGGAGAATGCTGTGGGTCTCATCGAAGAGGCGATTGAAGCCCTGGGTTCCATTGATATTCTCGTAAACAACGCCGGAATCACACGGCGCGCACCGGCCATCGACTTTCCCGTTGCCGCGTGGAACGAGGTTCTGGATACAAACCTGACTAGCCTGTTTCGTCTTTGCCAGCAGGCCGCCCGTCCCATGCTCGAACGAGGTTCGGGAAAAATCATTAATATGGCGTCGCTTTTGAGCTTTCAGGGCGGCATTACGGTGCCGGCCTATGCCGCTGCCAAAGGCGCCGTGGCTCAACTCACCAAGGCACTCGCGAATGAGTGGTCCGCGCGCGGACTACAAGTCAATGCCATTGCTCCGGGATACATGGCGACCGAACTCACGCAGGCGCTTCAAGACGATTCAACGCGCTCCCGGCAAATCCTCGAGCGCATTCCCGCGGGACGGTGGGGCTCGCCGCAAGATGTCGCCGGCGCTGCCGTCTTTCTTGCGTCCCCTGCGAGCGACTACATTAACGGGCACATTCTTGTTGTCGATGGCGGATGGATGGCTCGCTGATGCCGCGGGAAGCAGCGATTTCTACGGACACCCTGCGCTGATAGTCTTGGTCGTGAAGAGTGTTCCGCCTGATTTCACCACAGGGTCATGGCACGCTCCGTAAATCTTCGAGCCTGGCAATTTGACAACAAAACCGGCCTGCCAACCCCTTGGCAGGCTATTCGACCAACATGGCGGCCTGCGCAAGTTAAATGCCCAAGAACTGGGCTTTTCGGAACGTGTGTAGAACTTTTTTCGTAATTCTTCCTTGTCCGATTAAGAATTGTCCGATTCGAGCGTCATCCCTATGAACAGTCAAGAAGGTGGTCCGGTGGCCGTCGGCAACGCAATCCTGCCGCTTACGCACGATCTCTCCTCTCTATTTGGGGAGCACAACAGGCGCGTGCTCATGTCGGCCTATCGAATTACCGGCAACATGGCCGATGCGGAGGACGTGGCGCAAGCCGTGTTTTTGCGGCTGGCGAGCACAAACGCCCCTGTTGCCAACGCCGGCAGCTATCTCTATCGCGCTGCCATTAACGGAGCGCTCGACTTGCTGAGGAGGCGCGCCTCTGCCGCAGCCGAGCCGCTTGAAGCAGCCGCCTCGATGGCTTCGGGCAGTTCGCCGGAACGAACGGTGGCAAACCGGGAGTTGAGCGATCTGGTTCGAGAAGCGATTGCAGAATTGCCTCCACGCGCAGCTGAAATGTTCACGCTGCGGTATCTGGAAGAGATGGACAATCGGGAGATTGCACAATGGTTCGGCACGTCCCAGGCAGTCGTAGCCGTTACGCTGCATCAGACACGCTCCCGGCTGAAGAAACGACTCTCGGAATTGAATCGGGGAAGACGATGAGACAAGACGAAGTTCTATTTGAGTCCGCAATCGAAGCCATTCACGCCGACAGGCCTACTTCGGATCAGCTTTCCGCATCGGCGGATCGCGTGGCCGAGCGCCTGGGCCTGGACCACGGAGTTCACGCGCCGAGCAGCGTTCTGGTCACGTGCGAAGACGTGCGCCGGCGATTCTTGTCGCGCGATGCAGGCGTTGTTCCTGATTCGACATTGCGCTTGATTGACGCGCATCTGCTTGAGTGCCAGGCTTGCCGCCTCCGCTTTCAGGCAGGTTCGGCAGCAACGGCCGTGCGTTGGTCCGCTCCGAAGACTGTCCGGATCGATGCGTGGCGTCCTCGGACATTCGGCTGGGCACTTGCCACCGCGGCAACGTTTCTGCTTGCGGGTCTTTTTGTGTATCGGGCCTATTGGCAGGTTCCACCGGGAGTTCGCGCCGAGGTTGAGTCGATTGACGGGTCTGCTTATCTGATTTCGAACAATGGCGATCGCCAGCTTGCGCCCGGCGATAAACTCTCGCAGGATCAGCGTCTACGCACCAGCGGCGGTGGTCATGCGGTACTGCGCCTGTCCGATGGATCGACAGTTGAAATGAACGAGCGGAGCGTGCTGGCAATCGGCGCACGCGGCGTGAACACGACTATCGCTCTGGATGATGGCGACGTGATTGTGCAAGCGGTGAAGCGCACCTCCGGTCACCTTTATGTCAAGACGCCGGACTGCCGCGTGGCCGTCACGGGCACGGTATTCTCAGTAGACTCCGGCCTCAAAGGTTCTCGCGTCGCGGTGCTTCAGGGGGCGGTGGATGTGTCGCATGGCGGGATTGATTCCGTTGTCCACGCCGGGGACCAGGTGTCGACCAGCAGCGCGCTGGCGCCGGCGCCGGTTGAGCAGCAAATTGCGTGGAGCCACGACCGCGAGAAGTACCTGCCGTTGCTTGCCGAACTGGGAGTGTTGCAGCATCGCATTGCACAAATCCCCTTTCCCGAGCCTCGCTACACGAGCGACCTGGTTGGTAAAGTGCCGGCAGATACGCTGCTCTACATTAGTATTCCGAATCTTGGCGATTTTGTGGCGCAGGCCAATCAGATTTTCCACGAGGAACTGAAGCAAAGCCCTGAGTTGCAGCAATGGTGGAACCAGGGGCATGAGAAGAACACTGCGGATCTCGATGCGCTGGTGGACAAGATTCACCAGGTTAGCACCTATCTCGGCAATGAGATCGTGGTTGTGGGCGTGAAGCAGGCTGGCCATCCTGTATTCGCGATTGTGGCGGACGTGAAGCAGGCTGGTCTGGAAGATCTGTTGAAGAATCAGTTCCCCGTTTCCGGTTCGATGAAGGGCCTGACGGTGCTCGACGAGAATAGTTTGAACAGTGTTCCCGCGGAGGAAAAGAACGGCGGCTTCGCGGTTATCGCGGGAAATCACATCGTCCTTTCCAACGATGTTGCGGCCCTGAAATTGGTTAACCGTCAATTGAACTCGGGAGACAGCGGTTTTGCGCAGGCTGATTTTGGAAAGCAGATTGCGGGCGCATACAGCCGCGGGGCGGGCATATTCCTGGCCGCCGATCTACACGAGATGATTGGGGCAAAGGCCATGCTGGTGCATGGCGGCGCACGGGCTGAGAGCGCGGTGAATACGAGCGGGCTCGACCAGGTTCAATATCTGATTGCGGAACACCGCGAAATCAATGGCCAGCCGGAAAATCAGGTAAAGCTGCAATTCTCCGGAGCACGTCAAGGCGTTGCATCCTGGCTCGCGGCACCCGCTGCCATCGGCTCTCTGCAGTTTGTGTCTCCGAATGCGGCCGCGGCGGTGGCGGTGCTGTCGAAAGATCCGAAGACGATTGTCGATGACATTCTGAACATGGCCGTCCCCGACAAAGAGATGCAGAATAAGGACCGCGCGGACATGCAAGCGAATTTGCAGCTTGACCTTCGCGAGGACGTGGCCGCTTCGCTGGGCGGGGACTTCACAGTTGCGCTCGATGGGCCTGTTCTTCCAACCCCATCATGGAAAGCGGTGATTGAGGTCAACGACTCGGCGCGCCTGGAGCAGACGCTGGAACATCTGGCCGCATTGTCGAACAATTTTGCGAACGGTCAGCATCCGCATCATATCTCCATCGACTCGACCACGGTCGACGGGCAACGCTACTATTCTGTGCACGACTCAGGAACCGGCACTGTTGTCGCGCAGTACACGTTCGCCGACGGCTACATGGTTGTGGCTCCCGATCGCGCACTCTTGATGGAGTCGCTCAAAATCTACGCCAGCGGAGATTCGCTTGCCCGCTCTACGTCGTTCATCTCGTTGCTGCCCAAGGATGCGAACGAGAACTACTCGGCCATTGCGTATCAGAACTTGACGCCTGTTTTAACGCCGCTTCTGGGGCAAATGAGCGGCAAGGCGGCGGACGCGCTGCGGCAGATGGCGGCAGATGCAAAGCCCACGGCCGTGTGTGTGCGTGGCGAAGAAGACAGCATTGTGGCCGCAACCGACAGCCGTCTCTTCAATGTCGACTTTCTGACCATCGAAACTTTGTTAGGATTCGGGAACAAGAACCCTAAGTTTGTCGTAAAGAACTGATATGGGCGTCATCGACCTGAAGGACCTGGAAGTCCGGCTCGCCAACCGTGTTGTTCTCAACGGGCTCACGGGTGAATTGCGCGGAAAGGCGATCGGACTTCTTGGACCGAACGGGGCCGGTAAGTCGACCCTGATTAACACGCTTCTTGGTTTTCATCGCCCCACCAAAGGCACGGCCAGCGTTTTCGGTCTCGACTCGCATCTGAATCGAGCCGAAATTCGCGGTAAAGTCGGCTACATGCCTGAGAACGATTCGTTCATTGGAAACATGAGCGGCGTGCGTTTTGTGCGCTACATGGCTGAGCTTGCCGGCTTGCCACCGGAGGTGGCCCTGGAGCGCGCCCACGAAGCGCTCTTCTATGTTGGCCTCGGCGAGGTGCGCTACCGCAAGGTCAACTCCTATTCGCTGGGAATGAAGCAGCTCGTCAAGCTGGCCCAGGCGCTGGCTCACGGGCCGCGGTTGCTTATTCTCGATGAGCCGACGAATGGCCTCGATCCAGTGGCTCGGCTGCGCATGCTTCAACTCATCAAAGATATTCGTAAGGAAGGCAGCATCCAGCTCCTCATCTCCTCGCACCTGCTTCGCGACATCGATGATACGTGCGACGAGGTGCTCATTTTAAAAGGCGGCCATCTGGCGGCGCTCTGCAATATCGAAGAGGAACGCCGTTCCAATCGCAGCTTCATGGAGCTGGAGACGGTTGGGGCCACGGAACGCTTTTCAGTCAGCGTACGCGGCCTGGGCTGCGAGTGCGCCGTGTTTCCCGGCGGCCGCATCAAACTCATTCTCCCGGAAAACGTGGAAGTCCGCGATCTTTACGTCATTGCTTCGGAACAGGGCGTTCAGATTCGCCGCATGAATCAGCGCCGCGATTCACTCGAAGACATTTTCCTGCGGGCCATGGACAACGACAAGGAAAGGATTGCCAATGGCCGTCTATAAGCGCAGCTACCGAGCCTATGAAGGCCCTGTTACCTCTCCGGCAGAGCGTATCCTCGTGCTTGCGCGTTACGCATGGGCCGAGGCATGGGCCTCGAAGATCACGATCGCTCTCTTCATCCTCTGCCTCGTGCCTTGCCTCATCTCTCTGGTCGGAATTTATGCGGCGAACAATCCCCTGGTCCGCAGCCTGATCAACGGGAAAGCAAGCGAACTCATCAATGTCGATGCAGGCTTCTTTCTGAAGGTTCTTTCCGGCCAATGCTGGCTCGCCCTGGTTCTCCTTTCGTGGGTCGCTCCACGCGTCATCACCTTCGACCTCGCTGACAGCGCACTGCCGATCCTGCTCAGCCATCCCATCTCTCGGTTCGGCTATCTGTTCGGCAAGTTCCTCGCGCTCTTCGCAACACTCTCGATCGTCACGTGGATTCCCTGTCTCGGGCTCTTCATCTATCAGGGATACACATCGACCCTGCCCTGGATGGCCGGCAATCTGCGCATTGCCTTCGGCATTCTCGCTGGCTCTTTCATCTGGATCATCCTGCTCTCTATCCTGGGCCTCGCCTTGTCGGCCTGGGTGAAGTGGCGTGTCGTGGCAACCGGCGTCATCTTTGCTGCCGTTTTCATCCCCGCTGGCGTGGGAGCCATCGCAAGTGCTGTACTGCGGACGAGGTGGGGATTTCTGCTCAATATCCCCTATATGATCACGCTCGTCTGGCAACGGCTCCTCGGAGCCCCGGAGCATTTCAATACTGACAATTTTTTGCCCAATGGCTCCATCGCATGCATGCTCACATTGGCCTGCCTCGTTTGCTTCGCCATGCTGAACCAGCGCATTCGCGCGCGCGAGGTGGTCCGCGGATGAGCGACCAGATCATTTTCGAAGATGTCTCCAAGTTCTATGGCGAGGTCCTGGGCGTGAATCGCATCACGCTCTCGATTCCCCCCGGAATTACCACGCTGGTCGGACCCAACGGATCGGGCAAGACCACGTTGATGAACCTGATGACCGGACTCATTCAACCCTCGCGCGGCCGTCTTTCGGTTCTTGGACTTACCCCTGCCGACGCGACAGAGTTCTTCAGCGCCGTTGGTTACTGTGCCCAGTTCGATTCTTTTCCGCGCAACATCACCGGATGGCAGTTTGTTTACGACAGCCTGATGCTCTATGGCATGGAAAAGGCGATGGCAGCGGATTTCACCGTCGAGGCTTTGGACCGCGTTCAGCTTGGCGAAGCGGCCGGCCGCAGGATCGCCGGATACAGCAAGGGCATGCGCCAGAAGATTCGCCTCGCGCAATCCATCGCCCATCATCCGCGCGTTCTTGTTCTCGATGAGCCTTTGAACGGACTCGACCCCATGGCCCGCGCCGAATCGATGGCGCTTTTTGAAGATCTTGGCCGGCAGGGGATGCACGTCATTATCTCCAGCCACATTCTTGACGAAGTTGACCGCATCTCGGACCGCGTCATTCTCATCACCGGCGGATACCTGATCGCCGAGGGCGACATTCACCAGGTGCGGCAGGAAGTTCACGAGAAACCGATGCAGGTGCTCATTCGCTGCGACCGGCCCGAGGTTCTCGCATCCAGAATGTTTTCGGTCAACCATTGCGTCGAGGCCCGGCTTCACGCTGATGGAAAGGGTGTCTTCCTGCGCACGTCCGAGCTCGATCAGTTCTACTCGATGCTGAATGGCATTGCGGCCGAGGGTCTAATCAAAATCGATTCCGTCGCACCGGCAGACGACGACGCCAACGCCATTTATCAATATCTGATCGGTACGGAAGGGAGCGCTTCCTGATGGCGTCCTCAATGGCAACAATGCGAGAACGACTCTCCCAGGCGCCCTGGGGTCTTTGGTGGATTCAGGGCTACCGGCTCACGCGCATCGAGTTGCGCCGCAATCTCTTCTCGTGGAGAGCTGCGTGGATCTACTTTCTCGCGTTCGTGCCGACATTCATTCTTCTCATTCATCTCGTCGTCGATCGCCATTCAGGAAACTCAATAAGCGAAGACACCAGTATTCTGGCGGGAATCGTGCAGCTCTACTACATACGGCTCGGCGTCTTTTTCGGATGCCTCGGCATTTTTTCGCGGTTGATCCGCGGAGAGATGATCGAGCGCAGCATCCACTTTTACCTGTTGTCGCCGGTGCGGCGCGAACTGCAGCTACTGGCGAAGTTCGCGGCCGGATCGATTGCAGCGATCCTGTTGTTCGCGAGCGCAATTCTCGCGAATTTCGTGCTGGTGTATGTGGGATTCGGCGCCGCCGGCAGCGACTACATCTTCAACGGTCCCGGTCTCGGCCAGATGGAGTCGTACCTGGCCATTATCGTTCTCGCATGCCTGGGCTATGGAGCTGTCTTCCTGCTCCTCAGCATGATGTTCCGCAATCCAACGCCCGCAGCCATGCTCGTGCTTGGATGGGAGGCGATCAACCCAATCCTTCCTTCCCTGCTGCAGAAGTTGAGCGTGGCCTCGTACCTTCGGCATCTCATGCCGGTGCAGGTTGGCGCCGAGGGAATCTTCGCTCTTCTCACGGTCAAAACCGAACCCGTTCCGGCGTGGCAAGCGACGTTGGGCTTGATGGCCCTGATCGCAGTCGTCCTCTTCTACTCCTGCCTGCGCATCCGGAAGCTGGAAATCCGCTACACCACAGACTGAGCGCAGCTATTGCATACCGTTCCCGCAAATTCGACGTTTGAATGCGGATCGCCCGGCATTCTGCCTGTCTTAAGCGAAGTGCGCTTCATCCCGTCCGGCAGTCCTAAGGGAACCGTCCAACTGCCTGGAGCGTAGAATAAGTCCGTGGGCTGCCGGCCCCGGAATCCCCATGGCTCTCTCGCACAATGCGCGTTTTCGAATCGCGATGCTGTTGGCCATCCTCGCCGATGCCCTGCAGATCGCAGTTTTCCCTCTGTTCGTAGAAGGCGCTGAGTCGCCTGCCGACGATGTGCTTGATTTCGCCTTGGGCGCGGCTCTGGCTTACCTTCTTGGCTGGCACTGGGAGTTTTTGCCGTCCTTCCTTGGAAAGCTCGTTCCCGGAGTCGATCTGGTGCCTTTCTGGAGCCTTGCCGTCCTGAATGTCTACCGGAAGTCGAAGCAGATTCCTGCCGTTATTGAGGGCAGCCGCGAAACGGAGCCGACCGGGCGAGAGCCGCGCGGCTAGTCTGAAGCTCAAAGCACCAACAGAGTTCCTTCTCCGAAATCCTCCCCCACAGGTGATTGGCCGCACAGACCGTCGTGCCGCGCCGCCCTGAGTCTGGGGATGCGAGACATAGGATGGCTTCGGTTCATCGGTCTCGTTCGAGCCTTGCGGCATTCGATTCAATCCCAGGGGCAATCGCCTATGTCTTCGCGGGGAAAAACGGGAACCTTGACTCGCCGGCAGCTGCTCTCCGGAGCGGCTCTTGGCGGGGTGTCGTTGACAATCGGTTGCCGCCTCGGTAGGTCTTCCGCATGGGAGTTCCTGAGCGACGAACAAGCGCGCACACTCGCCGCCCTCTGCGATCAGGTCGTTCCGGCAGACGATTTTCCAAGCGCCTCACAGGCTGGGGTCCTCGACTACATCGATCGCCAACTTGCCCGAGTCTATCGCCGCCATCGCGCCGCCTATTCCGACGGCCTTGTACGCCTGGACACTCTGAGCCGCACTCGGTTTGGCCGTGGAATCGCCGCGCTGTCCGTCGATCTGCAGTTCCAGGCCGTTACAGCTTTCGCAGAGCAGGACAAAAGCTTCTTTGAGCTCGTTCGCAATCACACCCTTGAGGGCTACTACGGCTCGCCGCGTCATGGCGGCAATCGCGACGCCGTAAGCTGGCGCATGCTGGGTCTGGCCGAGCCACCGATTCGCGGCCGCGCTCCATACGACCTGACCAAAGGGTCAACGTCATGAAGCGCATCAACGCGGTCGTTGTTGGGGCCGGCGCGGCGGGCGGCATCGTAGCCAAGGAACTTGCCGTGGCCGGCCTCAGCGTGGTTCTGCTGGAGCGCGGCAAATGGTACACAGCGCACGATTGCCGCAAAGACGACCTGCGCAACCAGCGGACAACTCTGCTCGGCAATGCGTTTGGCCCTGAGGATGAAGGCAATCCACGCGTCTGGGTCGACCCACAAGGCGACGCACACACTGCGCTTGCCAGCGAAGGTGCATACCAAAACAACGCCGCGTGTGTCGGCGGAGGAACCCTGAGCTACGGGGCGCAGGCGTGGCGTTACATGCCGCAGGATTTCCGCATGAAATCCACATATGGCGCGCCGGCCGGAAGTTCGCTTGAAGACTGGCCCATTTCCTACGACGACCTGGAGCCGTTTTACGAGAAAGCTGAGTACGAGATTGGTATTTCGGGCGACTACTCCGGCACGCCCTTCCATGGACCGCGGCGACGCCCGCTTCCCATGCCGTCGCTGCCCCCGAATCGCGAATTTGAAATTCTTGAGCCGGCAGCCAGGCGGCTCGGCCTGCATCCGTTTCACCTGCCCATGGCGCGCAACAGCATCGCCTACAACGGCCGCGGCCCCTGCATGCGCTGCCGCTGGTGTTGCGGGTTCGCCTGCGAAGTGGATGCGAAAAACGGCTCGCAAAACACCGTCATCCCCGTAGCGCTCAATACCGGCAACTGCGAACTGCGCACGGAATGCATGGTCAGGGAGATCCTGACCGACGAGCGCGGACGAGCGCGCGGGGTGGCCTACTTCGACGCAGACGGCCATCTCCAGGAGCAGCTTGCGGACCTCGTAGTTGTCTCAAGTTGCGCCGCCGAATCGGCGCGCCTTCTGCTCAATTCCAAAAGCCGACTCTTTCCCAACGGGCTTGGCAATCGGTACGACCAAGTGGGGCGCAATTTGCAGGGCCACCATTACACCGGCGCGATCGGCTACTTCGACTTCGAGACCTACGACGACCTGGGGCCCGGCGCCAGCATCGCGATTTGCGATTATAACCACGGCACGCCCGGGCTTTCAGGCGGCGGCATGCTCGCCAACGAGTTCATTCGCCTGCCCATTCACATGATCGACCGGCTGCCGCCCGGAACATCGAGCTGGGGTCTGGCCCACAAGCAGGCCATGCGCCAGTGGCATAAGCGCAGCATCGTCATCATGGGTCCAACGCAGCAAATCCCCAGCGCCGAGGCCCGTGTAACCCTCGATCCCCTTGTGAAAGACAAGTGGGGCTTGCCGGTGGTGCGCTTTTCAGGCAACGTGCATCCGCACACATTCGAGATTGGCGAAGTGCAGGCCCAGCGCGCGGAAACATGGCTCAAAGAAGCCGGTGCGATTCACACTTCCCAGATGGCGGGCAAACCCAGTCTGGTTTCGGCAGGCCAGCACCAGGCCGGAACCTGCCGCATGGGATCCGATCCGCGTTCCTCGGTCGTCACCCCCGACTGTCGGCTTCACGATATCGACAATGTCTTCGTGATCGATGGCAGCGTGCACGTCACCAATGGTGGATTCAACCCCGCATTGACGATCATGGCTGTCGCTTACAAGGCATCGAACGCGCTGGTGCGCAATTGGAAAGGGACAGCCTTCCGCTCATGAGGTCCTTGCTCCAGTTCGCCGCGCTCGTTGCCGCATCTCTGGCGATTGCAGTCACCTGCGCACTTTCCGGCGCCTCGTATTACTACTCGTCGCAACACGGTCAGGGCTGTTCAAGCTGCCACGAAATGGCGGTCTACGGCGCCGGCATGCATGGCTCTGCGCATCGCAACGGTACCTGCCTGGATTGCCACGAAGCGAGTCTCGCCACCAAACTCCGCCACATTCGCGTGCATCTTACGCGAACCTGGCCCGAGACTATCCGCTTGCGTGAATCGGACGTTTTCGCGATGACGCCGAACTGCCAGAAGTGCCATCAGCAGGAATACGCCAGCTGGCACGCCGGACCCCATGCGGCGACCTATACCCAGATCTTCACCAATGCCGGGCAGAATTCTCGGCAGCACCTCATGGACGATTGCCTGCGTTGCCACGGGGCTCACTTCAATGGAGCCGTGCGCGATCTCGTTCAGCCCCAGAATGAGCAGGGTCCGTGGCGCCTGGTCCGCAGCGATCTGGCGAATCAGCCGACGATTCCCTGCCAGGCTTGCCACCAGGTTCACAGCCATGGAACTCCGCAGACCCGCCCGGCGGCAAGGATCTCGGTCGGCGACGAACCCATTCCCGATTCCCTTGCGTTCTACGATCGCCGCGAAGGCGAGCACTTTGCCGTTGCAGCACTTGCGCTTCCTGTATTGCACGAGGGCGCGCGCATGGTTTCCGTTAGCCCCGATCCGCGTTCCGCCCTGTGCTACCAGTGCCACGCCCCGCGACCGCCCGACACGGGCACACCGGCGGCTCTCAATGGTTGGGGTTCGCAGGCGGGGTCAGGGGACGATCGGACGCCGACTGGAGTACACGAAGGGCTCAGTTGCCTCTCATGCCACGGAGGCCATAATCAGAACGCGCGCGCCTCATGCAAGAATTGCCATCCGCGCATGTCAAATTGCGGTCTCGACGTTGAGAAAATGGACACCACCTACGCCGACGCCAAAAGCCCCCATAACATTCACTGGGCTCACTGCGAAGACTGCCACCAGCATGGCATTCCGGCCAGGGAGAACGCACCGGCGTCGCCGCTGCACGGGGCGCTCGCAGGAAACTGAAACTCTGAATCAGTGCTCATGGGCGATTGAAACGGCCCGACCAGCCAAGCGTTGCGCGCTCAAGTAAACTAGATCATGACCACATGCCTGGCATTCTGAAAAAAACGACGACAACCCTTGAAATGATCAAGTGGGAGCACTCGATTTTTGCGCTCCCCTTCGCACTTACTGCGAGCATTCTTGCGGCACGAGGGCTTCCTGCCTGGCGCACAATTCTCTGGATTCTGATCGCGATGGTGGCCGCCCGCTCCTGCGCCATGGCATTCAATCGCTGGGCCGACGCCGAGTTGGACGCCGCCAATCCGCGCACACGCGGGCGCGCCATCCCCGCGGGCCTGCTTTCGCGCCAATTTGTCTTCGGATTTACCTGCGTCGCCGCGTTGGTTTTCGTCTTGTCCGCGGCGCAACTGAACACCCTCACGTTGTATCTGTCGCCGGTGGTTCTTATTGTGCTTCTTGGCTACAGCTATCTGAAGCGCTTTACGCGGTGGTCGCATCTGGGCCTTGGTATTGCGCTCGGGCTGGCCCCTTCGGCGGCGTGGATCGCCGTTTGCGGCGCGCTCGATCCACGCATCCTGGTGCTCACGTTCGCGGTTACGCTGTGGGCAGCCGGGTTCGATGTCCTTTACTCCTGCCAGGATTTTGAGCACGATCGTAGCGCAGGCCTCTTCAGTTTGCCCGAATCAATCGGTATACCGGGCGCGTTCATGGCCGCACGCGTCATGCACCTGGCCATGCTCGGGATGCTTATCTGGTTTGGCTTGCTTTTCCATTTCCATGCTTTCGGCTGGCTTGGCATTGCCGCAGTGGCTTTGCTGCTGGCCTACGAACACTCCCTTGTCTCGCCTCGCGATCTGCGCCGGCTCAATGCCGCCTTCTTCACAATGAATGGCGTTATTGCGACCGTCTTTCTGGTGTTCGTTGCCGCCGATCTCTGGATTCGGTTCTGAATTTGATGACCCCTGACGCATTGCCTGAAAAAACGCCAATCGAGCTGTGGTATGGTGCCAGAAAGCAATCCAATCTGCAGACACCCGCCACCACGGCAACGCAATTGCCCGCGAAAGATCGAGGTATGGGAATAAAAACTGCTATTCAGGGGGAGCCGGGCTCATTCAGCCATGAAGCCGCCTTACGCCTTGTTGACGATCCGGTCATTGTTCCGTGTGCGCTCTCTGCCGATGCTTTTTCCGCACTTGCGGAAGGTGCCGTATCCGCGGCCGTCATTCCCATTGAGAACTCGCTGGCCGGGTCCGTTTCAGAGCACTTCGATCTTTTGCTTACGCACGATGTCGTTGTGGAGCGCGAAGCCCTTCTGCGCATCCGCCATAATCTGATCGCTATCTCAGGTACCTCTATCGGCGAAATTGACCGTGTCTTTTCGCATCCGGTAGCACTTGCCCAATGCAGGCGCTTTCTGGCCGATCATCCGAGAATGGAATCCTACGCCTTCTACGACACGGCAGGAAGCGTGAAGCAACTTGTGGAACTGCGCGACCGTCATGCCGCGGCAATCGCCAGCGAGGCTGCGGCCCAATACTACGGGGCGCAAATTCTTCAGGCCGACATTGAAGACAACCCCGAGAATTACACACGGTTTTTTCTCGTTCGCCGCACCAAAGATGCCGTTGCCGATCGCGCATCGAATAAAGTCAGCGTCGCGTTTTCAGTGGAGAACCGTGCCGGCTCACTGGTGTCGGCACTCGCGGAACTTTCAGCACTCGGCGTCAATTTGACCAAGATCGAATCGCGCCCCGTACACGGGCGGCCCTGGGAGTACATCTTTTACGTGGATTGCCAGATCCATGCGGAGGAGGAAGCCACGCGCGTGCTCGATGCGCTTCGTCCTCACTGTTCGATGGTCAAGGAACTTGGTCGCTACCAGGAAGCGGCGAAACCGCCGTCGCAATCCTGAAACCTGCCTGAACCCTTTCGGAGGTAATTGGGCCAGAAAAAAAGGGATGAGCGATCGCTCATCCCTTTTCGTCGTGATTGTCGCTTCGAACTGAGGCAGACTTAGAAGTGGTAAGCCACGCCGATAGCCGGGTTAAATACGTTGAACCACTTGTTGGTTGCAAACGTCGACTCGCTGAAAGTGGGTACCTTGGTAACAAATCCGCGATATTCCGCGCGAATGTCGAAGCTGGGACTGATTTCGTAGGCGACGCCAGCTCCATAGAGGCCACCAATGGCCGTCTGCTGCTTCACATCGAGAGACGTGGTTCCCGTGTTGCGGACGGGAAGGAAAATCAGCGCGCCAGGGCCGGCCTCAACAAACGGGTTGAGTTTCTTGTAAGAGAAGGAACGCACATAGGCGGCCGAGGCTTCCTGCGTCCGAACCAATACCTTTACGCCGTTGGGAAACTGTGGAAAGACATACTTGAGTGTATTTTGATAGGTAATGCCGTAGTTGACCTCAAGGGCGCTCGAGGGTGTGAGCATGAACCGATAGCTCGCCAATGCCCCGTATGCGGTGTTGGAGTGGAGTTGGACATCCGTTTGTGATGCGATGAACGGCTCAAAAAGGGCCGTTCCGCTGATGCTGATGTCCTGGCGGCTTTCCTGTGCACGACCAGCGGCCACGCAGCCAGCCAACAGGAATGCAATGATGGCGATCTTCTTCATTCGGTCCTGAACCTCACGACGGCACTCGCCGACCCGCGGGCAACGAGTTTATCGAATTTCGGCGCTCCGGTTGATCCGAAGTCGCTCCTTAGCATTGTAACTGGCCGGGACGGGGTCGGCGAAGCAGCCCAACCTGGCACGGCGCAGATTCCTCGCGGCCCGCAATGCGGCTGCTTCTCGATCCTGCGAATAAAAAGCGGATAGAGACGCATTGGCAGTGAGGCCAGGGCCATTGTCCTGCGTGAAACTTGCTCATTCCCATGGGACGATCACCCCTTTAGACGCACGGCGATCAAAACGGTAAGAGCAATTATGGATGCCTTTTCGCGGTGTGCAGGCCTCGCCGGTTTCAGTGGAGATCGTGCCTCAAATCGGGACACCTCCTTGTGGAGTCTTGCGACTTTTTCCGTAAGTCCAGGCTACGATTTTCCTTCCACCTGGTAATGGAACGGACTTCCTTGTTCCTGTGCCAGCATGCGCACCACGCGCAGAAAACCGCGCGCCGCGTACGAGAGCGTTGCCTGGCGCCTGTGTACCAGCCTCAGCACGCGCTTCATTTCCAGCTCATCGACCGGAACCCGCACCAGATCCCCCGTCTCCAATTCCCTTTCCACGGTCAGGTGCGGCACAAGTGCCACGCCATTGCCCATGGCCACGAATCGCTTGATTGCCTCGATGGTCGGGAGATCGATGCCCATATTCAGTGGAGTACGGTAACGCTGAAAGGTCTCGATCACTTTTTGCCTGAGCGGCGAGGTCACATTGTGCGCGACAAA
>PLTV01000350.1 GCA_003164635.1 Acidobacteriaceae bacterium
AAGCTCGAGCCGCGCAGCTTCTCGTTCAACTCGGCCTTCGGCGCCTGTCCGGAGTGCCACGGCCTCGGATCGCTTTACGACCTCGACCCTGCCAAGGTCATCACCGACTGGTCGAAGCCCTTGCTCGATGGCGGCCTCGGGCCCGGTTCGGCTTCGCAATACCTGCTCAAACTCATTCATCTGGCCGCCGGCCGCTACGACATCGATCTGAAGCTGCCCTTTGAAGACCTGCCGCCGAAGCAGCAACATATCCTGGTCTACGGGCCGCCCAAGGGTGAGGCCCCGCGCACCGGCTTCCACGGTATTCTCGCGTTTCTCCGCAGCACGATTGAAGAAGCCCGCAGCGATGGCTATCGCGAGTACATGATGAATTTCATGTCGGCCACGCCCTGCCCCGTATGCCGCGGTAAGCGCCTGCGCCCCGAGTCGCTGGCCGTGAAAATTGGCGGGCTCTCCATCGCCGACTTCACCGCCCTCCCGCTGAACCGCGCCCTTTCTGCGGCCATCAATCTCAGCTTCACCGCGCGCGAAGCCCTGGTCGCGGAACGCATTCGCAAGGAAGTCGTCGAACGTCTCGAATTCCTTTGCGCAGTCGGGCTCAACTACCTCGCCCTCGATCGCAACGCCTCCTCACTTTCCGGCGGAGAAGGCCAGCGCATTCGCCTCGCCACGCAGATCGGTTCCCGGCTGCGCGGCGTTCTCTACGTCCTCGACGAGCCCTCCATTGGCCTGCATCAACGCGACAACATGCGCCTGATTGAGGCCCTTGAAAAGCTACGCGATCTTGGAAACACCGTCCTCGTCGTCGAGCATGATGAAGACACAATCCGCCACGCCGATTACGTTGTCGATTTAGGTCCGGGCGCAGGCCGCCTCGGCGGCCACGTCGTCGCCGAAGGCACGCCTGCCCAGATCATGGCCTGCACCGATTCCCTTACCGGCCGCTATCTATCCGGGGCCGTCACCATGCTGCAGCGCACGGCTCCCCGGCCCCTGACCGGCAAATGGCTCACCATTACCGGCGCACGCGAGCACAATCTGCAAGACGTCACCATCCGCATTCCTCTGGGAATTATGACCGTGGTGACAGGCGTCAGCGGCAGCGGCAAGAGCACACTGATCAACGACATCCTCTACCGCTCTCTGGCGCAGTCCATCTACGGCTCGCGCGAAGAGCCCGGAGCCCACGACTCGCTCACCGGCGCCGAACAACTCGACAAGGTCGTGCGCATTGACCAGTCGCCTATTGGCCGCACACCCCGTTCCAATCCCGCCACCTACACCCAGGTCTTCTCGCCCATCCGCGATCTCTTCGCCATGTTGCCTGAGGCGCGCGAGCGCGGTTACAAGCCCGGCCGCTTCAGCTTCAATGTCACCGGTGGCCGCTGCGAAGCTTGCCAGGGCGACGGGCAACGCCGCATCGAAATGAACTTCATGCCCGACGTGTATGTCCAATGCGAAGTGTGCAACGGACGCCGCTATAACCAGGAAACATTGGCAGTAAAGTTCAAGGGCCACTCCATCGCCGACATTCTCGATCTCACCATTGAAGACGCGCTCTCCGTGCTTGAAGATGTGCCCAATGTCCGCCAGAAGCTGCAAACTCTGGTCGATGTCGGCCTGGGCTATGTGCACCTCGGCCAGAGCGCAACAACTCTCTCCGGCGGTGAGGCCCAGCGCATGAAGCTGGCCCGCGAACTCTCCAAGCGCCAGACCGGCCGCACTCTCTATCTCCTCGATGAACCAACGACGGGCCTCCACTTCGACGATGTGCGCAAGCTTCTTGAAGTTCTGCACCGCCTTGCCGACCTTGGCAACTCCGTCGTCATCATCGAACACAATCTCGATGTCATTCGCAACGCCGACTGGATTCTCGACCTCGGGCCCGAAGGCGGCGAAGATGGCGGACGTGTGGTCGGCCAGGGGCGTCCGGCGCGGATTGCCGCAACACCTGGCTCCTTCACCGGGCAGTTTCTCACGCGTTACTACGCCTCGGTGAATGGCAAACTCGGACTTTTGGAAACCGAAGACGAAATCCTCGAGGCACGCAACATCGAAGCCTTCGATGCGGCCTCGGCGGCTGCCAACAATGGCTCCGGCAGACCGTCCGCGGAAAACGTCAGCGGCAAGCCCGCAGGGAAAAAACCCGGTCGCCCGCGCAAGAACACACCCGCTGAAGATGATCTCGCCGCAACGCGTGCCAAGTCCCCAGTGCGCTCGAAGGTCCCCGCCGAGCTCAATACGAAATCGCGTCCGAAGAAAACGGGCCGAGCATGAGCACCCTTCCTGAGAACGAACCCGACGCATTGGATCGGGACCCTTCTCGCCGCGATGATGCGTTCACTGAGGACCAGGTCCTCGCCGAAGTCCAGCGCATTTTCCCGTATGAGTTTCCTGTACCGCCGCCTCAAAGTTCTCACATCGTCGAACCGGTTCCCTCCGCCGATCCTGAACTTCCTCTCTTCCGCTCTTTTATCGAGCCCGAGGTACATGCCTGGCCTCCATCGCCCGTCCGTATCCCGAACCTGGGCCACGTCGCCATCCTTGCGCTCCTCGCAGCATTTGGACTCGTCTGCTCGGGCCTGCTGACCCGCGCCGCGCTTCACTTCCATCTTTGGGGTATTCGGAATCCGCAGATTGCGCTCAACGACATCCACTACACCGTCGGAAGCATGGCCGCCCTCTACCTCATCACCACATGCGCCGCGGTTCTCATCTTCCCGCTCGTTTGGAAGAAGAGCCTCTTCGCTGGATTGCAATGGAATGCACCCGCAGCCCTGCGGCGCTATCGCACCTTGTTGAGTGCCGCAGGCGCCTGCTTCGTCCTCGCCATGGTCGACGAAGTTCTGCTCCCAGGCCCCGCCAACGCGCCTATCGATAAGCTCTTCGAGACCCGCGCCGCGGCGTGGATCCTTTTTGCCTTCGGCGTCACCTGCGCTCCTTTTTTCGAAGAGATTATCTTCCGCGGATTCTTGCTTCCCGCGCTTTGCACGGCCTTCGACTGGTCGGTCGAAATGACCACCGATATCCCCGCGCCGCCATTGGATATTTCGGGACACCCTCAATGGTCGCTGGGCGCCATGGTCTTCGCATCCATCTCCACCAGCATCCCCTTCGCTTTGATGCATGCCGAGCAGACCGCTTGGTCGCTCGGACCCTTTGTTCTCCTCGTTGCCGTCAGTCTGGTTCTTTCCTGGGCGCGCCTGAGCACGCGCTCACTGGCTGCCAGCGTCTTCGTGCACGCAGCTTATAACTTCCTTCTCTTTTCGCTTATGCTCATCGGAACCCAGGGATTCAGGCACCTGGAAAGAATGTAGCCACTCCATCGAACGCGAAACAATGCGCAGGTCATTGCGAAATCGCAGGCGGCGGCGATGAGCGATGGAAGAGCCAATGGTTGATGTTCGGCCAGAATTCCTTCGCCTCAAATGACAAGGCATCGATTCCGATGTCCAATCCCCATTCTTTCCCAGTGCTTCCAAAGCTTCGCTCGCGCGAGGGGTAGTAAAGAGTCGATATTCCAGCCGACGCGCCCGCACCCACAACTTCGCTCAGATTGAAGACATCGTTTCCTGCATCCGATCGCGTAATCACGGCGCGGCTCAGCGCATAACCGGATCTCTTCCAAAAACCCCCGCGGCCAAGCGTATAGTAGCGCGTATCTTCGTGTGTAAGCGCCGGAACGATAAACTCCACCATGAAGTTCTCCTGCGTCTGATCCACCGCCGCATGCCATAGATAACGGCCATAAGCCGTCGCGCCGGTGCCAAATTCAGGCGTGGAGTTCGTGCGTTGCGAATAGCCGGCCAGCGCCAGTGGAATGAAGATGGATGAGTAGTCGAATGAGTCTTGCGCCGCCGTGGTGAATTTCACTTTCGCCGATTGCGGTGGAAGCTTTTCGTCTGAGCTGATGGCTCGGAAATTCGGAATGATGCCGAGAATTCGCTTCGTTTGCTCGTCCTTCCCGGAAGCATTGGCCGTCTTTGTGGCGTGATCCGTTGCCGCATCTTTCGGCGGCGTTGCCTGCCGATCCTCGCATGCGCTGCTCGAACTTGATGGAGCCAAGGAACATGGCGCTGCGTCCAGATCAGGCAACAACGCAACGTCACCTTGGCTCGAATTCTGAATCGGGTCGAACGCCGTGCCTGCCCCGGCTGTTGCCTCCTGAGCTCGACCCACGCCGCAAACAAACACCACGCAAGCCAGGACGCAGAACGCCCACAAACTCCTGCCCGAGTGCAATCGAAAAAACTGTTTCAAATTCAAAACCTCTCGCCGAATCGATGGGGGAAAACCGCACCTACGACTTGGACTCAAAAACCGGCAAACCGTTGCATATACTTAATATTCGATGAACGAATCGTCATCCGGATGCACCTTCGTTCGCCTTACCGCCCTCTGCAAACCATCCACCATCCTCCGTTACAATCGACAGGTATGACGCACGCAGAACAGCTTCTCGCGCTCCTCGCATCGACCAGTTTTCGCCTCGGCCAGTTCACGCTCAGTTCCGGGGGCACGAGCGATTACTACATCGATTGCCGGACCACTACGCTGCACGCTGAGGGGGGGCGCCTCACCGGCCTCGCCATTCTCGAATTGCTTGAAAAGCATTCCATCGAGGCTGAGGCCGTTGGCGGCTTGACTCTTGGCGCCGATCCCGTCGTCTGTAACGTTGCCAATGCCAGCGCTTGGCGTGCCCAGAAGCATCCAGGTGCGCCCTTGCTCCACGGCTTCCTCGTCCGCAAAGCAGAAAAGGCTCATGGCACCGGTCGCCGCATGGAAGGCTTTTCTCGTGCCGGCGCGCGCGTCGTTATTGTCGACGATGTATGCACCACAGGCGCTTCAACCATCAATGCAATTGAAGCGGCACACGACGCCAACATGGTTGTCGCCGCGGTTGTCTGCATCGTCGAACGCGAAGAAGCCAACGGGCGCCCCGCCGTCGAAGCCGCCGCGGCCAATGCGCCGTTCCTCACGCTCTTCACGGCCCGCGACGTCCGCGCCGAACACCTTCGGCAACAGCAATAGCGCCCACTCCAATACAGAAATGGCCGACTCGTAAGCCCCGAATCGGCCTTTCCTATCTTTCGCTTCATTCCAATTCAAACGGCGCGTCGTCCAGAGATAAGGTTAATCACCAGTACAACGACCGCGATCACAAGAAGGATATGAATCAGGCTGCCCGCAATGTGCAGACTAAAGCCGAGAAGCCAGAGCACCAGCAGAATGACAAAAATCGCCCAAAGCATGTTTTCTCCCTCAGCCTGCTGCGGACACGAAAAGCAGCTTTCCTCTCCCGCGTCCGCCAGGACTTGGTTCCGCAGAGTAATTTAGCGCGATGCAGTGGCCTGATGATGCGCGGAGCGCACTGCGTCAATGAATGCATTTGCACCCGGAGGCGGAGGAACTGCGCCCGTCAGAACGTTGCGCGTCTGCACTTCATGTCCGTAAAACGCCTCAGTTGAATCGTCGTCGCGGCGAACCGCTGCTCCGTTCAACGTGAGCCCCGCGAAAATACCCTTGGCGCGCGAGTACGTCAGGATCTCCGCATTCATCTTCCAGTCGGTATCTGCCGATGCATGACGTCCAACCGGACCCGCCGCAACCGAAGCATCTCCGCCAATCTCAAACTTGCTTTCGACCAGCCGATCCATGCCCTTGTCGCCCTGGAAAACCATCACGAGGTCGATCCCCTCAACGCCGATCTGCAAGCCCCAGCTTCCACCGGTAATGGTGAAGAACGCCGGAGCGCTCCAGCCGTGCGCCGTGCGGCAGGTCGCAACGCCGCGGCCATTCTCGGCGCCGAACACAAATCCGCCCTTAAGCATATGCGGCACCACGGCAATGCACTTCGCATGATCCAGCACTTCATCCGGAATCCCTTTATCCGGGGCGGCCATCACCTCATGCAGCACGGTGCCCGCGTGTTGAAGCCGTTCATCCACTGCCTGGCGGGTTGTTCCCTCCGCCCAGCCAATGCTCGCCAAACTCAGGACCGCCGCCATTGCAATTGCTTTCTTCATTACGCCTCTCCTCGTCACTGAAATCCTCGTCGTTGAAGAATCAAGAATCTCAGTGAACATTTCCCTTCTTGCCCTGCAAGATATGTATGCTCTACGAATGGATGCCCCTTGTTGCGCAACCGTTGCTTGCCCTCGATTCGACAAAGCAAACCAGAGCTGAGACTGTGGCAGTTTTTGAGAGGATTTGTGCGGCGCTCAGAGCCGCGCGCCGCGGCTTGACTCAAGGAGTATTGACTCGATCACAGGTCGGGTTCGTTCACTAGCACTCATCAATCGCTTTCGGCGCCTGCGCTCGTTTGCTTGACGCTTTGCGCCTGGCGTCCTCACTCGTATCCCTGTCGTTCCGCACACGAAACGGGATCACGGTGCTACTCTTCGGGTCTTCCTGGACCACCGGGGTTGAGCCGGGCCTTTTGAACTCTGTTACTGTTCCCTTCATCTGATTTCCCTGCCCCTGTTTACCCTCCTCGGGTGTTGGTGGTTCATAAATAAGCTCCCGGCCTCCGTGCATCGTTTTCCCTCCTGCTGGTTGGTTGATACGACTTATTTCTTCCTGAACATGTAAGCAACTCCGTAGCCATTACAAAAATCGGTCTAAATAGTTAACACATAAGCACTTAACTCCACATACCAGGGAGCGTTCACATCGCTGATTGGTAATTCTTACCGGCGCCGGGAAGGTTTTCGCCGCACGCTCGGGCCCAACATGATTCGACTGCACCCACCAGCTAATCTAAGAAGAGAGCTTCGCCCTGGCCCGTCTCCATGGACTTCTACGAAAAAATTCGATCCCTCCCCACCCAGCCCGGCGTGTACCTCTATAAGAACGCTGAGGGCGAGGTGATTTACGTTGGCAAAGCCAAAAACCTCCGAGCTCGTGTTCGCTCGTATTTGCTTGAGGCCTCACAGGCCAATGCGAAAACCGGCTCGCTCATGCGCGAAGCTGTCGATCTCGATTACATCCTGGTCGCCAACGAGCACGAAGCTCTGGCCCTGGAAAACAACCTCATCAAGCAGCGCCATCCACGCTTCAACATTCTTCTTCGCGACGATAAGACCTATCCCTATGTCAAGCTCACGCTGGGCGACCGCTTCCCAAAAGTCTTTGTCACACGCCGACTGCGCAAAGATGGAGCCGCTTATTACGGCCCGTATTTCCCCGGAAATCTCGCCTACCGCATCGTCGAACTCATTCACCGCAGCTTTCTTATCCCCAGCTGCAATGTCGACCTCAGCCGCTTTCATCCGCGGGCGTGCCTGCAGTACTACATTCACCGCTGTCTCGGACCGTGTGTTGAGGGGTTCACCACCCTCGAAGCCTACGCCAATGCTGTGCGCGATACGCAGCTCTTCCTTGAAGGCCGCCATGCCGAGCTTGAACGCTCCCTGAACGCACGCATGTTGGCCGCCGCCGAAGCGGAACAATTCGAGGCCGCTGCCCGGCTGCGCGATCAGCTCTCCACCGTCCATCAGCTTCAGGAAAAGCAGCGAGTGGCAACTGTTGAGCAGAGCGACGACGCCGACGTCTTCGGTTATCACTTTGAGGCCGGCTCACTCGCAGTCAATCTCTTTCACGTCCGCGCCGGAAAAATCGTCGATCGCCGCGAATTCTTCTGGGACGAACTGCCCGACCTGCTTGAGCCCCCTGCTCCTGACGGCATCCCCGATCAGTCCGACATTCCCTCGACGGCGAGTCCGGAACCTCCGGCGAGTCAATCGAACGACTCCGCCAACACCGAACCTCAGCTACGCGCCGGATCTGTCTTTTCCGCACTCCTCAAGCAGCTCTACATCGATCAACAGTACGTCCCACGCACCATTCTCACTCCGGTAGATTTTCCCGACCGCGAAGCTCTCGCCACCTTGCTCACAGAGCGCACCGGCCATCGCATCGAACTGATCGTTCCGCAGCGCGGCGAAAAGCGGTCCCTCGTCGACCTCGCCGGCCAAAACGCCAAGCAATCCTACACGCAGCGCTTTCGCGTTCTGGAACCGTCCCGCAAGGCCATCCAGGAAGCCCTCGCCGATGTGCTCATGCTTCCCGAGCTTCCGCGCCGCATCGAATGTTTTGACATCTCTCACATCCAGGGCGCCGAAACCGTTGCCTCCCTTGTCGTTTGGGAAGACGGCAAAATGAATAAGCAGCTCTACCGCAAATTCAAAGTCTTGACCGTGCTCGGCGTCGATGACTTCGCGTCCATGCGCGAGGTCGTTCACCGCCGTTACCGCCGCCTGCTCGATGGAATAAACAGCGCCTCAAATCAAACCATCGCACCCGCTGGCGAAGAGCCTCCTTCGAGCGAAACCACCGAATTGGCGTCTGCAAAAAGCAAGCTTGCGCGCCCGTCGAAGGAACCGCAATCGCTGCCGTCGCTGATTCTGATCGATGGCGGCCTCGGCCAGCTCCACGCCGCCGCTGAGGCACTCGAATCGCTCGGCCTCACCACGCAGCCGCTCGCCTCCATTGCCAAACGCGAAGAAGTCATCTACCTCTACGGCCACGAAGACGAACCCATTGTTCTCGATCGCCGCTCGCCCGTCCTTCACCTCATCCAGCTCATTCGCGACGAGAGCCACCGCTTCGCCGTCGGCTACCATCGTACGCGCCGTGCCATGCGAGACCGTGCCTCTGAGTTGACAGACATACCTGGCGTCGGCGCCCTGACTCGCCAGCGGCTTCTGTCTCACTTCGGCAGTCTCCGCGATGTCCAGCTCGCCACTCCCGAGTCACTCGCCGCGGTAGTTCCCCGTAAGACCGCCCAAGCCATCTGGCAGCACTTCCACTCATCGCAAAACCAGGACGCCAGGCCGGCCTGAAACTTAAGCGTGCATCCTCCATCCTCCGCGATTCCCAACGACTGAAACAACCGCGCTCAATCCTCCAGCATCCCAAGAGCCGTTGGGCTAGTCAGGTAAGACTCTAGCCATTCCTTAAGAACCTGGAGATAAATAAAATGAGATACCCCGTCGTACACAAGCCTATAACTCTTGCCGCCGCGGCCATGTTCGCTGCCGCCTGCGCCATCGGCGGCTGCCACATGCACCCTGATCACGCCGATGAAAAAGCGGCCGTGACCAATTCCCTCAACAGCAACAACCTCGGCAACGTAAGCGTCTCTCAGGATCGCGATAAAGGCGTGATGACGCTTACCGGCAACGTCAACTCAGACGATCTGAAGACACAGGCAGAGAATATGGCCAGGCAGTCGGCCCCCGACTACACAATCGCCAATGAAATCGGCGTTCGACCTCCCGGTGACCAGGGCCGGATGGCCTCTGTCGCCTCCAAGCTCGACAGCGGAATTGAAGATAACTTCAAGGCCACAATCAAGGCGCACAAGGCTCTCGACAACCAGAGCATCCATGCCAGTGCAAAGAACGGGACCCTTGTTCTTAGCGGCAGTGTGAAAACCAGCGAACAAAAGAAAGAAGCCGAAAAACTCGCCAAGAAAGTTCCCAACGTGCAGCAGGTTGTGAATGAACTCGAAGTCAAGCCCGGCAAGCATTCCACAACAAACTCCTGAGAGTTACAACCTAAAGCCTCACCATATTTATTCAAAAAAAGGCCATCCAGCCGGAACATCGAGCTGGATGGCCTTTATATTCAACCCACCTTTCTGAACAATTACCCCGCCGGCATTCCGCCGGGCAACCACGCATGCGCAGCCTGCTTCTATGCTGGTGTGCGCGTTTTGGCCTGCGCGGCCGGCGCGCACTGTACATTGCAAGGCAGGGGCGCGGGGTTTTCGCGATTTCCCTTGCTTGCCGGCGATGCAGGAGAATCGCAGATCAATCGCCGGACCCTGCCCCGCAATCCATTCGCTGATCTATTCCATCGATCCTCACAACCTACAAGGAGACACATGTCCAATAACCCCACCATTACTGTCCACGACGTTGATTCAACCCTGCGTTCCGTGATTGAGAGACTCATCGATGGCCAGGAAGGCTTCCAAAAAACCGGCGAGGCGCTCAAGGATGAAACGCTGAAACATTACTTCCTTGCCGAATCGCTCAAGCGTGCAAGCTTTCGCGGAGAACTCGAAGAAGTTCTTCATCAGGAGGGCATTCGCGATGTGAAAGAAGGCGGCACAACCAGCGGCGCCCTGCATCGGACATGGGCCAAATTGAAAGTTGACCTCGGCGGAGGCGATCATACCTTGCTCGTGACCGCGGAGCAGGGCGAAGACGAGCTTAAAGGGGCGTACAAAGAAGCGCTTGAAAAAGAGCTCCCCTTCCCCATTCGTCAACTCCTGACAACGCAATTCGCTCACATCCAAACCACCCACGACTACGTAAAAGCGGCGCGCGATCGGAGCGCGTAGTCGGCGCTTGATTTGTATTTTTCTAGGTCTCCCAGGTCTCGACATTGAGACCTGGGAGACCAAGTGGTTCACTTCATCCACGTGGGCCAGGTGTTCATTGCCACCGCTGGTGTCGAAGTGCCTTGCGTTGAAATGGCTTGGTCCCTTGTAGCAGGCGTGTTTGTCTGCGCCTCATTCGTCGGCGCCACAGTGCAAACCTGGGGAACATTCGCCATCTGCTTGGCAAACACTCTGTAACTCAGGGTACCCGGCCTCAGCGTTGCCCAGTAGCTTGTCGCACTCATCAGCGGCTTTCTTTGCGCGATGAGTTGATTTGCCAGGATATTGACGCCGCAACGCAGATTGTTCTCGGGCCTCAGGATCGTGCGAGTTGGATCCTTTTCCGGTAGTTTCTTGTCTGCCTGCCAATCAAATGCGCATCCATAACGATCTGAATCCATATAAGTCAGTTGCAACAAGCCCTCTTGTCGCACGATGCGCCGTGTCACTGTATCTTCGACAGCAACTTCGGGATCGGTGTGGCGCACATTCGTCGTCGGCACCAGGCCGGCTTCTGCGCCCGCAAGAGCCTGAAAGAAGTAAGCCCAAAACGTGCGCTTATCGACTTCGCTCATGGAATTGAAGCGCGGACAGAAGAGCCGCACCGCATGAGACACGCGCGCCGTAAGTAACTCCGGCGGTAACTCCTTCTCGATAAGAACATCCCACGCTGGGTTCCATGCCGGCTTACCCAGCTCTTCTTTCTTCTCGGCAATAGGCGTCTCTGGCGCCACCTTGACTGCTGGCTGGGGAGTGAACCTCGGAATCGCTCGCGTAAATTGGCAGCCCGGCAAAATACACATCGCCGCGCTCAAGAGCAGCCAATTCGATCGAGATCTGGTCGTAGCAAACATACCTACGATCAGATGCCTGCTGCCGCCTCAAAGTGGGCTAACTCAGCACACCCCTTGATAGGAAAGCAGTTAGTCCATCCAACTTACGAAATCGCCGCGACAATGTGGCGATGTTTGATAGCAATACGCTTACCGCATCCGTGGCAGCTAAAGTCTTTCGAATTTGCAACGCTGCTCACTGGAATTCCGCACCACGGGCAATCGCCTTTAAGCGCGCCCAGGCCCATCATCGGCCCCACCAGCGGCGCACAAATCCCCGCGATGATCATGGGAATTCCGAGAATTGCGCCGAGCCCGGTAAGACAGAGCATTGCTCCCACAATCAGCAGAATTGGCATCGCGATCATTCCGAAGAGCAATCCGGAAAACGCGCCCTTCGCCGGCGCCGCCTCGGGCTCAGAGTCTTTGGGGGTACGATTCGCAACAGGAGCATAAGCAGAACCGCAGCCGGGGCAGAACTTCCACGCCGGATCAATGTGTTGACCACATGTTGAACAGAGTTTATCCATAGCTCGGTCCTCCTTCAGTCTTGAGAACTCCTCGACCAGACCATCTACCGGGAGATGGAAGGTCGTCAGCAGCATGGAATCCTATGCGCGCTCTGTCAGGCTGTCCGTGCCTCCCGTCACGCCATCCATGGGGGACGGCGCCTTTACTTGCCTTCGCGCAATCAGGCGGGCCCAGGAGGTAATCAAACACCATGCGGGACGCCGCACGGTCGGATCTACGGCTTGCACTGTAAAATCGGCTATACAGACGACGAGGAGCCACGGCACGTGTCGCAATCTCCATCGCCCTTCCCGGCGCGATCTTCTCTCCATTCCGCGCTGGCATTGGCCGGCTCTTTCGCAGCGTTCATCTTCATCATTCACTTCCTGTCCTCGTTGTGGGGCATTCATCTCGGCTACGGCTACTTTCGCGATGAAATGTACTTTCTCATGTGCGGCCGCCGGCTCGCATGGGGCTACGTCGACCAGGCGCCCCTCGTCGCTCTTCAGGCCCGCATCGCCGAAACCCTTTTCGGCATTGCGCCCACTGCAATTCGAACCTTCAGCTTCCTCGCGCATGGCGCCACTGTCGGCCTCACAGGACTGCTCACCTGGCAACTCGGGGGTCGACGCGCTGCGCAGTTTGTCGCCATGAGCGCCATTGCAGCCGCTCCCGTTCTCCTCGGAACCGGCAGCTATCTCTCCATGAATTCATTCGAGCCCTGCTTCTGGATGGGCGCACTGTTTGTCGTCCTGCGCATCGCCGAAGGCTCTGGCTCGCCCCGTGCATGGCTCCTCTTCGGGCTGCTCGCAGGCCTGGGCATCGAAAACAAACACTCCACCGTCTTCTTCCTCATTGCCTTGCTCATCGGCCTGCTCCTGAGCCCCCAGCGTCGCATCCTCTTCACCCGCAGCTGTCTCGCCGGAGTCACACTGCTTCTGCTCCTCGCGCTGCCCAACTTCGCGTGGCAATGGGCGCATCAGTTCCCCACCTACCAGATGCTCAACGCCGTCGCTCACTCCGACAAAAATCTCAGGCTCCCGCCGCTCGCGTTTTTCTGGGAACAAATCAAGATCCTGCTGTATACAACCGCGCCGCTCTGGATCGGCGGCATCTTCTGGCTCGCCTTTGCCCGCGCCGCCCGCCCATGGAGATTCGCTGCATTCACCTATCTTGCCTTTCTCGCCACGATGATGGCCCTCCACGCCAAGGACTACTACCTCGCACCCATCTACCCCATCCTCTTCGCTGCAGGCGCCGCCGCACTCGGCCAATACATTCGTCGCGATCGCATACTCATCGTCATCGGCGCCCAATATCTTCTGGGCCTAATCTTCTTCACCGGCCCAATCACCCTGTCCGTCCTGCCGCCAAAAACTTACCTCGCGTACACAGCGCCCTTCGCACCCACAAGTTCGCGCAGCGAGAAATACACCAGCCCGCTTCCGCAAATTCTCTCCGACCGCTTCGGCTGGACAGATATGGTCCAGGGTTTCGCGGCCCGGTATAACGCCCTGCCTCCCGATGTTCGCTCCCACACAGGCATCCTCTGCAGCAACTACGGCGAAGCAAGCGCGGTAGATATTATGGGACCGCAGTACGGCCTTCCGCCCGCCATCAGCGGCCATCAAAACTATTTCCTTTGGGGATGGAAGGGCTACACCGGCGAGTCCATGCTCACCGTCGGCAACGATGCGCGCGATTACACTGACCGCTACGCCGAGGTTATCGACCTTGGTCCATTCGACAATCCCTGGACCATGGACTTCGAGCACCTCCATTACTTCTGGCTGCGCCATCGCAAGGTGCCCTTTGCCGCCGATTGGCCCACCGTCAAATTCTGGGGCTGACCGAACGCGCCCACGGCTCCCCGATTATTTCCCCTTCTCGGTCAGAATGTCTTCCAGCCGGTCAAGCCGCCGCGCCCACTCCGGACGCCGTGCACCGATCCAATTTGCTGCGCTGTCGAGCCCCGCGGATTCGATTCGGCAGCTCCGCACCCGGCCCACCTTCTCCGTCTTCACCAATCCCGCTTCTTCCAGAATCTGCAAATGCTGAACCACCGCTGCCAGGCTCATTTTGAACGGCTCCGCAAGCAGCGAAACAGACATGGGTCCGCGGCTGAGCCTCTCCATCATGGCCCGCCGCGTCATGTCCCCTAAAGCATGAAAGACGCGGTCGACGTCAGCCGCTTTCTTCTTCATCGTCCGCGCCTCCCATCGCTCGCCGTCCTCACTCTCCCAGTTCCTTTACGAGTTTGCCGAACAAGTGCTCCCATCCGCCCTTCCGCATCTCCGGGCCGTCCGCGCCTTCAAGGTACACGCCTTGGTGCGTCAAAATCAGCTCCGTCCCCGCTCCTGCCGGAATCAGTTCGATCGTCGCCACCGAAACCGAAAATGGCCGTCCGTCAAGACTCATGCGGTACGCAGTCACAATGCGCCGGTTGAGCTGAATCACCTCGTAAACAGAGTCGTTGGTAATCACCATCCCCGCTATCGGACCGGCGCCCATCTTCATCTTCGCCTGCTCTGCGCCTCCTTCTCTGAAGTCCGATGCGTGATGCTGCAGTTCGTGATTCGTGCTCTCATAAAACCACCGGCGCTTGGTAGCCGGGTCAGCAAATGCCGCAAAAACCCGCTCCGGCGACGCCTTCAATTTCCGCTCCAATACAAACGTGCTGTGAATAACCGTGGATACTCCCATTGGTCTACTCCTTCATCTGTGAATTAGTTAAGCAACAACTTGAGTATTCATCGCGCCATGCAAATAGTCAAGCAAATACTTAAGTATTTGTTTCGCTCCTTCTGCGAGCACGCTCATACCGGCGCTCCCGCTTTATCCGCCAAAACTCAGGTGTCGTGCTAATCTCACTTCACCCCATGAACCCAGTAGTCCCCGCACGCCCGCAAAACGAAACACCCGATCTGCCCCGAGTCCTCGGCGCATCGCAGGCCACCGCGATTGTCGTCGGCACCATCATCGGCAGCGGTATCTTCCTTGTGCCGCGCGAAATGATGCAGGACGTCGGCTCCTCTGCCCTCGTCTACCTCGCCTGGATCGTCGGCGGCCTTCTCTCGCTCTTCGGCGCCATGACCTACGCCGAACTCGGCGCCATGCTGCCCTACGCTGGCGGCGAATATGTCTACCTGCGCGGAGCCTACGGCGATACCACGGCATTCCTTTACATGTGGACGTGGTTTGCCGTGGCCAAACCCGCATCCATCGCGGCTGTCACCATCGGCCTCGCGCGCACGCTTGGCTTCTTTCCCGCATTTCACTGGCTCAGTACATCCATCCCGGGGCCCATTCCACTCATCTGGTCGCAGATCTTCGCCATCGCCGTCACCTGGTTTATCACCGGCCTCAACTATCTCGGCATCAAGAAAGCCGCCGATTTTCAGCTTGTCTTCACCACCCTCAAAGTCATCCTCATCCTTATCGTCGCCGGATTCTGCTTCGCATCCACAGCGGGAGCCTTCAGCAACTTCACCACGTCGCTTCCACACGCGGTCGGCGGCCTTACCGGATTCATGGCAGCATTGATCGCCACACTCTGGGCTTACGACGGATGGAACGACCTCACCATGGTCGCCGGGGAAGTGCGTCGGCCCGAGCGCTCCCTGCCCGTCGCCCTCATCGGTGGACTCTTTATTGTGGGATTCCTCTTCATGGCCACGAATGCGGCCATCCAATACGTGCTTCCCGCTACGGCCATCGCCGGCAGCGAGCGTCCCGCTGTCACCGCGCTCACCGTTGTCGCAGGCCCCGCCGGCGCGGGCTTTGTCGCCGCCGCCATGGCCCTCAGCATCTTCGTCACGCTCAACGGAACCATCATGTCCGGCGCGCGCATCCCTTACGCGGCCTCGCGCGATCGCCTCTTCTTCCGCCAGTTCGCGCACATTAACCCGCGCTATCAGTCGCCGTCGACCTCGCTCATCATCCAGGCTCTGCTCTCCACCGTGCTGCTCGTGTTTCTCAGCCGCTTTCAGCAGTTCTTCGAACTGGCAGTCTTCGCCGAGTGGCTCTTCTATATGCTCACCGCAACCACGGTCTTCGTGTATCGGCGCACAAGTCCCCATGCCGCGCGCCCCTACAGGGTCTGGGGTTATCCCATTCTCCCAGCGCTTTTCGTGGCGTGCGCCACTGTGGTGCTCATCTCGAGCTACCTCAGCAATCTCAAGGGTTCGCTGCTCGGAACGGCCCTCATCCTTCTCGGCCTTCCCGTCTTCTGGATCGTGAAGCGTCTCTATCCCGGCCCCTCAGCCGAATTAAAAGGCATCTAGGAAACCTGAAGACACACGCATCCCACCGTACCTGGTTTTCTTTAGGATAAATACCAATCTGGGTGCCCCATCCATCGCGCTTTTTGCGATGGGTGGGAAACCACGAAACCATCGGGTCCGAGACTCGGTTTTCTTCAGGATGAGTACCATGTTTCACTCTTACGGTTGGAACACCAACCGGACACCCTGCTCCGGGCTGTTCCACAAAGCTTCAACCTCGCTCAGCGGCGCGGCCTTCACAGAAAAATCAAATGGCTTCTCGACGGCAGCCGTAAACAACGCGCGCACGCCGGCAAGAATCTCGCTCAGCGACGCGCTGCCAAAGCCGCTCCCCAGCAGTTCCAGCCCCGAACTCCGCAGCGCGGCTGCCTTCAGGTTGATGGCCGACCCCGCCATCTCGCCAATCTGCACATAACGCACCCGTGGCGCAGCCTTCTGCAAACCTTTTTGCGCGATGGCTTCAATCATGCACTCCGCCGGCTGGCCCCACAAGTAGTCAAGCACCACATCGACTCCGGCGCCCGTAACCTCGTCGCGCAAAGCCGCCACAAGCGCATCGTGCTCCTGGTCCAGCGAGATCGCCGCGTCCGCGCCTAGCCCGCCGAGCTTGGCAAGTGAATCCGGGTTGCGACCAGCGGCCACCACGCGTCGCGCCCCCAGCCGCTTTGCATTTTGCACGGCCAGTTGCCCAGCCACGCCCGTCGCGCCCAGAATCAGTACGCTCTCGCCGGCCACAAACTTGGCGCGCGCACTCAACGCCACCCACGACGACATCGCGGGATTGGCGATGCCCGCAGCCGTTGCGTCATCCAATCCGTCGGGCAAAGGCACGCACATATGCGGCGAAGCCAGCGCCTGTTCGGCAAATGTGCCGAAGGGAGGCCGCGCCGCGCCAAAGTACACGCGCCGTCCATCCGCAAGTCTTCCCACGCCGTCCACACCCGGCACGAAAGGCAGCTCTCCGGTACTCCCGTAGTGCTTCCCTTTGGCCAGCGACTTCACTATTTGATGAAGCCCCGCGGCCGTCACGGTCACAAGCAATTCGCGCTCGCCGGCAATGGGATCGTCGAAAGTGGAATACGACGGCGGCGCATCGAACGAGCGAACAACGGCTGCACGCATTACGCCTCTCCTTGTTGTTTCAATGTTCTGGCTGGTCAGCTTTCTTTGCGGTAAAGAAGGTCGCGGATCGCGCGCCGCCGTGCCTCGTTCATTTCGTTATCGGCCTTGCGATCCACGGCGTCGGCGCTCACCTTCACGCTTCCGTCTTTCGACTCCGCCTCGCTGCACTCCGGGCATCGATTGGCAAACCCCGGTTTATCGGGTCGCAGTTCAAACTCCTCACCGCAAACGACACAGGTTTTAATTGGAAACGCCATGCAATCGCATTTTAAAACACTTCCGGCCTCTGGTTAAACCCGCACGCATGCCTGCCCGCACGGCTCATCTACCATCATGAGAGACAATGCCCGGCAAGCCCAAACTCGGTCAGAACTTTCTCAACGACACGCAAGCCATTCAGCGCATCGCAGAATCGCTTGGCGATCTCCGCGGCCGTACCGTTGTCGAAATCGGACCTGGCGCCGGCGCCATCACATCGGCTCTCGTCGCGCGCGCCGCCCACGTCATCGCGGTCGAACTCGACGCCGTCCTCGCCGCCGAACTGCGCGCCCAATATCTTCCCGGCCGCCTCACCGTTCACCAGCAGGATGTCCTCACCTTCAACTTCGCCGCAGCATCGGCATCCGCGCAACAGCCGCTCCTCGTATTCGGCAACCTGCCCTACTACATCACCTCGCCAATCCTGCTCAAACTCGCCGCCAGCGCCACATCCATCGAACGCGCAGCCTTGATGGTGCAGCGTGAAGTTGCCGACCGCGTCACGGCCCAACCCGGCTCGCGCGACTACGGCTCGCTCTCCGTCACATGTCAGATGTATGGGCCAATCCAGACGCTCTTCACGCTGCCGCCGTCCTCTTTCTCTCCGCCGCCCGATGTGCACTCCAGCGTCATCCGCTGGCGCTTTGCCCCGCGCTTTGCAGAGCTCGCCATCGATGAGCCTGCGTTTCTTCCCTTCGCGCGCACGGTCTTCGCGCAAAAGCGCAAGACTCTATCGAACAATCTCCGCGCCGCGGGCTTCGCACCCGACGCCATCGCCTCCGCCTTCACTTCAGCGGCAATCGACTCGCGCGCGCGTGCCGAAGAGCTTTCGCTGGAATCGCTCGCCGTACTTTGGCGCGTCCTTCAACAGGCAGATCACCGAAAGTAACTCAAGTTTGTAACTCAACCCAAAGGTGGATGCCCGGAAAAGACGTAGCAACACTCGCCGCAAGTATGTGTCTTGATGGATGTGAGCGCGGAACGGCACAAAGCTTCACACCAACCGCCGCCTCTCAAGGAGAAACACCATGAAAGTCTCTCTGCTTGGCGTCGGGCTCTTGGCACTTACCACCACCGTTGGCTTTGCGCAGAATGCTCCTGCAGTCGCGCCACGCACTGCAGTTACGCAACACCATGCCGCCACCATCAACCAGCGCCGCGCCCACCAGCAGCGACGCATTGGTCAAGCCATCCGCACCGGGCGCATAAATGCCCGTCAGGGCGCCCGCATCGAGCGCCGCGAAGCTTCCATCGCTCGCCAGGAACACCGCATGCGCAGAGCAGATGGTGGCCGACTCAACCGCGCCCAGCGCGTGCGCTTGAATCATCGCCTCAATCGCACGGGGCGGGCCATCCGTCGCGCTAACCGCGGCGCGCGCAACAACTAACCGGCACACCCCTAGGAGACAGGTCGCACGCTTCGGTCGTTGCGGCCTGTCTCGTCCAGGGTTCCCGTTTCAAAGCCGGATCCTCTTCAGAGCTTCGGCTACGTTTTCCCTACCTCTTCACACAGCTTTGTGCCCGGTGGGTCAATGCGCGTGAATTGCTTCTCGTAGATTGTCTTTTCACTGCTCCCGACATTCTGACCGAATGCTTCGGCGGATGCGCCAACCTTCCCCCACAAATGAATGTCATGTCGCGTGCAAGGGGTGATGGCCGAAACTCCGGTGAAACTCATGCTTGCGCTCGAGACCATCTCGAAATAAGCCGCAGCGTCGCTTTTCGTCGCCATCTCCACTGCCTTGCTAATCGTGATATTCCCGAACGGTGAACTCTTGAACGCCGAATATTGATCGGGAGACAGAGCCTTCTTCGCCAGCAGATCCGCGAGCTTATCCACCTTCTCCGCCGCATCCTTGATGTCTGAGAAAGGCAGAATCTTGCTGATGCCGAAACTCAGTTCAATCCGCGGTGCGGCAAACGCAACCACCATCCCCATGGGCGCCAGCGCGGAGATGTTCTGCCCCTCAACGAATTGAATGTCTCCTGAAACATTCCCGTCCGAATCCATGTTTCCCTTCGCGGCAGAAAAATGCTGGTAACCTTCAAAACTGATGCGAAACGCTCCGCGGCTATACTCCTTGCCGCCCGAAAGCGCAGGTTTGATGATCAGCGCCGAACTAATCTCCAGGTAGAGCGGCAACCCATCGAGGTAACGGTAGAGCGGAATGGAAATGGCCGCCGGAAGCTTGATGCGATCGTCTCCCGTATGCGCGCCTGGCGTGTCGGTCGCAACTTCCCATTTGAAGTTCATCGCACCGTTCAGGTTCTTCAATCCGGAGTCGATCTTTTCGAACTTGCTTTGTTCAACATCGACAGCTCCCGTGAAATCGAAGTTCGATACCGAGCCATCGCCATTGATCGTCGCGATCATGCCGCCAACTGACTTCTTCATGCTCAGCGTAATATTCAGCTTCCCATCGCCTGGCGTCGTGCTGAAGTCTGTCGTCCATCCTTCGATCACTGCGCCCTTGATACCGCTGAGCACATTGCCCAACGCGTCCTGCGTGCCCTTCGATTCGGCCTTGTTCATCACTTCGCCGTCGGGGCTCTGCGCATACACCGGCGGGCACAGCCAATCCATCAGGCTGCCGCTAAGCAAAGGCGACTCACTCGCCGCGCGCATTCCACCAAATCGAATTGGCGCAGAAACCTGAATCTGCCCATTCTCAATTGCATCCGTGAGCGAAGCCTGCTGCGTGAGCACCAGGATCGTATTGCCCTCTTCCATCTCCGAAGCCACGATCTTCTTCGCGATCAGACCTTTGATCACCAGCACGTCCCCTGCTTTAAGCGAAGCAATCTTCTGGTCGGTAGCATCCAGTAGCAGAGCCGCGCCATTCGTGCTTATCCCTTGAATGGCCTTCATCCCCTGCTCTTGCTCCACAACGTGCACATTCGGCCGGTAAATCACCTTCGCCGATCCCGACCCGGTCGCCGGCTGCGTCGCTTTCAGTTCCTGTTTTGCTGCGTCCGTGTGCTTGCATCCTGTCGCCATTCCAACAATCCCCGCCAGTGCAAGCAGCAAAACTGTTCCTTGAACACGAGACATCGCGCGGGGTCTTCTTGAAAAAAGACAACCCTCGCCAACAAAGAACCGAAGATTCTCTTTCATCTCCGTCCCTTTCTTCTCAGGGTTTAAAGTCGAATCCAAAATACAGGCCGGGGATCAATCAGACCCTCTGGGACGTTGATTGACCGCCATCGCGAAAAGCCTTCTCAATGATTGAAACGGAATTCCTGCCATCTTTCCGTTAGCCGAAGAAGCTTTTCCAGGATTCGAGAAAACTACACCGCGGTCGGCCAAGTCAACAGCAAACTCTCGCCGCCTCCCGAATCCCCGTTCTGAGCCACGCACGCAAGCCCCTGATCGGGTTCGATAAAGCCTCTCACAAATCGTGATTCTCGTCTCCGCCTTCATTGCGCAAGCCCGCGCGCACCGCAAAAAATCGAAGGCCGCGGAAGAAGCTCGTTCAGCTCCTCTCCACGGCCTTCGTCATGCCTGCTTAAGCTCCAAAATCAGTGGTGACTTCCACCTCCACCGCCCCCGCCTCCGCCACCACCATGGGAAGCACCTCCACCACCACCGCCGCCGCTGGAACCTCCAGAAGCATGGCTGGCAGATCCACCTCCGCCACCCGCTGAAAAGTGCGGGCTACCGCCTGAAGGCGCGTGCTGCGCCGGCGCAGCCCCAGAACGTGCGGTTCCAAACGTCGGTCCCGCTGCGGTAGGCCCGCTGCGCACCTGCCCGTTCCCGCCTCGCGGCTCGGCATTTGAAATCACCGTGTGATTCACAAACCCTGAAGCCGAATGATCGTACTGCGGTCGCGCGCCCACCGGATGCAGCGGCGCAACCGCATGGCCGGCAATCACTACCACCCCTCCGCGATCCCGCGCAGGCAGGCTTCCCTTAATCATCGGCATTGGACGCCGGCCAACCGCAATCAATCCCACTCCGCCAAACGGACGGCGCGGCGGATGCGGACGCAGTGGCGGACGATAGCCGCCATAGCCGATTCCAATGTTCGGGCCTAGATATCCGCCGCCGTTCCACCACGGACTGCATCCGCCCATACCCGGAGCCCATCCCCAGCCAAAGCTGTCGTAGAAGTTCCACGCCCCGCATTGGTAAGGCATGTAGCCCCACGAGTATCCCGAAATCCAGGTGTAGCCAAAGCCGGGTGAGTATCCCCAGTTGCCATAGCCGTAAGGATCGAAACTCGAACTTGAAGCTTCGTACGGCGACCACACATTTCCCTGTCCCGGCACGTTATACCAATTCCCGTTCGCGTCCAAATCGTTCCACGCCGGATTTCCACTATCGGCATAATCCTTCGTCGCGCCCGTCTTGTCCGCAGCTTCCGACGTCAATGCCTGATCGCGGTCCGAGTTCCACGAGTCCCAGGAATCGGGATCAATGGCTTCCTTCAGCGTGTAGCGTGTCGAGTCCTGGCTGTTGAGCGCAACACTTTCCCCGCCGTGCAGATCGACCGTCAACGCGTTGCCGCGCTCCAGGTGAGCGTTTCCCGAGAAAACCGCCAGCTCCCCCGGAGGTGTATCCAGGTTGATCCGCATAACGGTGAACCCGCTGGCAGACACCAGGCTATCCGCAAACTGGATCTTGATTGCTCCGGCCTGTCCGCTTCCTTGCGTCTCAAAGTAGCCAAGTCCGCCACTCAGCGTAATCACGGCTTCAGCGCTCGCACCCGCTCCACGCAACGTCGTCAACGTAACAGCGCTATTCGGCGAAAGACGCGCCACGCTGCCGTCTTCAAATTGAATCTCGGCTCGCCCATCGTCCGCGGTCGTTACAGTTGCGCCCTCAAACAGCGGCGTATTGGCAACAGCCGCCTCGGCCACCACCTGCTTGCCCTGCGAAAGCTGCACCTGGCCATCAACGCTGCTCAACCGCACCGCCCGGGCCGGCTGCCCCGTGTCGTCGGCGCGCACAGTCGGCGTCAACCCAGCCATTCCCAGTGCGCACCCAGCCAATCCGAGCAGACTGACCCCCAGCTTGCGTCGAATCCCTTTCCCGCAGATCGCCATGCTCCCGTCAATTCCGCTCATCTTCCACCTCCCGATCGTTCCAGGCGTTTCTCGAAAACTTCCCTTGAACTGCCAACCGCCTATTGGACAGGGTTCTCCCCTGCAAAGTTACTCTAATTTCAGCTTTTTTGCCTCAGAATCACTGGGCGCGCGCCAAAAGCTCCCGGGCCCGCTTCCTCACCCGTTCCATCACCCCTTCGTCGTCGGCAACGCGCTCTAGGATTTCGCGAATCGTCAAAACCTGCTGAACCCGCCCATCCTTGGCCGCTTCCTCCAGGTATTCGGTCTCCTTGTCCAGCCCCAGACGATCGTGCTGCAGCAAGCTTTCCAGGCGCGCGCCTTCAAGAATTCCCGCGGCAACTGCCACCAGCGACTCCCCCATTCCCTGCACCTCCTTGTCTTTGGAGTAATTGAATGTGCAGGACCCTGAGCCATCAGGCCCCTGGTAACTCAGCTTTTTCCATCCCTGAAATGCCACCTTCATGTGGCTCTCGCAATTGCCTTCAAACAGCTTCTGGTGGCGCGCCATGTCAAAAATGTGCGCTGCAAATGCCGGATTGACGCGAATCTCCCGATCCACGGCCGCCGGCTCAATGCCCTGCGCAGGGTCGACCGGCGCGTTCCCTCGCTCCGATCGAAAATGCCCGGTCCCATCAGGCGTCAGCGTCAGAACCCAATGCGCCGGGTTGAGCGCCGGATTCGAAAAGTCCATCTGCACCGTCGCCGCCGTCTGCGCCGCCGACGAAATCGCCATCCCGTACACCGCCAGGGCAAGCCAGCGCGCGCTCATCGCCCAGCCCCCTGGGCAGCCAGTGTCTGCGCCGTGTGGATGTGGCAAATCGCAATCGCCAGCGCATCGGCCGCATCCGCCGGCTCCGGCGTTTCGCTCAACTCCAGCAATCGCGCCACCATGAACTGGACCTGCTCCTTTTTCGCCAATCCGTATCCCACCACGCTCGACTTGATCTTCAGCGGCGCGTACTCTGCCACCGGCAGTCCCCGCGTCGCCGCCGCCAGGAGCGCCACGCCGCGCACCTGCCCCAGCTTCAATGCCGACTTCGCATTCACCGAGTAGAAGACCTCCTCGATTGCCACCACGTCGGGAGTCCACGATTCCAGCTCGCGGCCCAATTCCTGAAACACCTGCGCCAGCCGCTCCGCCGTCGTGTTCGACTTCTTCAACCGGATCGCGCCCATCGTCTTCAGCATCAGCCGCGGGCTTCGGGCAAGCTCGTCCGATTCCACCACCCCGTACCCGGTGATCTCCGTCCCGCAATCGATTCCAAAGACTCGCATTCGGTCCAAGTCTACCGCACCTCGCCAATCCACAGCGCGGGCCCACTTGACGTCCGCCCGGCGTTGGCGATAGGTTGGGCTTACACGGGAAAGGAGGTTGATCCAGCTGATGAATATTGATTGTTCCAGATGTTTCGTACGTGAGGTGACTGAGGCCTAGGGCATCGCGCCCCAGACCCCATAGTTGCTCCGGCAGCAGCAACCGCCGAAGCCATGGCACTCGCGGCAGCGCGATGGCCTTAGTCCAATCCCAACAGATTCACCGCCAACGGCTCGGGAAAAATCCCGGGCCGTTGCTGTTTCCAAACACAGACCCTTCCAAGCATCATCGGTCAAAAAAAGCACTGTCATCCCGAGCGAGCGCAGCGAGTCGAGGGACCTGAGGTTGCTCTCCGGTCCTTACACAATGCAAAGGACTCCCCCCAGCGCACCTCTCAAAAAACCGCTGTCATCCCAAGCGGCTCTTCGGCCCGCTTTTACGGCAATCAACAAATCACGCACATTGATTTACGACATCAACCCAAGCCCAAAAATCGGCCTCTGGGTACTTGATCCCATATCAAGAGCATCATGTCTAATCAAAAAGCCGGACGCCGCCCACTGCTTCTCGAGCCGCGATCCGGTGTTCCAAACCCACTCATCAGGAGGTAGTTACTCATGCACCGTTTCATGCCCAAACTTTCCCTTGCCACTCCGCTTGTCGCCATCTGTCTTACGGTCGCGTCCAGCGCCGCCATTGCGCAGAACTCGCGGGTTGACCAGGCAGGACACACGTCCGTCGCTCTCTCTGCCGGTTTTGTCGCCGCACTCGGCGATCTCGACGTCACGCCGGGCACCATCTATCCGACCGAGCTCGAAGACGGCAAGGTCAGCTTCCCGATTACGAGCGGCGTGCTCGATCTGGATACGGCGAAGCTCCAGCTTCTGCACTCCGGCGGGCTCACCTTCAAAGCAGGATCGACCAAGGTGACGCTTTCCAGCTTCATCATCGACGACACAGCCTCCGCGCCGGCCATTAGTGGCTTGGTCACCGTCGATGGAACGTTGCTGGGCCGCCTGCCCCTCTTTGATCTCGTTCTGCCCAGCGACATTGAGCTTCCACTCAAGCCCGTTGACGGCCTGGTCAAGCTCTCCGGCGTCGCAGTCAATCTCGACCCCGCCGCTGCCGCCGCTCTAAACACGGTCTTCAAAGTAAAAGCGTTCAAAGGCGGATTCAACATCGGCATCGCCAGCGTGGCCGCCTACGTTCCCACCCACACCAACTAAAACCCAATCGGCGACACAGGCAATTCAAAACACAAACGGCCCAGGAAGGATTCCCGGGCCGTTTGCCTTTTTGCTTGAATCTTGAGCGAGCCATTCACCATAAAGCACCGTCACCCCGCACGAATCATCCACCTTCGAGCACCGTCATCCCGAGCGAATCATCCACCATCAAGCACTGTCATCCCGAGCGAGCGCAGCGAGTCGAGGGACCTGCGGTTGCTCTTCGGACTTTAAACAATGCACATCACTCCCAGCGCAGCCCCCAATAAAGCACCATCATCCCGAACGAATCATCCACCATCAAGCACTGTCATCCCGAGCGAACGGGGCCCCACGCGTACTTCAGCGTGGGGGTGGTGAGCCGAGGGATCTGCATTTGCTCTTCGGACCTTAAACAAAGCACATCTCTCCCAGCTCCCCCAAAAGCACATTCCCCCACACGAGCCGAGGGACCCGCTTCTCGCGATACTCAACTCCACGACAACCCTCCAGACACGGGCACACCACCGCACTCGCCCCGTAGGGGCGACGCAATGACTCCCCATCGTTGAAGCATGGAATGAGAATCAATCTCTGCTCCCTGAATAACTCCTCACGTGTGCAATTTATCCATGCGCGGCACTGCCAACCCATACCCTTTCATCAATATTCAAAAGAACAATTACTAACTCATCACGCGAGGTGTATGATTCCGCGCAAAGTCGCTTCTCGAAAGCGGCCATGCAAATTCACAAAG
>PLTV01000297.1:0-6484 GCA_003164635.1 Acidobacteriaceae bacterium
GCCGTGTGCAAGCCCTGTCGCCGCACGGTTTTTTCTGGTGGCATAGACGCGTAGCTCAACTGGCAGAGCATTCGGCTCTTAACCGACAGGTTGTAGGTTCGATTCCTACCGCGTCCACCAGATAACAAAAAAGTTAGCGGAAATGCAGTAGAATCCCGACCCCACAGAACCCCACAATAAGAGCACAGACTGCCACACGAGGCAGCCTCCGTCCTCATGACCATCTGCACAACCTTTGAGTTCGCCTTGTTGCTTCGCTCTCAGTGTGCTGTTGCCGTACACGTGCTGATCGTAGGCCACGAACCGGTACTCCAACAGCGGCTGTATGTTCTTTATGTGGGGAATGGATGGCAGAGAACGCATCAGCGGGCCTCAGTTCGAGGGATACCATCGTGTTTTTCACTGCGCAGTTTAAGGTTCACGTCAAGGAAAATCATCCGCAATTCCTCCCCAACTGAACGCGAGACGGGATCGGCTCGGAATGACCGATTGGTGATTTCTGAAGGTCTGCCGTGCGGTACTGAATGGCGCAGACGGACTGATCGTTTCTGGGAGCGGATGGCGTCACACCGTCCTGATCGAGGTAAAGAAGATCCAGGACATCGAAAGACTCATTCAGTGCGAAAGCCAGGGCACTCATATCATCCGGGCCAACCCGAACCGGATGATCAGTGTGCTTGGCGGTTGTTCTCAAAGGCGAGTTCCAAAGAGCCGGTTTTGATGAGTGCCCTATGCCGCAAGTCTTCCTGATTTTTCGGAGAAGCTCACAATTGTCTGTTTTAGCTGCGAGTCACATTCGTCCGCTATGGTCATTACGTCAATGAGAAGCAGGCTGAAATCTACGATCTTCAAGTTCGTCTGCAACGTGTGGAAAATACTGACCTGCAAAATTCGCGATTCCTCAATGATCATCGGAATGGAATAGCCCTGTGAACGGCGAACCTTCCCGTGCATGACTGCACCTTCGGAGACCAGCTTAGTCCCGAGGCTACGAGGTACACGTAATCGATAGACAAGCTCCCGGATGAGCTGAGGGAGATGTCCCGTACGTTGTTCGTTGTTCAGTGCGATGCAACTCAGCTCACGGTCCTCTTTGACCCTGCAGAGCCACTCGGTGATCGTGGTGGTGGCCTCGCGCTCCAGGATGGTAGCGACCCGCTCTGTGCAGGAGGCCGGTCTCGCACTACGCTTATCCAATCTCTCGCGGATCAAGGCGACCATCTCAGGAATGGGCATCGGCTTTACAAGAATCTCGTCGGCTTGCAAAAGGATGGCGTCCATGGCTTCCTTCAATGCTGGGTAGCCAGTAAAAAGCAAGGTCACAGCATTCGGGTGTTTGTGACGCATCGCGCTGATAACGGTGAAGCCGTCTCCCGCTCCCGGCATGTGCAAATCAGATATCAGCACATCGAAAGATTCTGTGTCGATGAGGTGGATTGCTTCGGAGACGTTGTTGGCCGTCGTAACGTGAAACTCGCTTATCTCTAGGACTTGTTTTATTGTGTCGCGTACAATCTCGTCATCGTCCACCAGCAAGATAGTTGGCCAGATCCCTTGTTGCCTTTCCATCTTTCCCATCCCTTCTGTAAGTGCCACGTGGTGCTGCGCGGTTAGCTGGGAATGAGATCACGGAGCGTATTGTGTGATCCTTATCAGTCCATTAACCTCTTGGCTAATGAAAGGGCTGTTTTTCTACTCTTAAATAGAAAATATCTATCTTAACTGTTCAATTTTGCACACCTCCCGGTGCAATCTGGGTTCCTGTACAGAATGCGCCCGCTTCGATGTAGGTTCGCGTCCACAGGGCAGGCGTCGCTTAGCCAACAGCGGAATGAGCAGATTTGAACAGACTCCTGCTGCGACTTGCCGTAGCGTAGCGTCACATCGTTAGAGGGAAGCAAACCGGGCGGCAAGTGCACGCGTGGCCCTAAAAGCCTCATCTGGCAACCCGCCGGGTGGGGCTTTTGGTGTCGTGGGGTCTAAAAAACCACCACTTGCCGAAGTTGCCAGAAAAAACCCTTCAAGGTGATCAATATTGCTCAGACCGCACTTATGGTAATAGTTACCTTCGGTAATTACTAAATATCTTGACTTTGGAAGGGGTGCATCCATGGTCCACCAATACAGGCCGAATTTCCCCCGTAGAGCTAATCCTGATGGCTCATACCAGTCACTCTGCTCAATCTGCCAAACGACTGTGGCGACGGCGACAAGCGAAGACTTGCTGTCCGTGCATGAGCGCAACCATTCATGCAATCCGGTCAACGTCTACCAAGTCAGCCAGTCTGCACGCCGATTCATGGGGACTGTTGGGGGACTGGGCTTCTGGGACTAGTGCGCTCACGATTGGGTTGACCGATTCGCGACCCACGCACCACGAGGCCCCTCAGACACGTCGCCAGCCCGTTTCCAAGGGTTGCTCTCACCCAAGGGAGCAAACGGCCCAGTGCTGGTCACAGGGTTGGTCCCCCTCGGTCAATGGCAATTGATCACTTCGGAGACATGTTCGAACTCAAAACTAGCAGAGGGGAATAGAAGCATTCAGAATTCCGTTTGTGACCCTCCCATTCGTGCTTCCAGCTTTTAAGGCATCGGCGTTCAATTGTCCTTACTGTGGCGCTTTTGCAGCCCAATTATGGGAGCACCTGAACCGATTTATACCCACAGCTAATCACATGGATCAAAAGACCAAAAGATTTCAAATGTCGTGGTGCTCGCACTGTGGGCACGTGGGTACATGGTATGACGGGGTCCTGCTCATTCCAGACACGACCACCGCAGCGAAACCGCAAAAGAATCAATTAGTTCGGGCTGATTGTCTCCTGAGCGTCCTGCGATAATGGGGAAATTGCCAAGAACCCCGATTCAATTCCGGCTACGCTGTCGCTCTCATCAGAGGCTTTTTTCGCAGCAATCACCATCCGCAGTCTCGCCATGCACAACTCTACTTGCGGGCATAAACTGTCCCTGCTGGCTGATACGGGGGATCTGCGACCGCGCGAACGTAAGCGATGAGCGCCTTGACGTCCGCTGCGCTCAGAGTATTGCCATACGGTGGCATCAAAGCCGAACGATTCAGTGCAGGGCCGCCGTGCAAAATGATCGATGTAAGATCAGCATCACTCATCTTGTTCAGCGTGCTGCCTTCGGTGAACGGATGCGGTTTCACCTCAAGGTTGTCGTAGTTTGAAACCCGCTCCGGAGACGACTCAGAATCGTGGCAGCGACTGCAATACTTGTCTGCGAGAATGGACCCCACTCGCTCCTGGTAGCCGAGCGCCGTTTCAACAATCTCAAGAGAAACGGGCGCGGCCTTGCCGGGCGTTACAGCGCTCAAATCGTATCGTGCTGCGATGGCGCCCAGAGTGACGGAGGTCGTCGCCTGTCCGCTGCCATCCGTGAGAGCCGCAGCGGGATCGAAGCTGACTCCCGCAGAGCCGTGGAATTCGACAAGCGCGCCGGGAACCGCGGTCCCATGATCGTCGTTGACCTGCACCACCAGAGGATCTTTGAGCGCCGTCCCCGTTACGCCCACCTGGTGACCGCCGCTGGTCTCGACAAGCACCGTTCCTTGAGCTGTGGCCTTCAGCGCTGAATGCGCGGGCGTGGAGTGCTTGCACCCTGGGAGTGCGGCAAATGTGAGAAGCGCCAGCATCGTCGAGGTTCCGAATGTCATTCTCGCAGTGAATCGCCTCATCATTGCTTCGCTCCCCGTCCGCCCGGGGCTTTCTGCGCCATCAGGAAGGCTGTCAGCGCGCGGGCGTCGTCGTCACTCATGTTCTGATTGGGCTCTGTCGTCCCAGGCCGCAGCGCTTGTGGATTCTTGAGCCACGCATAGGCCCACGCTGCGGTCAACCGCGACCCAACCTGTGTCAATGTCGGCCCGACATATCCTTTGTCTGTCTTGGTGTCAACGATGTGGCAAGACTGGCAGGCGTATTTGGAATAGAACAGTTGCTTGCCGTGTTCCACGGCATCTGGAGGATTTGTGGCTACAGGTGCAAGATCCGCATCGATAACGGGTGACTGGTAAACGGCGAGAATGTAGTCCGTCAGTTCCTTATTGTCGCTGTCGTTAAGGTTGAAGCGCGGCATGCGCCGAATGAGCGATGGGCGCAGGGTATTGGGGTTATGCAGAAAGTCAGTGAGCCATTGCCGCTGCACGGAGCTGCCTTCCCAGGAAAGATCGGGAGCCATGTCGCCGCCCCTGCCGTTGAAGCGATGGCAACTGAGACAGGCCAGTTCCGCAATCAGCTTGCCGGCGTGACCGGCGGGCTGGTAGTTGGTCTCAGGAACTGCTGCAACCCGCAGGTTGTCGGGCATGGCCCGGCCACGCGCGGTGAGCGCGAGCAGTGCTGTGGCCAAAGCATCTGTCTGCGCGGCGGTCAATGTGAACTGCGGCATCTTGACGCTTGATCCGAAGGCGCGCGGCTGACGAATCTTGGCCACGATGTAGTTGGGCAACGTGTGCTCCATGCCCGGCAGGAAGACAATCTGCGCCAGCGGCTTGCTGCCAATAGTGCTGAGTTCGGGTGCAAACTTCTCCGGTCGCTGCACGCCGTTGATCTCGTGGCAAGCCGCGCATCCCAGTTCGACGATCAGCTTGCGGCCGTGGGCTATTTGTTGCGGGCTGGCCGCATCGAGATGGATGCCTGAACCGTAGTCGGAGTCCGATTTGGCCTGTAGAAATGTAGCGAGCGTGGCAACCTGCTGTGGCGTGAAGCGGTAGCGCGGCATGGGTGTCGTGGCATCGTAGACGCGCGGATTCTCAAGCCACGCCGTCAGCCACTCGGGTTTCGCTTTGTTGCCGATGCGCGTCAGTTCGGGACCGAGGTCGCCGCCCACCAAGTTGCCTGCCGCGTTCTGTACCGCGTGACATGAAGCGCAGAACGATTCGCCGTAAAGGCTGGGTCCGGCAGAAGGATCGGCGATCACTGCGGGCTTAACGCCCGGCGTAGCGGTATCTTTTGCCTGTGGCATACTGCTCTTCATCAGGTATGCCGAGATGTCGCTCGCATCTTCGTCACTCAATTTGTAGTTTGGCATCGTGGTCGATGCCGCGTAGGCTTGCGGATCCTTGAGCCAGCTGAAAACCCACGCACGTGTTGTCTTGTCGGCGATATGCGCAAGCGTTGGAGGATGATCTGTGGCCTCTACTTTCGAACCGTCCGGTCGAGTGACCGCGTGGCAATGGACGCAGCCGTAGCGCCCTAGCATGGTCCTTCCAAGATTGAGTTGTGGCGTTCCGGGCAGCGCATTCTGGTGGCACTGCCCGCAGCCTGACTCAATGTAGCGCGTGGGCAGGATCGGTTCCTCGCCAGTCCGCTCGCTATGGTGGGCTTCCGCAACTGTGGTGGCTTGTCCCTGGCCGCCGTGACAGATCACGCATCCGAAACCATCCAGCGAGTGTGGAACCACGGGATGCTTTCGAAAGGGCTGTTGACTCACGTCCGCGAGGCTCGCTTCATTCAACCCCAGGTGGCAGGTTGTGCAGCGGTCCACGACGCCTAGCTCCGGCAGCCAGGTCTGATGGATGCCGGGCACGAACCGGCGCCGCAGGCTGGGTGCGTCGCCGCGGTCGTGGATCAAGGCGAGGTACTTGCGCTGATAGCTGTGCCACTGACTGAAGTGCTCCTTCGCGGGCGCGATGGCCAGCGCCAGCAACAGGATGAGACTGACAACGCCGAATGCCCGCACCGGATCGCCGAACAGAGCCTGCCACGCGGAGGAAAGATATTTTCTGATAAGTTGCACTTAACTCCTCCAGGGCAGAACCCAGGACCAACCCGGGCCGCGGAACCACGTGCCGACAGCGGTGAGCACGATGAGCTCAAAGAGATACCAGGTCATGATCCAGTAAGCCAAAGGCTTCGAGACCAGATACCGGCGAAAGCGCGATGGAGAGGCAGGCGTGCTGTAGGCAGCCACCATCATCGCGGCGACGATTAGGATTGCGGGTCCGATGGCAACGTAGACATGAAAGACGAGAAGGAAAATCAACAACGCTGCGGCCGCGAGATAAAAAATCCGCAGGCGTTTGGCGCGGTGGACGAGAAAGAGTCCAGTGGCCTCAATGTTGATGTTGAAATATGGAATGACGATCATGGCAACAATCAGGACGGTGGGCACCAGCACTCCCGCCACAACTGGTGGGAAGTAGTGCAGCAGCTCCTGCAGCCCAAGGAAGTACCATGGTGCCTTGGCTGGGTTCGGCGTGTGAGTTGGATCGGCCAGCCCCTCCAGTGGCGCGTTGAAAAACAACGAGAACAAGACCAATGCGATTGCCAGAAGCTCGATGGCCAGAGCCGCGCGGAACAGTACCTCGGGGAAAGTCTGCACTTGGTCTTCCCGAGTAACTCTCACCTGCGCCGAGGTGCGGCGCGTAACGAAGACAACTCTCGTGGGTGAGCGGCGCTGATCTGAGTCGATGCCGGCTACGAAGTCTTTCGGATCGCTCATCGGCCCTCCTTCTTGATGACTGTGG
>PLTV01000297.1:6581-14899 GCA_003164635.1 Acidobacteriaceae bacterium
CCGACGGTGATGGCCCAAAATGCGAGTTGGTCCCAGGGCAGCAGATATCCCGTGTAGCTGAGCAGGAGCGTTATGAGGAGGAGAACAACTCCGATGACCCAGTTGAACTCGCGCGGTGTCCGATAAGCGCCGCGATAGAAGACCTTGAACATATGCGCGAATACGAGAAAGACCATCAACTGAGCCGACCAGCGGTGCAGATTCCTGAGAAACAGCCCGGAGGATACAACAAACTGCAGATCCTTCATGTCCGCATATGCCTGTGGCACGGACGGGTGGTAGTAAAGCATTAGCAGAATGCCGGTGATCACCAGGATCAGAAACGTCCCGAAGGTCAATGTGCCCAGATACCAGGTTGCACTGAAGCGCACCATGCGCTTGCGAACTTTGGTCGCGAACAGATGGAGGAAGATGTTCTGCTGGATCGCGAGCGCGCGGTGCAGCGTACTGCTTCCGGTTCCGCTGCGGAATACGGATTGCCACACCCGGGCTTCACGCACTTTGGCTAGAATGTCCTCGGTCTTTGTGGGCATGCTCAAATCCTCAAATACTGCAGTGGCGGAATGTCGGTGGAACGGTCGACCATCAGGTCTCCTTCATCGCTGACCCAGGTCTTGAGCCAGGGCAACGGCTTGGGTGCTGGGCCTTCAATCTTCTCTCCAGTACTCTTGAACTTGCTGCCGTGGCATGGGCACGCAATAATACCAAGGTCCTGGTTCCATGCCGTCAGGCAGCCCAGGTGCGTGCACACGGCGTTCAGTGCAAAGTAACCCTCGTCGGCGCGCACCAGGTAGATTCCCGAGTTGACGTCCATGGTGACGGAATTGATCGCGTAGCTTTCCGGTCGGCCTGCATTCACAATGGCCGATGGCTCATAGAGGACATTGGGCGAAAGATATTCGTAAGAGAAGACGACGGTGCCCGCCGCGGCAATACCCAGCGACCCGAGGCCTATCTTTGTGAAGAAAGCTCTGCGATCAAACTCTGTGGGAAGCGTCTTCCCTATCGTGTGTACCTGGTCGGGCATGTATTACCTCTTCAGCATGCTTGCCTGTGGCAATCTTGGGCGCAATGGACGGTCGATGGATTCCACGGAGATCAAGCCGGTCGGTTCGGTGGAGACAAGACTGTAGGACTCCATGGTGATGGTGCCGGCGGGACAGCGCGTCGCGCATAATCCGCAGCGGATGCAGCGCGATTCATCTTTGAGCATGGCGGAGCCGGTGATGAAGCCAAGCTCTTCTGCCTGGATGTCGTCCAGTTCCACACTGAGCAGGTCGCGGACCTCGGCGAGCTGATTGGTTGTATGTTCGTCGAAGGCGATTCGATCGAGGGAGACAAGTTCGAGGCAATTTTCCGGACAAACGTCGACGCACCCGCCGCAAAGAATGCATGAAGTTGCATCCGCGGCATTGCCTTCAAAGACCGTATTCACCCAGCAGTGCAGGCAGCGTTGCGCCTCGGCTACAGCCGATTCCTCATCGAAGCCGATCTCAACTTCCGTGACGCCGGTGCGGCGGTTCAGAGGCAGCATCGGAATTGGCTGCCGCACCAGGTCGAGCAACTCAAGAGGCATGCGATGCCGCTCGAGCACTTCGACTTCCACCATCGGGTCGGAATGCTGTGTCCCACGGAGAAACTCGTCGATGCCCACCGCAGAACGCTTGCCATCGGCCACGCTGTCGATAATGAGGCGTGGTCCGAAGACGCAGTCGCCGCCGGCAAACACGCCGCTCGCCGAGGTCATCAGCGTTTGGGGGTTCACTGCGATCAGGCCGCGAGGCGAGACATCCACGCCATCGTCTGCGCTTAAAAACTCAAGATTGGGCGCCTGGCCAATGGCCATGATGATGGTGTCGCAGTCCAGCCGCGTCTCACTGTTCTCATAGAATGTCGGGCTGAATCGCCGATTGGCGTCGAAGACGGATTTTGTCTTGAGCACTTCAAGCGCCACGGCGCGGCCATTTTCTCCGATGATCTGTTTGGGGCCGAAGCCGGGGTGGATAATGATGCCTTCTTCTTCCGCTTCTTCAATCTCTTCGAGCGCCGCAGGCATTTCGGCGCGGTTCTCCAGGCACACCAGGTGTACTTCCTGCGCGCCAAGCCGCAAGGCGGAAAGAGAAACGTCCATCATCTCGCGAGCCGCTACGGCATCCATGCTGTCCTGCGAGGGCTCAAAGTGTTCCACGCCGCCGGCGTGCTGGCGGAGCACCTCCCGCGCAGCGGAGCGCGCAACATCCATGGCAACGTTGCCGCCGCCGATGACCAGCACTTTTTTGCCGATCGTGAATCGATAGCCGAGATTGACATTCAGCAGAAAGTCGATGCCTCTGTAGACACCGTCGAGATTTACGCCGGGAATGGTGAGGTCGCGGCTGCGGTGCGCGCCCACCGCAATCAGGACGGCATCGAAGTCGCGGCGCAGATCGGCGACCGTGAAATCGCGCCCTGCCGCATGATTCAATTTCAGCGTAATGTCGCCTGTGGAAAGAATCTCGCGCACCTGCGCTTCCACCACGTCGCGCGACAAGCGATACTCCGGCAAGCCGAGGTAGAGCATTCCTCCGGCAACCTGAGATGCTTCGAAAATCGTGACACCATAACCCATCAGTGCCAGGTCGTGTGCCGCAGACAAGCCCACCGGCCCCGCTCCCACGATAGCTACGCGGAAGGGAAGTCTGGGCTGGGTGCGGCCCGCGTTGACATCGACTGGGTGCCGCGACTCGGGCCCATGGCGCTCGGTGAGGAAACGCTTGAGCGCGCGAATGGCGATGGGCTTGTCGATCTCTCCGCGACGGCAGGCGGTCTCGCAGGGATGCGCGCAGACACGGCCGCAAATGCTGGCCATGGGATTGGGCTCACGGGCCGTGCGGTAGGCTTCTTCAAACTCCCCCTCGGCGATGAGCGCCACATAACGGCCGGCATTGGTATGCGCCGGACAGGCCATCATGCAGGGGAAATTGGTGTTCAGCCAATCCCTGTCAACCTGCTTGCGAACAAAGCGTTCGAGCATTCCTGAACCTCACCCGGTTGGTAGCAGAAACAAGAGCGATCAACCGGAACCGTGCAGCCGCTGAGTTCACTTGCTGAGCGTGAAGTCGGCAGAGGCGTCGCCGGCGACGTTCACAGGATTGGTTTTGCTCTTGGCGCCTTCGTTCCAGGCGGTAACGGTGTAGGAGCCGTCTGGCACGTTATCAATCTTGTATGCGCCGGTCTTGTCGGTCGTGGCGAAGTAAGGCGTGGGAGACACGACCAGGTAACCAGCCATGTCCGGATGCACATTGCAGAACAGTGCAATGACGCCTGGGTTATCGAATTTGAAGGACTGCCGCTGACCCTGCGGCCAGGTACCCAGGTTATGACCCAGCTTCTTGTTTCCGCTGATCGAAGGCCAGAACACGTTGTGCGCAACGCTATCGCTGTTGAGGAATTCGACAGTTGTGCCCTGCTGAATGGCAATGATGTGGGGCACAAACATCAGGCCCTTCTGGTCCATAGTGACGTGTTGTGTGGGAGCGGGAAAGTTCTTGCCGGCAACGGCTTCCACATAGACGACGGATTCGCCTTTGACTCCGGATACTTTGCCGTGAATCGTGCCGGCAAAGGCAACCGGGGTAAGAAGAGTCGTTGAGATGAATGCTGCCAGAGCGATGCGATTCATAGGTTCTCCTGATTGTGATTTCGTGTGAGTTTGGTTGGATCCGATGGGGAATTCCGCCCGCATCAGAAAACGAAACGAGCCAGCAAATAAACCGTGTTGTTATCGCCTGCGGCGCGTCCCGACCCGTCATAGTCGGTGCTCCCGCCATTGAATCGCGTGTAGTTGGTGTACTGAACGGCCAGATCGAGGTTTTGGAACGGCCAGTAAGAGACATTGCTGATAAAGCCTTCGCTTCGCGCTCCGCCATTGGCGCTGCCAGAGACCGCTGCCGGCGCGTATAAAAGAGGATCGTTTGTGCCGTCGGTCAGGAACCATCCCACAGCACCCGAGAGCCGATTGCCGAAGTGGTATTCGACGTTGGCATTGCTCGCGTTTAAGTGGTGCGGGCCCGAACTTGCAGACCCATTGACTGCGCTCGCAACCAGGGCTGCATTTTCGCGCACGTAGCTGCCGCGCACGGAGAGTACGTCTTTACCGATAGTCCGTTCATAATCCACATCCGGACCAAAGTCCGTATAACTGTTCTCAGGCCCCGTCACCGCTCCCGGCGTCGATTTCATGTGGATGCCGTAAGCGCCGATCTCTAGGTTTGCTGTGCTCCCGGTCTGCTGAAATGCAGCACGCCAGTAGGGCGCGACACCCCGGATCGTATTGGAACAGCAGGCCCCAGTGGTCGGCTGCGTATCACCGATATGGTCCGACCGGTAGACGGTTCCAGCGAAGTAGGCGTGCTGGTCATACATCGCGTATCCGCCCAGTCCCGCCACGTCAGCTGCCAACAGCCCATTGATAATCGGCGATGCCGAGGGGCCCGGAGCCGCGTCATTGGCGACGAATGGATAGCCCCATGCCGGGGTCGCGTTCCATAGATCTTCCAGCGTCGGATTATTGTTCAGCGTCAGCCCATAGTCGAGTTCCTTGCCGCCAACCTTCGTCTTGTTGGCGTAACGAATATCCGTGTTATCGATGCTGAAGTGATCGCTTTGTGCGTCATAGGTGATCTGCAGAAAGCTGCCGACGTGTGTGGCCCAGGCGCCGGCCAGGAAGAGCGAAACATCCTGAGGAAATTCGAAGTTCCAGTTCTGCGTGCCTGGTTGAGGAACCTTGGTACCCGTCATCGAAGTTTCGAGAAACACACTCAAAGGAAGATTTTCAAGCAAGTTCAAGGATGCACGGCGCGTGCCGGGATCGGTGGTGATGCTCGTGTTCTGAGCGCGATCTGTGTATCCCAACAGTTTGAATTGCCTGCCGGCATTGTTGAGCTCCGGCGCTGTAGTGTGGCAGCCGCTGCATGGCAAACCGGTCTGACGAGCATAGCTTGGAAGCGCGTTCGCGTTCGGAACAAGTGCCGAGGCGACACTCAATATTGCAACGAGAAAAATTGGGGAGTCACGTCTCATGAAACCTCCGGATCGCAGCGTGAATCAAGCAAGAAAACCCCTTTTGGCCATTCATCGATCGGCCGCAGGTGTCGCTAATCACAGCTCGCAATCTGTGTTGTTGAAGATTGTGAGGTTGGTCACACGATCCGGGATGTGATGGCAGTCACGTACGAGAGTATTTTGTGTCCGGCAGATGCGAGGAGATTGTCAAAGCGGAGCTGCCGGAGCGATTTGACCGGGACTTCATAGCTTCCGGCCACGGCTTAAGTGGCGAGAAAACAAGAATCGACGATTCATGAAGGGGGGTTCGGAAGCCAATGACGATTTGCTCGAAATCGGAAGTCCGGATTCGAGACTTGCCAACGAATCGCCTCGCGACAGGCTGTAGCTTCGATTTCTACCGCGTCCATCAAGAAATCAACACTGTCGTTGCGCTCCGGGTGCCGGAATGCAAGCTCAGCCACCTGCTGACTCGCCGTGTTCATCTCATTCGTGACGACATCGCCATGGTTCATGGTCGTACCAATAGCGCCATCTTATCCAGGGAACCCAACTCCCTCAACACGAAGCAACCGTGCGCCAACTGCTAAGGCAGCGCCGGCTGATTACGATTTAATTACCGCCCGCACCGTAGGGGAGCCGTCAATCAGTTGCATCAGTACCGAATCTTTGGCAATGACTTCCAATAATGTTTGAACAACCTTATCGTCGGTGACTGACGCAGTTGAAATTTGAACGGGATACAACACCGAATATTGCAGACCGTCAGACAACTGCAGGCGCGTCTGAATTCCTGGAATCGGCATGGCGGTATCCATCCAGGTTTCCGTTTCTGCATGTTGCTTTTCGATTTCCGATTTGTACCCGCTATAGACGTGTTCAACAGCTTTGCGAAGCACATCGAGGGCGTAGGTGTAATCGCTACCAGGCTTCAGCTTCACCGTCACCTCATGCCACGCGTAGTTCGTGCCGGGAATCTGCTTGTAGAGGGGTGTGCCCGTTTGAAACAGGACAGAGTTTGCGAACACGGCAATGCGGCCGGTGGGATGAAACTCCGTCCCCATTCCGGCCAACTCCATAATGTAGAAGCGCACCAGGCCCACTTCCACCACGTCACCGGTAACATTTGCCACGGTGATGCGGTCGCCCACACGAACCCCATAGCGGCCAACGATGAAGAAGTAGGCCGCGACCGAGAGAAGAATCGTCTGCAAGCCAACGGCGATGCCGGCGGTGATGAATCCGGCAAAGGTGGCCAGAGAGCTGAACTGGGTAACAAAGCCAAGGATCAGGATCAAACCGCTTAAGAATCCGACAACCATCCGGCGAACGAGCAGCAATTGTCTGCGGCGTCGAACATCTTGTACATAGCGAGAGGTCGCGCGGCGCCAAATTTCACCGAGGCCGAGAATGAATGCCAATGCACCGGCAATCAGAAATACACGTAAGAGGAGTGAATGGAAAATCCTGATGCGCTCGGCATCCAATGACGCACGCCAGGAAAGGAGATTTCCCTGCGCCTGCTCCAGCAGCAAGACTTCCTGGCTGATCGGAACCGAAACTCCTGAAATTGTCTTGAAGGCATCAGTCAACTGATCGAAGCCCTTCTTGGTGGACTTTATGTCGGCAGCCTCTTCCCGGGCCGCAGAAGCATTCGGAGTCTGCGGATTCGCCGACTCCTTGGCCGCTGCGTCGTTTTGCAGCTTCTGGCCGGCATTCAGCGTGGCTCGCAATATTTTGACTAAGGGTGTACGCAGTTCCAGCGCCTGGGCGTGCAGGGCCTGGCTCTCCTGGATGCGCTCGTCAATCGCATGTTCAGTTGAAAGCAACTGAAATAGAACGATCGCCTGGCTGGTGACACCTGCATCGCGCAAGGAATTCACACTCTCCAGCGTGTTGGGAACTGGCTTGACCTTACTGTCAATCACTTCGGGAATAGCGTGCTGAAGCCTATTGATATCTTCTTCGAGGCTGCCATTGGTCTGCGACGCCGAAATGCCGGATACTTTCGCAAGAGCCTCCGATGTCGCCTCGGCAAGTTCCAATTGGCCATCGACGTCCGTCTTTTGCTGTTCCAATCCCTCCCGGTTTCTGGCGGGTGCGCTGTCAATCTGCTTTTCAAGGGTTTGATCCTGCGCCTGCAAATCTCGAATGCGCGCAGCGACATCCACCTGCGCGGCATGAAGCCTCTGGACTTCTCCTTCGGGCGGTGGCCCCGTGTCGACGCCTGGCTTCACCTGGATGCGCGCCAGCAGGGCCGCTTCGTCGCGCGCGGACTGGAAAGCCAATTGCGCCACCTGGGTCGCCATCGTCTGTGCCTGTTCCGCGTACAGCATGTCGCTGGGCTCTCCAGACTTCTGGATCGGCACCACCGTCATGCGGTAGAAGCGAATCACCTCGCTCAAATGTTCCAGGATCGCCTTCGATCGCGCGGCCACGTCAATACCTTCGGTGAGCGAAGCAGGTATGGGCTCAGGAAGCGACGCAAGGCGTGCGAGAGTCGTCGCTTTCGGGGCAGTCGGTTGGCCCGGGGTGGCGCCATTCCCCGACTGGGCAGCCCCTTCTACCGCTGAGGATGTTTCAGGCGAGTTACGTGCAGGTTCGGGATGAGATTGACACAGCGCCAATGAAATCCCGAATCCCGAGATGAGTGCTGCCGCCGCCGTTTTCCAAAGAGGTGCGCCGCTTTCTTTCATCCAATCTCTCCAAACACAATCCATCCATGGCTTTGAAGCGTTTTGCACGCGAACCGATGCTCGCACGGTACGTTGGTTGCAGATCGATGGCAAATACACCTTTCCCTGGAACCTCTTGAACCGAATGATCAAGAGCAGGGCAGACAGCGGCCGGGCGAACCAGGGCAGACATGAAAGCCGCACCCGGCGGCCAACTGCCCCCGGATGCGGCTTCGTCAAATCTCAGGCAAACGAACTTCGTTACTTATTCGTCAGCGCTTCCACGCCCGGCAACTTCTTGCCTTCAAGGAATTCCAGCGACGCGCCCCCACCCGTCGAGATGTGGGTGATCTGGTCGGCGAGGCCGGTCTTATTGATGGCGCTCACCGAATCGCCGCCGCCAATAATGGAGATGGCAGCCTTGTTGGCGGCAACTGCCTGGGCAATGGCGTTGGTTCCGACGGCAAAGCGCGGAAACTCAAAGACGCCGGCGGGGCCGTTCCAGACGATGGAGCGTGCGGTTAAGACGACGTCTTCGATTGCAGCGATGGACTTGGGGCCGATGTCGAGGCCTTGCCAGTCGGCAGGGAAGTCGACCGA
>PLTV01000058.1 GCA_003164635.1 Acidobacteriaceae bacterium
ACAATGCAGTTGATCATCAACTCTGGAAGAGTTGAATCAATCCCGCGCATCTTGATCCACAACGACGCGGACACCTCTTTTTATGCAACTCTTTCAGAATTGATAGCGATTTGATGACGACTTCCCAGGGTAGCTCGTTGCCCCGCCTTCGCTGCGCTACGGCGCGGCAAGTCGCAACCCTGGGCTGAATGCCTGCAATCCTTTCAGGATTGCCTGATCGCCACGCCATGTTGGAAGTCGCTGCCGGTCTGATCCAATTGGACCCGTTTCACGCAGATTGGGTCTCCAAAATGTCCAATCTTGAGGCATCGGCGCCATGCGCCGATGTCGAGCCGCCGGCCCGGCACCGCGCCAAAGAAAACCCACCCCCGATCAGTGGCCCGGATATTTCACCCCCCGACGGGGAAGACCTTCAAACCGCCGCGTGGGGACACGCGGCCTACAAGCCGTAAAGCCCTGTCCTGTAGGCCGCGTGCCCCCACGCGGCGTTGGGAGTGTGAAATATCCGAGGTAGCATCGCGCCGGGTGGTACAAACAAAAAGGCCGGATTTTGGTCCGGCTTTTTGCACACACTGACAAAAAACTTAAAATTTTTTGCTTGGCGGGCGGCTGTCGAATCCGCTGCCAACGTCCTTACTTTACCGCATTGCCGTGGGCTTCATAGTCACCAGAACTGGTGACAGGCTCGCGTCCCCTGGTCAATTCGTCATGGCTCAAAAAAGGCGCCGAATCCTTTGGCGCGAAGGGCCTGTTTCAATTGCGCATCTTGCGTCAACAATAACGCAATCGGGGTTCATTCCGCCGGTTTGATGAACCGATTTTTGTTGGCGGCCCACCAGCCCGCCTTGATCTGGTCGGCCAGATGGGAGCTACCCAGGGTAGGCGCTCTCGGAATCGGGCCGACCCTGGGCTGAAAGAGCGCACGACAAAACTCTTCGTTTGCCTTGGGTGGACGGCGCGCCGCGCCGTCCGGACGCCGCAGCGCGGCGTCCCTACCTCTTTTTCCGGCAAAAAGCCAGGGCGGTTGACAAAGTAGCGCGGGCGTCCTCGCCGGCGAGTTCGCCGGGCGTCCCGCCCGGTGATGTTTGGCCTGCTTGGCGGCGGGACGCGGCCAAAACTCGCAGGCGGGACGCCCGCGCTACACTTTGTCACTGGCCCTGGGCAAAAAGCACGCCCGCTCGAAGATGGACTTGCAAATCCCCAATCATTAGCGACATGCTTGAGGAGTCACCGAAAGGGATTAAGATTAGGATTAGGATTAGGAGGGGAACCCAGAAATATGACACGCATCCGTGTGACGCTCATGGAGCGCCGCTACATGGGCAATCAGTGGCGGCGCAAGAGCAGGCGGTGGTCTATGCGGCGGGTTTGATGGTATTCCAGCGGGGGCAATTCCGTCAGCGTGGGCGATTCGGTTTCCCGCAAAATGGCGCGCGCCAGTTCCTGCAATTTTTTCCATCGCGCCCAATCCAGTTCCGGGGCGTGCGCGATGCGCCGCAACAAACTGCGCCACTCGATGATGATGCGGTCCACGTCTCCCGCGCCGAGCAAGTCCGTCACCCAGGCGTGCTTGCTGGACGGATCGCGGTGAACGCCCGCCACCACCGGCCCGGCGCCCGCGCCGTATTTGGGCGGACATCCATTCTCCAAATAGCCGGGGATGGTTTGCGCGCCGTAAGTCTCCTGGCAAACTTGCGCCAGGCGGCCCGCCCAGCGGTTGTCCTCCCCGGCAAAACGGTGGTTGGCATCCAGATTGGCCAGATCATAGACCAATTCCTCCACCGGATAACTTTCCTCCTCCAAGGCCGCCGCCATCGCCAGGCCGTCGCCCTGCGAGAAATATCCCGCCACCCGCCCGCGCCGCGTCGGCGCGCCGTTGGCTTCGATCAAACCCAGTCGCCGCCACAACAACGCCACCCCGGTCGCGGTGGGCAGTTCGCGGCAAACCGGCACGAGCGAACATCGCGCGCAATCCGCCGGCAGCACCTCGCGCTCCGGCGGTTTCCACAACGCCACGCCGTGCTGGTCCACCGGCACGCGCAACGTCAGGCCGCCGATGCTCAGATGCGCGACGATGCGCGCCCCTTCGTCAATCATACGAACCAGCGGCGTCTTTTGCGCCGCCAGTTTTTCCTCCAGCAACGGAACGATTTTCCCCGTCCACGCCTCCAGCGGCGCCTGCCGTCCCGTCCAGCGGATCAGCCGCCCCACCCATTTGTTGAGCAGCACGCGATGGCCGTTGAGCCGGTCGGCCACCGTGATGGCGCGCCCATGAACCTTGCCGCCGGCCCCCTCGCTCAACACACACAATATGCCGGGGCCGACTTTCTCCAGCGCCGCCGCCTCGCTCAAAACACTGTGCAGCCGCGGCGCGTCCGGCTCCGCGGCGGCGAATGTCAAAACTAAAATTGCGGACAGCGCAACCTCCTTTGGCGGCGGATAATCCTGCCATTCCCCGCGGCTGTTGCGCATCTGCCGCGCCAGCCGCCGGACGTGGCGCGCCCGTTCCGCGTCCATTTTCAAACCGCACGGCGTGTCCGGATTCTTCATGGATTGCTCGATGCCCAGGGTCACCGGCTTGGTGGTGAAAAGCCGCTCTTGCACGCGCACCGCCTGCGCGAACGGATCGTCCCCATGATCCGCCACCGCGGCCATCAAACCCAGCAGCGCGTTCCAATCCACCAGCCCGCCCCGCGCCAGATGGCACGGATGCGCGTCCAGCAAACGAAGCTGATTGGCCGTGATCAAAATAAAACCCGTTTCGTCCAGACCGCGCCGCCCGGCCCGTCCGAACATCTGCAAAATCTCGTCCCCGCGCAAAAGCTGTTCCTGCTGGTCGCGCTTGTAAGATTCCGCCGCCAGCGCCACGCTGCGCAGGGAAAAATTGATCCCCGCCGCCAGTCCCATCGTCGCCACCATTACGCGCAACTGGCCCGCCTTGGCCAGCGGCTCGACCACGCCGGCCCGCGCCGCGTAGCTCAATCCGCTGTGATGATAGGCGATGCGGCCCTTCAACATCTTGGCCAGCGCGTCGCCCGCCAGGCTTTTCTGCGCCGCGCTCAGGGCCAACGGATTGGGCACGGGCAAAACGCGGGCCAACTCGGCCGCGAGCGATTCGGCGGACTGGCGTCGCGGCGCGAAAATGAGAATCGGCCCAAGGTCTTCCGCCAGCGCCTTGGCCACCAATTGCGGCCAATAACCCTTGATTTCCGACGGCAAATGGTAACTGAGGTTGTTGGCATACACTTCCTCCAACGGCACCGGCCGCTCCTCGTGGCGGATGAGAGCGGCGCGGCGTCCCAGCCGTTCCAGCCAGGCGACGACCTGCTGCGGATTGGCCACACTTCCACTGAGCAGCAGCAATTGCGTGCGCGGCGGAGCCAGCGCCAGCGCCAGCTCGTAATTCAGCCCCCGGTCCGGGTCCGCCAGCATTTGATACTCATCGACCACCAACAGCGCCGGGCCGTCCCCGCGGATCAGCCGGTGTTTCTGCGTTTCCAGCGTGGCCACGACGACCGGCGCGGAGAGATTCTCGCTCAAATCCCCTGTGGCGATGCCGACTTCCCAGCCGCGCGCGCGCCATTCCGCCAGCTTGTCATTGGCCAGGGCGCGCGTAGGAACCGTATAAACCGCCTGGCCGCGATTCTTTCCCTGCTTGGACCACAACTCAAAAATCAGGGTCTTGCCCGCGCCGGTTGGCGCCTGCACCACCACGTCCCGGCCGTCGCGCAACGCCGCCACCGCCTCCTGCTGCCAGAGGTCGGGGATGGTGACCTGCTGCAGCGCGGGAAGACCATCCAACTGTTCGGCCATCGAAAACACGACAAGACAATAACCGCAAAAGCCTTTTCCGAAACACGGAATTTTCAAATATTAAATGAAAATAGGGCTTGCCTGATTTCACTAATTATGGCAGTTTCACCATGCGATGAAAATGGCTAAAATACTGAAATCGAGTGACTTTGCCAGGCAATGCGAGAAAGCGCTGCGTGCGTTGCTGGGTCGCGTGCCGTCAATGAAGCTGGTTTCGTTCGAGAGGGAAGCGAGCATTCCTTCTGGTTCGCCGACAAGAGTGGATGGATTGGCCCAAGTGCGGACAGGGAACCGGAAGTGGACGTTGGTGGTGGAGGAGAAACGGCTCGGCCAACCGCGTGAAGTGAGGTCGGCAGTGCTGCAATTGGAAAGTTATCTCAAGCATTTGCCAGGAAATGCGCCGCGTTATGGCGTGCTGCTGGCTCCGTTCATTTCGGAGGAGTCGGCCAAGATTTGCACGGATGCCGGCATCGGGTACGCGGATCTGGCGGGAAACGCCCATCTGTCATTTGACCATGTTTTTATTGAGACGCGGTCGGCGGAAAATCCGTTTCGCGAAAAGAGGGAGGTGCGGTCACTCTTTGCGCCACGGGCGGCGCGGGTGTTGCGGCTGCTGTTGCAGGGGCCGCCACTTTCATGGAAAGTCACGGAGCTGGCGGAGTCGGCGCAAGTCAGTCTCGGCTGGGTGAGCGCGGTGCGGCAGCAATTGCTGGCGCGCGAATGGGCCGAGGAAACCACGGGCGGCCTGCGAGTGACGAAACCGGGCGCACTGCTGGATGCCTGGGTGAAGGCGGATGATTGGTATAGACGCACGCAAACCCAGGAGTATTCGGTTGCGCTCTCCGATCCGATGGAGTTGGCTGAAGAATTGAAAACCAACCTGCCTGATCAACCACCGGTCTTCACACAGTGGTTTGCCGGCTGGTTGCGGCATCCCCATACGACGCCGGTTGTGGTGACGGCTTACACCAATGAATTTCCCAACGAGGCGCTCATCAAAGAGAAATTGATGGGCCGTCGCGTCTCGGCCGGCGGCGGAGGATTAAGACTCGTGCTGCCCAAGGATGAAGGCGTGTTTCATCCTTCCCAGACCGTGCGCGGATTTGAACTGGTTTCGGACGTGCAGATCTATCTCGATCTCCAGCAGGCTGGATTACGTGGCCAGGAACAGGCGGAAGAAATGAGAAGTTGGCCGGACTTTGCGGGAGGATGGTCATGAGCAAGTTCGGCACGTATGGAGATTATCCCAAGCAGAGTCTGTTGTCCGCCCAAGCAGTGCTGCTGACCGCCTGGCGTTCACTGGAGCGATACCACGATGATCTCGTGCTGGTCGGCGGGTTGGCCGTGCATTACCTGACCAGGAGCAATGTTGCCGGCTTGCCGGGCGCGGTGACAATGGACGTGGATTTTGGCATCTCGCTGGCCGCATCGGCCGGACAGTATGGGACAATCAAGACGGACTTGGCGGGGCTGGATTTCAAATCAGAAGGCAACCGCATGGTTCGCAGATTTGACAACCTGAATCTTTATCTGGATTTTCTTACCGAACATCCGCCTTCGATGACTGGCACCTGTGTGGTGGACGATGTTGTGGCCAGCGTGATTCCGGGATTGAATCGGGCACTGGCCTGCCGCCGAATGGTGCCCGTCAGGGGCAAGGACCTTTATGGAAAGGAACAGGAATGCCAGGTCGCCGTGGCTGACATCGGCCCATTGCTCGTGCTAAAACTCAACGCCTTTGGCGGGCCAACCGGACGCCGGCTTCCGAAAGACGCTTACGATATTTTGCTTATGACGACGGGGTTTGTGGACGGCCCGCAAGCGGCGGTGGCAGGTTTCCGCGTGGAGGCAACTGCCGGGAACACGGGCTATGAGTTTGCAGTGAGAGCCTTGCAGAGGGATTTCGTGGACCCCGGCCAAGACGGTCCAACTCGCGCAGCGGAGTTTCACCCTGGCAACGACGACAACCGGAATCGCATCAAGCAGGATGTGGTCACGGTGGGAAGGCTTCTTCTCGGAAGCTAATTCCATTATTCATTTCGCAAATGCTCGGACTTCCCTGCCGTTTGGAACTTATCCCGTCAGGAACTTATTCTTGCGCGATTCCTCAGAGATGCCAATACTCCCGCCAACAGAATGAACCTGTGCCGGTTGCGCCTCAATTTGGTGTGGTGTCGAGCCTGTGGCTCACGACATCGGCGCATAGCGCCGACACTGCAACAATCCAATCCAGGCACGACGCCCGTGGCGGGGCGCTTGCGCGCACACCATCACATGGCTAGATTATGAGCGATGAAACTGCGATTGGACCTGTTGCAACACCTGACGGCGGAGGACATCCGTCAGGCGGCGGAGGAATCGGTTCACCGCTTCAAACCCGGGCCGCTTTTATCCAAAACTGGGACTGGCAGTCTGTCGTCGGCATCAACCGGGGAGCGTGCGAAAGAGGTCGAGCACGGCATGGACTTAACCCGCACACTCACCAGGCGTGCGAAGAAAGCTGGCAAGCTCAAAGAACCGTCCCGCGGACCCTGCTCGAAACCCTCGACTTCCTCAAGCAGCAACATCACGACACCCCGTTCCTGTTCTTCAACGGCAACACCTTCGCCACCATCGGCCGGGAACTGACCCTGGCCCTGTTCAGCGATCTGCCCCCGCTGCGCAAACGCGAAATCTCCTCCGTCGTCGCCCATTACATCGCCGGCGTGATTGACCGCGACGCCATGATTGACGCCGTCGAAACCGTCTCCCAAAGCGCGGACTGGAAATCCGGCGATCGCGTGAAAACACTGGACAGCTCGTTGCGCGGAAAAATTGTCCGCATCCTGGAAGACGGCCGCGTCCTCTGGAAACCCGACGGCTCCGACACCGAATTGAACGCCCTCCCCGAAAGCCTCGCGCGCGAAGGGTAGGAATTCTCCCTTTCTCCGGAGGATATCGCGGGGTCCAAATTTGACCTTGGTGAGAACGGCTTATCCGGCCCCGGCGATGTTCCAGAGGTGGGAGGAACCGAGTATCACTTTGGGCTTTCAGATTTTGTCCCGGAGCAGTTGCTCAAGTCCGCCCCCGGCAAATGACCGGAGCGCCGAGCAAATCGCTGCGCGCAACAGCCGCCAGCCACCGGCTTCGTTGGTCGCTTTTGGCGATTTATCCGTCTGAGCCGGTTAAAGCAACGGCTTTATTCTGCATTCTGCACTCTGACTTCTGCATTTCCCTTCCAACACAATTCGACTTTCCGGCCGCTCGCGGTTATTCTTGTGGGCATGATGCAAACGACACCCGAATCGTTGTGGGAGCGTTACCAAAAGTTCTATTCCCATTACCCCGCTCTCGGCCTGACCCTGGACATCAGCCGCATGGATTTCCCGGACGATTTCCTCCCCTCCATGGAGCCGCGCATGGCAAGGGCCTTTGCCAACATGGCCGATTTGGAGCACGGCGCCATTGCCAATCCCGACGAGAAACGCATGGTCGGCCATTACTGGCTCCGCAATCCCGCGCTGGCCCCGCAGCCCGCCATCCGTCAGCAGATCGAGGACGCCATCCGCGCCGTCAAGGATTTCGCCCACCAGGTCCATTCGGGCACGATTCACGGCGCGCGCGGGCCGTTCAAGAACCTTCTGGTCATTGGCATTGGCGGCTCCGCCCTGGGGCCGGAGTTCGTCGCCCACGCCCTCAGCCAGCCTGCCACTGACAAACTCGCGGTCCACTTCTTCGACAACACGGATCCCGACGGCATGGACAAAGTGCTTTCCCGCCTTGCAGGGCATCTTGGCGAAACATTGTGCGTCGTCATCTCAAAATCCGGCGGCACACAGGAAACACGCAATGGCATGTTGGAAGCCGCCGCCGCCTATCAACGCGCCGGCCTCGATTTCGGCCGCCACGCCGTGGCCATTACCGGCGCGGACAGCGCACTGGACAAATTCGCCGCCGCCAATCACTGGCGGGCGCGGTTTCCGATGTGGGACTGGGTTGGCGGACGCACGAGCGAAACATCCGACGTGGGCCTATTGCCGATGGCCCTGCAAGGTTTCGACATTGACGCTTTTCTCGAAGGGGCGCGCGAATGCGACAAGATCACGCGCATAAATAACGTTAACGCCAATCCCGCCGCTCTCCTCGCTCTCGCTTGGTTTCACATCGGTAACGGTAAAGGAGCCAAAGATATGGTCATTTTGCCCTATAAGGACCGATTGGAGCTGTTTTCCCGCTACCTGCAGCAATTAGTAATGGAATCGCTAGGAAAAGAGTTTGATTTAGACGGCAAGAAAGTTAACCAAGGCATCGCGGTCTATGGCAATAAGGGATCGACCGACCAGCACGCCTACATTCAGCAACTCCGTGACGGCATAAACAACTTCTTTGTCACCTTTATCGCGGTTTCGCGCGATCAGCACGGCGCACCGCTGATGGTGCAAGATGGCGTTACGCCGGGCGATTTTTTGCAGGGATTTTGGCTTGGGACAAGGCAAGCATTGCACGAAAAAGGCCGGGAATCTATTTCGATAACGATAACGGACGTTTCAGCGTTCACAATTGGCGTACTAATCGCCCTTTTTGAGCGGGCGGTTGGCTTTTACGCTTCATTGGTTAATATCAATGCCTATCACCAGCCTGGTGTCGAGGCCGGAAAGAAGGCGGCTAACGCGATTATCGCTTTGCAATTGAAGATTGTGGCCTTTTTGAAAGATCATCCGAATTCCACAGTCGAGCAAATTGCCGCCACCGTTGGCTCAGGTGATATTGAGAATGTGTTCCGGATTTGCGAACATTTGGCAGCGAATCCAGATCGGAAACTCGCTAAGACTACAGGCGCGTCACCGTTCGAGGCGGCTTACCGTATTCTGTGATTCCGGGGCAGATGTTCACTTATCCAAAAAGATATGATGTGATTGTGATCGGCGCGGGCCCCGCCGGCGTCGAAGCCGCCTTGGCCGCGGCCCGAATGGGGGGAGCAACATTGTTGCTGACCATCAACGCGGATACTATTGGGCAAATGTCCTGCAATCCAGCTATCGGCGGCTTGGCCAAGGGTCACCTAGCGCGGGAAATAGACGCGCTCGGCGGGGAAATGGGCAAGGCAACCGATATGACCGGCTTGCAGTTTAGGATGCTCAACACCAAGAAGGGACCGTCGGTCTGGGCGCCGCGCGCGCAGTGCGACAAGAAGGCTTACCAATTTCGGCTCAAGTGGATTTGCGAACGCGAGCCAAATCTGGATGTCAAACAAGGCCAGGTAGCGGCGATTTTGCACGAGAACGGCGTCGTCCGCGGAGTCCAGACGACATTGGAAGTCGAATACCGCGGCGCAACGGTTGTGATAACGACTGGAACATTCTTGCGGGGGTTGATGCACATTGGGGCCAACCAACAGTCTGGGGGCCGCGCGGGCGAAGGCGCTGCCATGGGCCTGTCCGGCTCGCTCAAGGAACTGGGGCTTGAGCTTGGGCGGCTGAAGACCGGCACCCCGCCGCGGCTGCTCCGGCGAAGCATCGATTTTTCCAAGACGCAGATTCAGCCCGGCGACGAACCTGTGCCATATTTCAGCTATTGGAAGGATGAATTGTTCCACGTGGAACAATCTGGCAAATATCCGCAAGGTTCGATCCTTGAACGGATCGACGGCCAATTGCCGTGCTATATTACTTATACCACGGATGCGACCGCCCAGATCATCCGGGCCAACCTGCATAAATCGCCCATGTATTCGGGAGTGATCGAGGGAGTTGGACCGCGCTACTGTCCGTCCATCGAAGACAAAATCGTCAAGTTCCCTGACAAAACCCAGCACCAGTTTTTCCTTGAGCCTGAAGGCCTCAATACCCACGAGGTCTACGTCAATGGCATGTCTACTTCGCTGCCCATGGAAGTGCAATGGCAAATCGTCCGCTCCATCCCCGGCCTTGAAGAAGCCGAGATGCTGCGCCCCGGCTATGCCATCGAATACGACTCCGTCGACGCCACCGAACTCGACCGCACCCTCCGTGTCAAAAGCATGCAAGGCCTCTACCTCGCCGGCCAGATCAACGGCACAAGCGGCTACGAAGAGGCTGCCTGTCAGGGAATCATGGCCGGTATCAATGCCGCGCTTTCGCTCAAGGGAATGCCGCCCTTCACGCTTGACCGCACCGAAGGCTACACCGGCATCCTCATCGACGATCTAATCTCCAAAGGCACCAACGAACCTTACCGCATGTTCACTTCGCGTGCCGAGTTTCGCCTGCACCTGCGCATCGACAATGCCGATCGCCGCCTCACCCCGCACGGCCGCCGCCTCGGTCTGATCGACGACAACGCATGGGCCGAATACGAGCAGAAACAAGCCCGCATGGCCGCATTGCAACACCTGCTTGTTACGACGAAGGCAAATGCCTCGCAACTTGCCGCTGCGGGGCTAGCGGCTCTCCCGGCCGTCGAAGGATTGACCTGGGCCCAGCTACTCAAGCGCCCTGAAGTAGGGATCGACGCGGTGCTGAAGGCGATGCGGGCGAACCTGGCGGAGAACACGTCGCTCGCGCCGTATGTCTCGTCCGGATCGTCCGATCCGGGTTCCGTCGCAATCCGGGCGATTGCCAACGAAGCCCGCGCCGTGGAAACCGAAATCAAATTCGCCGGCTATCTCGATCAGCAGAAAAAATCCATCCAGAAGCTCAAGGCTGCCGAGTCGGTTTCCATTCCCGAATGGATCGAATACAAGGCCATCAGCGGGCTCTCCCGCGAAATGCTTGAAATTCTCGAGCGCGTCCGCCCCGTCACCATCGGACAGGCCAGCCGCATCCCCGGCGTCACGCCCGCGGCTCTGTCACTGGTACACGTGTCCATTCGCCTTCAGGGCGAAAAGCGCACCGCTGCTCTCACGCGCAACCATCATGCCTCTGCGAACGATTGAAGTATTTCTCCGAAACAATCGCGCCGCCTACTGCGGCCCCTTCTCGCTCTTTGAAAACAGCGGAATGTGAAACGGCATCTCCGCATTCGATGCCTTCTTCTGCTTGGCATTCGAATCCTCGCGCAGAAGTGTGCGCTGCGAGTTGATGCAAAGCCACGAGCCGTGTGCGCGCTCAAAAACCTGCGTAAAGACGCCCTTCTCGTTCGCCTCGCTTGTGTTCACCTTATGGTGCAGAAGATAGGTCCCGTTCACCACCGCAATATCGCCCAGCATACGCACCGTAATCACCCGCTGATCCAGGTGCAGCGTCTTGTCCTCGCCTGTAATCACCAACGCCACCTGCTGGTTCCGCGTGGTGATGTCCCCCGTCGCCGAAACATCCACAAACAGCGGAGACAATACAAGCTCCAGCCCATACTGATCGCGCCCATTTACAGCCGACGACCACGAATCTTCGATCTTTTGAAACTGCTGAATTGCCGGGCTTTCGTCCGATGTCACATTGTTTGCAACAGGAAGCGCCGTCGCGGGTGCACTCTGGGCGATCGAAGTACCGCACACAACAAGAAAAACAAAGAAACAAACCATTGAACGGTTCATACGAATGAAATCCTCAGTCCCGGCGCAATCAAGTCTTTTCTGGACGACAATCCACATCCGAAGGCTCGAATTCGCCAACTTCCATGATAGCTGTTGGACTCTGGAAGCTGTTCTCCGCGAGATCGAAAAGAGCAAAGGGATTGGTCCCCCCTGAGAAAAATCACCAGGAACGGTCGGCCTGTTTTTCTTTGAAACCACTAGATAAGTGTCTGCAGTCGCTCGGGTTGGTGCACCGTCACTAACGAATCTTCAATCGAAATCCAACCCTCTTTCCTGAACTGCCCCAGCGTCCGCGTCACCGTCTCCCGCGTTGTGCACGTCATTGAGGCCATCTCTTCATGCGTCAAAAGAAGAGGGAAGCGATAAGACCCATCGTCCAGGTGCTCGCCAATCTGATTCCCAAGCTCGATCATCAGTCTCGCCAGCCGCGCCGCCACTGTCTCCGCCAGTGCAATCCGGCAGGCGTCCTGCAAGGCAAACCGATATTCCTGGCAAATGCATTGCACTGCCCGCATCTGTGCTTCCTTGTGCGTGCGCAGAAATCCAAGAAATCGGTCCCGCTCCACGGGCCGCAATTGCGCGCTCGTCAGCGATTGCGCCGAGACCTCGTACATCCCGTGCGAAAGCACCGCGTAAAGCCCCAGCATCGAACCCGGCCCCGCGATGCGGACGATCATTTGCCGGTCGTCCATGCGCCCGGCCGTCAGCTTCAGATATCCGCTGCAAATCAAATACAGGCAGCGCGCATCTTCTCCCTGATGAAACAGCGAAGCCTGTGCAGGCAACGTAATCGTACTCGTCGCCAGCTCTAGATCCGCAAGCACTGAACTCCCCAGCGAGCAAAACCATCCAGGGCGTCGGCTTGCGCACACCGCGCAGCCGGATGGTACCTGGCGGGTTGCCTGCATTTGCCGAATGTGTGGGTCGACTGCGATTTGTGCTCCATGCATGGGCGTGCCCCTTCTGAAGCCGCTCAAGCTCCTTCGCTTCTTTAACTCCGGTGCCATCCCACGCTAAACGCGGCGCGAAATCGGCACCAACCCCTGCTCAGGAAACTCGTGTTCCCTCCCAGTGTGTCGGAGCCTGCAACCGTAGGGATGTGATGAATCTCACGTCTATGCGGCTCCAGCCCGCATTTCTCGCCGCCTGATCCTTCCCTTGGCGATCCTCGCAACCCTTCGCGCCCGCTCAATACCGCAATCCGCTCCTCATTCGGCTGCCCGTTGAAGAAGGTCTTCCCAGCCCGCAGGTGACCCGGCACACAAGCTCTCCGCATTGGAAACAGGGCGCAATCGGCACGCCAACGGCAACCTGTCGGTGCCTTGGCTCCAGTTTCTTGGCCCGGCGTCCCGCCCAAGACCCACTTCACTCTGAGACTTACCTACTCCGCCCAGGGCCGCGCCTCCATCCATCCACGCCTGTCCCTCGCATTGCGGCCCATCGCTCCGGATGACCCAATCTATGCCCGGCCTCCTCTCGCGGGTGTGATGAATATCACCGCTAGCGGGGCAAGGAAGCCGTAGTCTGCTCCTGACAAAGTGATTCTCCGCACGGAACACTGCTTGCGAAACTGATGCCTTGCTAGATAGCCGCCAAAACAGTAGGAATCTAACCCAATTCCAACGATTCGCGGCGCATCCAATCTGCGCAGCATCCTCAAACGCAATGCAGGCATTGCTTCCAACGGGTGTCTCGCATGCGTCGAGATGGGCCAGTCATGCAATCGCGAAAGGATGCGGCTCCGAAGAATCTCACGGGGCTGCGTGCAATCTTTCTGCTCACCCTCAGCGCCGCCGTGCTTTGCGCCGCGGCCTTCGCTGCCCCTTTGCCCCAGACCCTACAACCAATAAAAAGCGCCGGACCCCAGTTGACGCCGAACTCCGCTGAAAACGTCGCCGGCTCCAACGTGTGCGCTGGCTGTCATGAAGAGGTCGTCAAGGGGTTCGTAGAAAATCCCCACGCTCGCTTGACCGCGTCGCATCCAACTGATCGAGTCACATGCGAAAGCTGCCATGGCTCCGGCAAGGCTCACGTCGACAGCCACGGAGACAAAACGAAGATCTTCAATCCAGCCACCGCGTCCACCCACGATGTCGACGGACTTTGCCTCGACTGTCATCAGGACAGGCATCCCGATTTCGATCGCTCGGCACATGCCAATGGCAACGTCAGTTGCCTCGGATGTCACGACATTCATCAAAGCAAAGCCGACAACCTGCTCAAGGCATCGCAGCCCACACTGTGTTATCAGTGCCACGACGATACCCGGTTCAACCTCGCCCTGCCTTACCACCATAAGGTCAATGAAGGTCTCGTCCAATGCTCTGACTGTCACGACGTGCATGGCGCCTTTGAACGTACTCCGCTCAAATCCGTCAGCCGGCAAAACGCTGCCTGCGTCAAGTGCCACACCGAAACCGCGGGGCCCTGGAGCCACGAACACAGCGTAGTCAAGTCCGAAGGTTGTGTCGGCTGCCATACGCCCCACGGCGGAACCAATCCACGCCTTCTCAACCGCGCCGACGTCAACGCCATCTGCCTACAGTGTCATTCTCCGTCGCCCGCCATAACTGCGGGGACACCGCCCAGGCCTGTTCACGGCAAACAAGCGCCGCATCAGCCCTGCACAACCTGTCACCTCAACATCCACGGCTCCAACACCAGTAAAGATTTCCTCGGTTCTGAGGAGTGAAATGAGCCACGACATCGGAATTTGATTCACCGAAATATCCGGGAAAGTTTGATCCCGGGTAAGTAGTACGTGTTCTAAAAACCCAAACCAAGGAGTCTTAAATGACAAAGTCAATTCGTTCCTCGATGGTTCTGGCCACAGCTCTCTGTCTGGCCAGCGCCATGAGCTTCGCCCAAGCCGGCGATGCCACCTACAAAGCAAAGTGCGCCACCTGTCACGGCGCCACTGGCACCCCCAGCGCCGGCATGGCCAAGATGATGGGCATTAAGGCCACATCCGATCCTGACATCCAGAAGCTTACCGTCGATCAGGTTGCCGCGGTCGTCAAGAACGGTAAAGGCAAAATGAAGCCAATCTCGGGCTTGACCGACGATCAGGTCAAGGAAGTTTCAACCTTCTTCCACTCGCTCAAGTAAGCCTGGGTCGTCGCAACATTCAACAGCCGCAAGGCTCCGAGGCGAAACCACGCTGCGTGAATCGAAATTCCGGAAATCGAGAGACGTCCTCCAATCGTTCTCTGTTTTTCGTTCCGGATCAAGGCCGATTCACCCACGCGGTTTCGCCCTCTACGGCAATTCAATCTGTGCGGCAGGGAGATCAGTGTGCCACTCTTTGAAAAATTTCGGGAGAACTGGGTAAGACCGGCTCTCTTCTTCGGAAACAACCCCATCAGTCTTGCGGGCGGTGCCGCCACCACGGCTTCCGGCGTCACCATGGTTGCCTATTGGCTGGTTGAAATCTTCGGCCGTCCCAATGACAACCCTTACCTCGGCATCATCTTCTTCCTTATTCTTCCGGCAATCTTTATCGCCGGTCTCGTCCTGATTCCAATCGGAATCTTCCTGCGCCGAAAAACGCTTCAGAAATCAGGACAGATTCCCGTTGCGTTTCCCAGGATTGATCTCAACGACCGCATCTTCCGCCACGGCCTCGACATCGTTCTCGTCGCCACCATCGTCAACCTTCTCGTGGTTGCCGTTGCCAGTTATCGTGGCGCAGCCTACATGGATTCGCCGCAGTTTTGCGGTCAGTCCTGCCATGTCATGCATCCCGAGTACTCCGCCTACAAAGTCTCCGCGCACTCGCACGTCGATTGCGTCGCCTGCCACATCGGCTCGGGCGCAAAGTCCTATTTTGAAGCCAAGGTGAACGGCACTAAGCAGCTGATTGAAGTCAGCATCAATCGCTATCCGACCCCCATCGAATCGCCCGTACAGAATCTTCGTCCGGCGCGCGACATCTGCGAAGGCTGTCACACCCCCGCCAGGTTCATCGGCGAAAAGCTCCTGGTGAAATCCACCTTTGCCGATGACGAGAAAAACACTGAAACGCAGAGCGTCGTCGTCCTCCACCTCGGCGGCCGCGACTCTCTCTCTCACCTCACCGGCATCCACGGCGTTCACCTCGGCCATATCGAATACGTCGCCACCGACTCCACACGCACCAGCATTCCCTGGGTTCAGAAGCGAAACGCCGACGGCTCCGACACTGTTTTCGCCAGCCCCGACGCCGGCTCCAGCGTTCCCTCAGGCGAGCGCCGCGTCATGGATTGCATCGACTGCCACAACCGCGCCGCTCATACCTTCGTTACCGCCGAAGACGCCCTCAACCGCTCCATGGCCGAAGGCGCCATCAGCCCCGAATTGCCCTGGGTACACAAAGAGGGCCTCGCGCTGCTCAAAGCCTCCTACGCCTCGCAGGACGAAGCGAAGTCGAAAATTCCGCGGGAACTCGAAGCGTTCTATCGCAGCCAGCATCCTGAAGTCCTCACTTCGAACGCTCAGAAGGTCCAGGACGCCGCCGATCAGTTAGTCACTCTCTACGACGAGAACGTCTTTCCCTCCATGAAGGTGACCTGGGGAACTCATCCCAATCACATCGGCCACATGAACTACCCAGGATGCTTCCGCTGCCACGACGGCAATCACGCCGCCAAAAACGGAACCAGCATCACGCAGGACTGCGCCGCCTGCCACAACCTGCTGGCCGTCGACGAAGCCAAACCTAAAGTCCTCGCCGATCTCGGCATTCAATAACGCTACCTGTGTCCCATTCATTTCACAGTTCCATAGTGAAATGAATGGGAAAGCACGAACCTCCCGCGAGCGAAAGCGAGATACTGCCCCACCGCAGGTGGTCGTGAAATGAGTGGCAAAGCGCGGCACGAGTCTCCCAATCCCGGTCTGCTCCGCCGCAGGTGTTGACTCTTCCGCATTTCCCTGTGTTTTCACCTTCGTAATCCACCGCTTGCACAACCCTCATCGCTATACAATCGGGGCGATAAAGCATTTCCGGAATCGTTGCTGTCGCCAGGCAAAGGCCTTACCCTCGCCGTGACTCGTTGAACGGAATTTCCGTCCGCCGGCTCACAGTTGAGGATTATGTCCGTTGTGTCCAGGTCTTACCGGATCAGGCCCCGATCGGCCTCATCCGGCTAAGGTCCGAAATTCGATCGGGTTCGTGTCCAAAAAGAGGAACATGGCATACAAAAAGAGCTTCGGTCTGCCGCTTGCAGTCACCCTATTGGCCAGTTTCGGAGCATCTCTTTCAGGCTGGGCATTGTCCGCCTCGACCCCCCCAGCCGCTAATATTCCCATCTCCCGTCTCGCCGGCGATTGGCGCACCTCCGCTCCCGTTCTCGTTCCCGGCAGCAAGCCAGTTCGCCATCCCGCCGCTCCGCTCACCGCCGCGCCCGCCGATGCCCGCCTTGATCGCGTCCTCTTGCTCTTGTCTTCGTCCACGGCGCAACAGACGGCACTCACAGCGGCCGTCGAAGGCCTCCATGATCCCAGCTCTCCCCTCTATCATCAGTGGTTTTCTCCGGCTTCGTATGCTGCCGCCTTTGCCAACTCCGCGGCCGACGTCGCTACCCTCGCGGAATGGCTGCAATCGGAAGGCCTCGACGTCGCTCCCATTCCCGCCTCGCGCGGCTGGATCGAGTTTTCCGGAACCGTCGCCCAGATTGAGCAGGCCTTTCACACCCGCATCGCCGTCTCCTCCACCCCGGCCGGAACCCGGATAGTTCTCGCCGCCGACATTTCCGCCCCCTCCGCTCTTGCCCCGCTCATCCAAGGTCTGGCCTCTCTCGACGGGGCAATCGCCGAGCCTGCTCTCACCACCCCCGAACCCCTCGCCCTCAAACCTTCCGAGCTGGCCGCGCACGCCTCGCTCCACGACACCCCAGCTCTCACCCCGCAACTGGCCACCCAGTTTCTTCATCTCGATTCGCTCCACACCGCCGGCATTCAGGGTGCAGGTCAATCCATCGCCATCGCCGCGCGCAGCAATCTCAACCCTGCCGATCTCGCCGCCTTCCGCTCTGCCTTTGGCCTCGCCGCCTCCACGCTCCAGGTCGCCCCCGCCGGTCCTGATCCCGGCCGCACCGCCGATCAAGCTGCCGCCACTCTCGCCGCATCATGGGCTGCCGTCGCCGCTCCCGATGCACAGCTCATCCTCGTTCCCGCGGCCACCACCGCCGCGACCGACGGCCTCGATCTCTCCATCGCCGCCATCGTCGACCGCCAACTCGCCTCAACCGTCGCCGTCGGCTACTCTTCCTGCGAAGCCTCCCTTTCGCCCGCGCATCAGGCGCTCTACGCTGCCCTTTACCGCCAGGCCGCAGCCCAAGGAATCTCCATGGTCGCCGCTGCCGGCGACAGTGGTCCGTCTGCCTGCCGCCTCGCCGGCGATGCCGCTCCCGTTTCCGTCAGCTATGGTGTCAACGCCCTCGCCTCCACGCCATGGAATACCGCCGTCGGCGTAGCAGCCTTCGATGCCGCAGGCCGCGCGCAGCAGCCCGCCGCTCTTGCCGCCTGGTCGCCACTCACGTCCGCCGATCCCGCCTACGCTGGGGGTGGTGGAACCAGCGCGCTCTACGCTTCACCCGCATGGCAGCCCATTCCCGCAGAGGCTCAGCTGCAGGTCCCGCCTCAAACCACCCATAACCGCCTCTTGCCCGATCTCGCCTTGCCCACCGCCATCGATACGGCCGCCAGCCCTGGCCTCGCCTTTTGCTTCAGTAGCATTCAGGCTTCAGCTGGTTGCACTCTCGTGCGCAGTGGAGGCAGTGCCGCCGCTACCGCGCTCTTTGCCGGAATCGCCGCCCTGGTTAATCAGAAGAACGGACCCCAGGGCAACCTCGCACCTCATCTCTATGCGCTTAGCCGTCAATCCGGCATCTTCACCGACGTGGACTACGGTACGGCTCAACTGGCCTGCGCCGCTGGAACTCCGGGCTGCGCCTCCGATGGCCTCATAGGCTTTACCGCCGTTCCCGGCTTCGATCTCGCCACCGGTCTCGGCGTCGTTGACGCGCAAAAACTCGTCACCCGCTGGGCCATTTCCCAAGCCACCGGGACAGCGGCTACGTCGGTGACGATGTCCGTGTCTCCCACCGAAGAGAACAATACGTACAATCCGTCTGCCAGCATCACACTCACGGCGAACGTGATTTCGGAGAATGGTGGGGCGACGCCAACGGGGACGGTGACGTTTGTCGACGGGACCGAGGCCCAGCCGATTTCCTCTGCGGTTGCGCTGAACTCGAGCGGCGTGGCGACTGTCACGGTCGAGGGTGTCTTCGGTCAAGGCGGGAACCAGGTTTTTGCCTCGTACAGCGGCGACAGCAACTACGCTCCGGCATCGTCCACACCGCCAGTCAATATCAACATTCAGCCCAGCACCACAAGCCTGGCAGTGGTTCCATCCGCTACGTCGGTCACGCCGGGGCAGACCATTTCTGTCACCGTGACGCTCACGGTGGGGAGCCCTCCCGAAGGGAACGTTGCTCCCGCCGGGGTGGTTACTTTGAATGTGGATGGACTTGCGAGCGGCAACTCCGGGTTGACCAGCAGCCTTGGCGTTACGACAGCAACGTTCTCGGTCACGATTCCCGCGTCGAGCTCGGTCTTGACCCATTCGCTGCAGGCTGTCTACGCGGGCAATACGAATTACTCCGCGTCGACGTCGCCGGCCGTGACGGTAACTGTCGCCAAGGCGTCCACGACGACCACCGTGACACCCGCCACGACCACGCCCGCAGCCGGAAGCTCGCTTGTCGTCAACGCTACCGTCACAGCAACTGGAACAGGCAGCAGCTCCGGGCCCACAGGCACGGTCACGTTCCTGCTCGATACGGTGAGCCAGGGCGTCGTTCCGCTCACCACCACCAGCGGTTCCACGGGAGCTTCCTACACCATTCCAAGCGTCCCCGCGGGAACACATGCTTTGGCGGCGACATACAGCGGCGATACCAATTACGCCACCTCAACTTCCGCCTCCGTCACCCTCACCGCCGCCAAAAGCGCCACCACTACAACCCTCACCGCCACACCGGCGGTCCTTGCTGCCGGAGCCACTGAAACCCTCACCGCAACCGTCGCTCCAACCACCACCGTCACGGGAACCACCTACACGCTCACCGGCACGGTCAGCTTCTACGACAATGCAACCACCCTTCTCGGCACAGCCACCCTCAGTGCCGGAACTGCCTCGGTCGCCGGCGTAGCCCTCGCCGACAACATCGCGCACTCCATCACTGCAATCTACTCGGGAGACACGAGTTGGCTCACCAGCACGTCTGCGGCGTTGTTATTCGCCGCAACCACCGTGCCAGACACTGTTGTGCTCACTTCCAACTACAGCGCGTCCAATCCTGGCCAGGCCCTCATCCTCACCGCAACCGTCACGCCCAACGCCATTCCCGCCACCACAGGTGAACAGAACCCCACCGGCAACATCATCTTCTACGACGGAACCACCGTCATCGGCACCTCCGCCCTCTCCGCCTCAATCGGCGACTCGTCCATCGCCACGTTCACCACCCAATCCCTCCCCGGTGGCCAGGACGTCCTCTCCGCCTACTACGTCGGGGATTTCTCCTTCGATCCTGAAACCTCCAACCTTCTCACCCTCGACATCCTCAACTTCACCGTCTCCCCCTCCCCCTCCGATCCCTCCACCAACCTCAACATCGTCCAGGGAGCCTCCGGCTCCGCTTCCTTTCTCATCTCCGGCCAGGGCGGATTCTCGAGTGCTGTGCAGGTCGTCTGCGCCGTTCCCACCCAGGACAACATCACCTGCACCGCCAGCCCTCAAGACGTGAACCCGCCAACCACCGTCACCTTCGTTATCCAGACCTTCCTTCCCGGACAGCAGACCACCACCACCGCGGCGCGCAGCAATCATTTGCCGCGGTTATGGACGCGCGTCGTCTCCGGCACAGCTCTCGCCGTCCTCGGTGTCTTCCTTCTTCCTTTCGGCAAACGCAGGCGCATCTTTGCAGATCGCTCCAGCCGCTCCCTGTGGATTCTCCTCTTGCTCCTCGTCGGCCTCGGCGCCTCCGGTGTCGGATGCAGCAGCGTCGCTGGCGTCAATGGCACTGGCACGCCCCTCGGCGTCGCCACCATCAAAATCACAGCCTCCGCCAACGTCGATAACACCGTCGTCAGCCACAGCGTCTTCCTCAGCGTGAACGTTATCCCTCCAACCTCATCGCAGTAGATTTTGCTTCAGAATGTTCGCCCGGGAGGCTTCAAAAGACCGCCTCTTTCCACCAACGCAAAACTCGCATGTCTCCACGGCCTTCTGACCGCCATGGTAGCCTTGCTTGTCCCATGCAAGGAGTTTCCAGCCCTCATGCAATCCAGCCATTCTGCGCCCTTTAACCTCGCCGCGGCCGCACACGCGTCCATGCTCGAGCACGGATTTCAACCCGAGTTCCCCGCCGGTGCCGACGCACAGCTCGCCTCCATCCAGGCCCATCCCGAACTCCCCGACGCGCCGGGGGCGCAGGACCAGCGCAACCTCCTCTGGTCCTCCATCGACAACGACACCTCAAAAGACCTTGACCAGATCGAGTGGGCCGAGCAGTTGCCCGATGGCCGTATCCGCGTGCTCGTCGGCGTCGCCGATGTCGATGTCCGCGTCGCGCCGGGCACCGTCCTCGACGGTCATGCCCGCAGCGAAACCACCTCCGTCTACACCGGCGTCGTCGTCTTCCCCATGCTGCCGGCGACACTCTCTGAAGGCATTACCTCGCTCAACGAAAACCAGGACCGCGTCGCGCTTGTGATCGAGTTCTGCGTCGACTCCACGGGCGCCTCTTCAGACGGCAAGGCCTATCGCGCCCTCGTGCGCAACCGCGCGCAACTCGCCTACAACAGCGTCGGCGCCTGGCTTGAAGGCTCGGGACCCGCGCCGGCCAAGGTGGCGGCAAGCGCAGACCTGGCCGCGCAACTCAAGCTCCAGGATCAGGCCGCGCAGCGTATGCTGGGCTGCCGCTTCCAGCATGGCGCACTCGATCTTGAGACTGTCGAGACGCAGCCCGTCATGCAAGGTACAAACGCCGTCGACATCAAGCGTCTCGAGAAGAATCGCGCCACCAGCCTCATCGAGGAGTTCATGGTCGCCGCCAACGGCGTCATTGCGCGCACCTTTGAGGACGCTAAAGTCGCTTCTATCCGCCGCATCGTGCGCACACCCAAGCGCTGGGACCGCATCGTTGAAGTCGCAAAGGGCCTGGGCACAACCCTGCCTGTCGAGCCCGACTCGAAAGCCCTCAACGATTTCCTTCTCGCCCAAAGGCAGAAGGATCCGCTCCATTTCCCCGATCTTTCACTCGCGGTCGTCAAGCTCATGGGCCCCGGCGAATATGTCCTCGTCAAGCCCAACGAACCCTCACCTGGCCACTTCGGCCTCGCCGTTCAGGACTATACCCACTCCACCGCGCCCAACCGCCGCTTCCCCGACATGGTCACGCAGCGGCTGCTCAAAGCCTTGTTCGCCAAGGGTTCGCAGCCATACTCGGAAAACGATCTGAACGATATCGCTACCCACTGCACGTTGATGGAAGACAACGCCCGCAAAGTCGAGCGCGAAATGGCAAAACGCATTGCCGCGGTTGTCCTCCGCCCCCGCATCGGACAGAGTTTCCCGGCCGTTGTCACCGGCGTCAACAACTACGGAACCTTTGTTCGCACCCTCGATCCGCACGTCGATGGAAAGCTGGTCCAGGGCGGAAAAGGCCTCGATGTCGGCGATAAAGTCACCGTCAAACTCATTTCCACCGATCCGCAACGCGGTTTCATCGATTTCGCCGCATAATTCGGGCGATTTCGCTGGGGAATTGGCGGTCCGCAAACCAGCGGGAATCAACCGCCGTCCCCAATTGCGGAATATCTGTGTCCGCAAGGCTGCCTACCGCGTCTAAACAGTGTCCTTCGATATGCGCGCGATGTAATCGGCCCTCGCGAATCGCCCTCGGGCAACGCGGGTTCCGGTAATTTACCCTTAAGGCTGCTCCTACACGATTCGACGCCGGCTCAAAATTGCCTCGAATGCGCGGCCGGCTTGCCTTGTACAACCCAGGCCGGGGGACGCCGAATTTACCCCTGGTGAGTGATGCCTTTGGCCTTTCGTTCAAATTGCAGTTCCCTTTGCGTGCTTGGCGCGCTGCTCGTGGTCCCCGCTTGTCTTTCCTCGCAGCAGCTGGCATCCGGCGAGCAGGTGTCTTTGGCTTCCGCTCTTCCCGACGCGCCGCAGCCCCTTGCCGATGGGATCCAGTCTTCGATTCAGGCCGCACCCACACTCGCACCCTCTTCGCAAAGCAGTTCCAGCGCGCAGGCTCCCGCGCCCGACGCAGATGCCGACAAGCAGAAGCGCGCACAAGCCGAGGAGCAACTGAAAGCCCAGGAAAAGCAGAGAGTCATGGGCGTAATGGCCACGTTCAACACCACGCAGAATCAAAATGCGCTGCCTCTTTCGCCGGGGCAAAAGTTCCGCCTCTTCTTCAGGAGCGAAACGGACCCGTGGCCCTTCATGCTTGCCGCGGTCGTATCCGGCATCGGCCAGGCCGACGATAGCTACCCCGAATGGCACCAAGGCCTGAAAGGCTACGGCAGGCGATTCGCCGGAGCGTATTCAGACGCGTTTATCGGCAATTTCTTTGGGAATGCGGTCTTGCCGGTGCTGCTGAAAGAAGACCCACGCTACTATCAAAAGGGCACCGGCAGCGCGAAGAAGCGATTCCTCTGGGCTGCCGCGAGTACGGTTTGGTGCAAGCGCGACAACGGCCGCTGGGGTCCGAATTACGCCAACGTCGGTGGCAACCTGATCGGCTCCGCCATAGCGCGCATCTACTATCCGGTCTCGGAGCGAACCGTGAGCGACACCATCACCGATGGCCTCACAGTCTCGGCAGAAGGAATTGTCGGCGCCGAGGTCATCGAGTTCTGGCCCGACATGGTGCGCCACCACAACCGCAAAAAAGCCGAGAAACTTGCACGCGAGGCGGCTCAGAGCGCCTCGCAAAGCGCCGCCCCGGAAGCTCCAACGAAATAGTCCTGCCCGACTGGCCGGCTATTGACCGGGTGTAGCAGAAAACCTGGAAAAGAAAAAAGAAAAAAAAGGGTATTTCTGTAAAGAAGTATCCTAGAATCAGATAGAAAGAGGGGACCGTTCGCTCTAAAAATTAGATTCCAAAGGAGTTAATTGCAGATTCTAGAAAGCAAAGGA
>PLTV01000365.1 GCA_003164635.1 Acidobacteriaceae bacterium
ATTTTTCCTTACGATCTGCTTCCGCGGCTGGTGACGGCTGCAGAGTGGGACCGGATTGAGCGCGGTCTTACGCAGCGGATTACGGCGCTGAATCACTTTTTGCGCGATGTTTATTCGGACGCCAAGATCCTGAACGACGGCGTAATTCCACGCGAGCTTATCTATAGCTGCAAGCACTACCGGTGGCAGATGCGCGGATTGCAGGTGCCGCGTAACGTTTACATTGCGGTTGTTGGAAGCGATCTGCTTCGGCTGAATACGGGCGAGTTTGTCGTTCTCGAAGATAACCTGCGCGTGCCTTCGGGTGTGAGTTACATGCTCACGAATCGCAGGGTTATGAAGCGGACGTTTCCACTTCTGTTTCAGAGCTACGGCGTACAGCCGATTGAACACTATCCGCAACTGCTGCTGGCTACACTGCGTTCGCTGGCGCCTGAGGGGCGACCGGAGCCCAATATCGTCCTGCTGACGCCGGGCGTGTTTAATTCCGCCTACTTCGAGCACACGTATCTCGCGAGGCAAATGGGGATTGACCTGGTGGAGGGGCGAGATCTCGTCACGCACGACAACATTGTTTACATGCGCACCACCGACGGGCTGAAGCGCGTTGACGTGATCTACCGGCGAGTCGACGACGACTTCAGCGATCCGCTCATCTTCCGCAGTGATTCTTCGCTTGGCTGCGCGGGCCTGTTCAACGCATATCGTGCCGGCAATGTCACAGTGACGAACGCATTCGGCACCGGGCTAGCAGACGACAAGGCGCTCTATGCCTACGTACCCGACATCATCAAGTATTACCTGAACGAAGATCCCATTCTGCCCAACGTGAAGACCTTTTTGCTGAACGATCCTAAGCAAAGGCAGCACGTGATCGAGAACCTTGACAAGCTCGTGGTGAAAGCAGTTGGCGAAAGCGGCGGATACGGCATGCTTATCGGGCCGCAGTCGACCGCGCGGCAACGCGAAGAGTTTGCGCGCCAGATCGAAGCCAATCCACGCAATTACATTGCGCAGCCAACGCTCGATTTTTCGCGCGCTCCGTGTCTCATCGGAAATAGGCTGGAACCCCGCCATGTGGATCTGCGGCCGTATGTACTTTTTGGCGACAAGGTCAACATTGTGCCTGGCGGTTTAACGCGTGTAGCCCTCGAGAAAGGCTCGTTAGTCGTCAACTCGTCGCAAGGGGGAGGCAGCAAGGACACCTGGGTGTTGGAATAGGGGCAGAACTCTGCATACGTCTGGACGCCGTAACAATCAGAGAGGAGAAAGGGCAGGATGTTATCGCGCGTTGCCGACAGTCTTTATTGGATGAGCCGCTATCTGGAGCGGGCGGAGAATACTGTGCGACAACTCGACGTGACGATGAGCTTGATGCTCGATACCAGTAATACGAGCGCAGAAACACGCTGGCAGCGCATGATGGAAGTGCTGGGCAAGCCGCTCGAAATGGAATGGAACGGAGATCTTGAAGCGATGGCGCGCAAGCTGGTCTTCGATAGCGTGAACCGTGCCTCTGTGACTTTCTGCGTGAATGGAGCTCGCGAGAACGCGCGCCAGGTGCGGGAAGAAATCTCAAGCGAGCAGTGGCAGCGGCTCAATCGGCTGTTTCACCAAATGCACTCGCCGCATGCGCAGGCGCAGTTCCGTTCCAACATAAATGATTCTCTCGCCGCGGTGGTGGACGGCATTCATCTGTTCAAGGGTGTCAGCGACACGACCATGATTCACGGGCAGGGCTGGCAGTTCATTCGGCTGGGCCGCTATTTAGAGCGCGCCTATGCCACAGCTACGCTGCTTGAAGTTTATCAGCCGGAATTGTTTCACGGGCCGGATCGCGATTCGGGCTACCAGTATCTTGAGCTCGTGGGGCTTTTGCGCTGCTGCACTTCGTTTGAAGCGTATTGCCAGGTCTATACCGCCGATCTTTCTCCCGACCGCATACTCGAATTCCTCCTTCTGAATCGCGACTTTCCGCACGCCATACGTTACAGCGTCGACGGCATTCGGCACGCAATCGAATCTATTCAGCGCACGGGTGGGCGGCGACCGCCGGAAGAACTGACCTCGATGATCGGACGTCTCCACGCGCAACTCGTCTTCTCAAGCATTGCGGAGATCGTCGCCGGTGATACGGGCGCGTTTCTGCACACGATTCGTGAGCAATGCTTGCGCATTCACGACCTGATTTACCGCTATTATGTGCATTACTCGATTCAATCGGCGCTCGCCTCGTAGGGGCGGCCCAACGTAAGCTCCTGGGAATTGGCATGAATTTTTATTCAATCCGGCACCTGACGCGCTTTCGCTACTCGCAACCAATCACCGAGAGCATCATGGAGACGCGCGTACGTCCGCGCTCCGACGCCAATCAACATTGCCTCACATTTTCGCTTTCCGTAAGCCCTCGTTGCCGTGTGTTCAGTTATCGCGATCACCAGGGCAACAACGTGCAGCATTTCGATATCCCCGGCGAGCACAATCAGCTGGTGATCGTTGCCGAATCGGTGGTGGAGCAACAGGTCCTGCCCGATGTGCCATCGTTCCTGGCTCCCGATGCCTGGCAGGCGCTCGACAGCATGATTGCCACGGGGGACTACTGGGAGATGTTGCTGCCCAGCGCCTTTGCTGTGGAAACGCCGGCATTGACCCTGCTTGCTTCGCAGATGGGCGTTACCCGCCGCGACGATCCTCTGATGCTGGTACATGAATTGAATACAAGACTCTATGAATACTTCGAATACGAGCCGCGATCGACGCGCGTCGACTCTCCGATTGACGAAGCCATTGTAAGCGGCAAGGGCGTTTGCCAGGACTTCGCGCACACTATGATCGCGCTCCTTCGGCACGTGCGGATTCCCGCGCGTTACGTCTCGGGCTACCTATATCGCAGCCGCGAAGATCACGATCGCTCCACACCCGACGCCACGCATGCCTGGGTGGATGTGTTGCTGCCTCATCTGGGATGGGTCGGCTTCGATCCGACCAATAACCTGGTCGCGCATCATCGGCATATCCGCACCGCTGTGGGTCGCGATTATGCCGATGTGCCGCCGACGCACGGAATTTATCGAGGAAGTACAGAAAGCGAGCTCTACGTGGCCGTGCATGTTGATGCCAGCGCCGAACCGCCCGCTCTCGATCGCAAACTCCCCATTCCCGACGATTGGAGCGTGCTGGTGGAACGCGCGCAGCAGCTTCCGAAAGTCAACATACCGTTTGTCGATTTGCAACAAATGCAGCAGCAGCAGTAACCTCGCGAGCAACAGAGCTCAACCTAGAATTGGCGCTTTAAGGAGGCCGAAGTGAGATTCTTGTTGAATCTTGTGTCAATATCGAACAAAATAGAAGTCACTTCAAGGACGGTATCCCCTTTAGCCGTTCCCGAGAAACCAAGGGAACCAGACGTTCTGAACTTTGCGTCAACCGCATTCCCACGATAGATCTTTTTCGTAAAGCAAGATCGGCGCTTCTGGCACCTGTACCTGCCGCGTCGACACAATAACAAAAACAAGAAAGCACAAACAGCAACTTCTGGAGGCAACGCCGTGAGACATTCTCTGAAGGGATGGATACTTGTTGGTATCCTTTCCACCGCCGTCCTTGCCGTAGCTCAAAACGCCAACACTTCGCTGCGCGGCATCATCAAGGACCCAAAAGGCGCACTCGTGCCGGGAGCGAAGGTCTCGATCACCGATAAAGCGAACGGGCAAACATCGACCGCCACCGCGAACGCAGCGGGCGAGTATGTGTTCCTCCAGGTTGCGCCTGCTCACTATTCGATTACGGCTTCGGCGATGGGCTTCGCCGACCAGACAAAGACTGCAGAGCTGCTGGTGGATCAGCCGGCGACAATCGACTTCGCATTGTCTGTACAGGCTACGACGGTCGAGGTCGATGTGTCGGGCGCTGCGCAGACTCTGAACACTACCGATGCCTCTCTGGGAAGTTCGGCCGATAACGAATTGATCCAGGCGCTGCCGAGCGAAACCCGTAACGTGCCCGACCTGCTGTCGCTGCAACCGGGCGTGCTCTATCTGCCCAACCAGGGCGATAGCCGCAGCGGCGCCGTGAATGGCGGCCGCTCGGACCAGGGCAACGTGACTATCGACGGCGTGGATGACAATGACCAGGTGAACGGCTACGCGTTCAATGGAGTTCTGCGCGAAACCCAGGACTCAATCGAAGAGTTCCGCGTTACAACTGGCGATGCCAACGCCGACGCGGGCCGTTCTTCCGGCGCGCAGATCAGCATGATCACCAAATCGGGCACCAACAAGTTTCACGGCGCGGCATATGAATACTACCGGCCGCCGTTTACAGCCGCCAACAACTGGTTTAACAAGCAGGCCCAGGCCAATGAGGGACTGCCGAATATACCTACCAAGGTCTTGCGAAATATTTTCGGCGCACAAGTGAACGGGCCGATCAAGAAGGACAAGCTCTTCTTCTTCGGCAACTACGAGGGCAGCCGACTCGCGGAAGACTATCAGAATATCCAGACTGTGGCCACGTCGTCTTACGCGGCAGGAAACCTCGGCTATTTTGACGCCTCGGGCAACCCACAGGTCATTTCAGCGGCACAGGTGACGGCTCTCGATTCCGGATGCCAGATTTGCAACACAGGCGCTTATCCTCTTCCTCCGGGCCCCAATCCCAATGCGCTGGGCTATCTGAACTCGATGCCCTTGGCCAATGGAAGTCTGGAAGGCGACGGCATCAACGAGGGCTCGTACTCGTTCGCTTCGCCCAATCCGGTCCGCCTCAACACCTCCATCGGGCGGCTCGACTACGTTCCCAGCGACAGGCACCGTATCTTCGTCCGCGGCAACCTGCAAAAAGACATCACCGATCAACCGGAGCAGTTTCCCGGACAAGGACCGTCGTACGTTACCGAGGACAACAGCAAAGGCATCACCGCCGGTGAAACCTGGTCCATCCGAACGAACCTTATCAACGACATTCGCTACGGGTACATCCGGCAAGGCTTCGCGAATGTTGGCCCCGGGGTCGGGGACTTCGTGGACTTCCGCTTCCTGACAACGCCAACATCGGAGACCCGGACAACCATCACCAGCGTTCCCGTGAATAACCTGATCGACAACCTCAACTGGACCCTCGGCAAGCACACGCTTCAAGTCGGCGGAAACTGGCGCCTCATTCACCAGAACCACAATTCCGATGGCACCACCTGGCAAGGAGCCAGTACCAATCCTTATTGGCTCGGAGGCAGCACGCCAGGTCCGACCGATGGCTCCGGAAACTCCCTGATTCCGTCCGGTTTTGCCAACTCCTATGAGATTGCATTCGCCAACCTCGTCGGTACTGTGCCTTCGCTCACCAACTCGTACAACTATCACGTCGACAGCTCGAGCTCTGGAACGCTGCTTGCCGATGGAGCTTACCTGCAGCGCCATTTCAGCGCCAACGAGTTCGAATGGTACGTGCAAGATGCCTGGCACGCGACGCCGAATCTGATTTTGACCTTCGGCCTGCGCCACACGATTCTGCAGACTCCATGGGAGACGAAGGGACAACAAGTGGCTCCTACCATCGACACCGATGCCTGGTACAAGCAGCGCGAAGCGGCGGCTCAGCAGGGACAGATTTACGAGCCCGACCTTCAATTCTCGCCGGCGGGCCATTACTACAACGCGCCAGGGTTCTGGCCTAAATCGAAAGACAACCTGGCTCCTCGTTTTGCTGCGGCCTATTCTCCCGATGGCAAGACTTCAATTCGTGTGGGCGCTGGAATCTACTACGACCATTACGGCGAAGCGTTAATCAACACCTTCGATCAGAATGGTTCTTTCGGAATCAGTTCTTCGGTCACCGACCCGGCGGGCGTCTATGGCATCGAAGGCGATTCCAATCACACACCTTCGCCGCGTTTCCTTGGCCGCAACACCCTTCCCGCCATCAATAACGGCGGTTCTCCCGCGACCCAGGTTTATCCGTTTACAGCACCAGTCGATAACTTCGCCATTACCTGGGGGCTCGATAACCACATCAAAACTCCGTATTCGGAGTCCTTTGACGCGTCGGTGCAGCGCGAACTTCCGGGCGGATTCACGCTGGAAACTTCGTATGTCGGTCGCCTGGGCCGCCATTTGATGCAAAGCCTGGACTTGGCCGAGCCAGTCGACTACGTCGACCCTAATGGTGGTGGCGATTACTTCGCCGCGGGCACGCAGCTCTCCCGCGATGTGGACGCCAATGGAGGCAGTTCCAGCGCGTCCGTTTCCGCCATTCCCTATTTTGAGAATGTCTTCCCGTTCATGGCCGGTTACGATTACGCGGGAGAAAGCGCGACCCAGGCAATCTACACCAATGAATGGGCTCCCTACCGGTCACAGTATGGAGCTACCTCTGCGTTGGCCGACATCGACTTCTATGGCTACTATTCGCCCAGCGGCTGGCAGCCCCACTTCTGGCAGGACCAGTTCTCGTCGCTCTATTCGCTTGACTCGATCGGCATGAGCTACTACAACGCTGGGCAGATCACACTGCGGCATCCCGGCAGTCACGGCCTGCGCATGGACGTGAGCTATACCTACTCGCACTCCATCGACATGGGTTCCGACGCCGAGCGCGCCGGTGGCTGGGCCACAGGCTCGTTCAGCGATATTCTCAACACCTGGAAACCATACCTGAATCGCGGCAATTCGGACTTCGACACCAAGCACCTGGTCACAGTCGACTGGGTCTATCAGCTTCCGTTCGGCCGCGGCAAGGCCTTGCTTGGCAGCTCGAATCGTGTGCTGGATGCGATCGTCGGCGGATGGCAATGGTCTGGGATCACGCGCGTTTCGAGCGGGTTGCCCTACTCTCTATTTGAACCTGGATGGTCGACGAACTGGCAGATTGAAAGCTACGGCGTGGTAAACGGGCCGCTGAAGCTGCGGCGTCACTTCGATCAGAATGGAAATCCGCAGTTCTTCGACAATCCGACCGCCATCAACAATGGAATTTCCTGCGGCGGCTGCAATGGTGGAAACGTGCGCCTGCCTTACCCGGGCGAAGCCGGCGAGCGCAACAACCTGCGTGGCGATGGCTATTTCGACGTAGATTCGGGCGTAGCCAAGAGCTGGAAAATGGGTGAGTTCGGCGCGCTCAAGTTTGCGTGGGAAACTTACAACGTAACCAACACGGTGCGCTTTGATCCTGCGTCGATCGGTTCGGGACTGACGGGAGGAAACCTGGGTATCGCGACTACGCTGCTCACACAACCGCGTCGCATGCAGTTTAGCTTGCGGTACGACTTCTAAACCTGATACTCAATCATCGAGCGCCGGAGAAGCCTGGGCTTCTTCGGCGCTTTTGTCTTGCGCCGCTGATTTTAGAATGGGAAAACGTTGAGTGCACGGGGAGATGCGCTTCGGGCCCCACTGTATGCGCAGAGACTGGATTCGTGCGGCCTGGGAAGGTATTCTGGAACCGCATGATGCTCACCCTCCAAGGCGAAAGCCAAATCATCGACCAATTCGCATCTCTAGGGAGAGTGTTGCGATGACGGCCGGACGATGGGGCGCCGGTTTTTCTGCGGTCAGCCGTTTTGTCGGCGAAATTGAGGCGGCGGCCGCGGGAACGGGCCCGCTGCAGCCGGGTTATGTGCTCGCCGGCGACGAAGTTTTTCTTCTGGACCGCTGCCGTGCCGCGGTGCTTAAAGGCTTTGTGCCGCCCGATCTGAAAGATTTTTGTCTTTCAGACATGGATCTAAATGGCACTTCGATTTTTGAAATACTCGATCGCGCGCAGACGCCGTCGCTCATGTCACCGTTTCAGGTGATCTTTATTCGCAACGTGCGGCAGCTCTACACGCGCGGCGCCAAGAAGGAAGAATTCGCAGCACTCGATCGCTATTTCCGTTCGCCGAATCCCCAGGCGCTGCTGATTTTTGTTGCCGATTTTCTGCGCATACCTTCAGACAACCGCCGCATGGAGATGGACGACAAGAATCGCTTCGAGCGATTGCGCGAAACGCTGGGCGAGCATTGCGGCGTTGTAGAACTGGCGCGCGTGAACGAAGAAGACGCAATGCGCTGGACGTTGGCGACCGCACAGGAAGCCGGTGCGCGCATGGAACCGGATGCGGCGCGCGAATTGGTGGACGCGCTGGGCGCGGACATGATGATGATCGCGTCAGAGGTCGAGAAACTGCTTCTCTACACGCTCGGCCGCGGCAAGATTTCGCTCGGCGATGTGGAGACGATGGTGGTTGGCGCCAAGCAGCGGTCTCTTTATGAACTGACCGACGCGATCAGCGCACGTGATCGGACACGCGCTCTGTTTTTGCTGCAGGGGCTGCTGAACAGCTCAGATGCGGGCGAAGATGCGGCGATCGGACACCTCTACATGCTGGCGCGAACGTTCCGGCAAATGCTGGTGATTCTGGAAAAAAACGTGCGCGATTCGCGTGCCATTTGGCAGGCACTGTGGCAGGGATTCCGCATGCCGCCGTTTGCTGCCGACGATCTGATTCGCCAGGCACGCCGCTACAAGAGCCGCCGCGAGCTGACGCGCGCGCTGAGGCTGGTGGCTCGCGCCGACCTGGAGCTGCGTTCGTCGCCACCGGATAAGCGGATTGTTTTGGAGCGGCTGGTATATGAACTCGCATCGGAAGTCAGGCCGCAGGCGCCGCTGTTTTCCGCGCAGCTTTCGTTTGAGGTGTAGGTCATCGCGGGACGCGATTTATCTGCGCCCGCTATCGAGGACCGGCTGCTCAAGGAACGGCACGGTGAGACTCGCGGTACCATCGAGATCGAATACGACGATTTCGTTTTCGCCTTGCTTGAGCCATGGCGCGGGGAGATAGAGCGTTCCCTGCGGCCCAATATCCCAGAACCGTCCCAGTGGCTGGCCGTTCACGAACACCGCCCCCTTACCAAGCGAACGCATGTCGACGAATGTGTCGGCTGGTGTCTGCACCTGGAAATGCGCGCGATAAAAACATGCGCCTTCGCAGGGCTTTGCAGAGTAGACAAGCGAGCTGACGTTCTGCATGGGGAGCGGATAGATTTTCCAATCGGAAAGTGGCGTGCTGCCAAGAGTCACTTGATGCGTGATGCCGGCGCGTTCGTGCGGGAACTGATGGCCGAAATTCACGCGGCCCGTGTTCTCGACCAGAATATCGAGTTGTGTGTTGGCGTGCGTGGTCTGTATCGGCAAGGTAGACTTCTTGAGGCGGCGATCGAGAGTCCCCACAAGCTGCCCGTCTAAATATACTCGCGCGTAACTGTGCAATTCATCGATGTGCAGATCGCTGCTTTGCGGCTGCGCAAGGTTCGTACGATAGAGAATGTAGCCGTAACTCTGGCCAACGTCTTCCATGGGGAGAATTTGTTTGGAGGCGATTGGCGCAGGAAGTGAGTTCCAGATGGAAGCCGATTCAGCGAGACGGAGTGGAGGCATGGATTGCGGCACGATCGCTGCGGGCGGATCGGGTGGCGTGATTCCGGTTGCTTTTGCGATGACGTTGCGGAAGAGAAAATACTTCTTCCGCATCTCGCCGCTTTCGCTTACCGGCACATCGTAGTCGTAGCTCGTGACGTCGGGGTCGTACTTGCCTGCGTCCATGTTAGCGCCGTTCATCCAGCCGAAGCTTGTTCCGCCGTGGAACATATAAATGTTGACGGAGTAACCTTGCGCGAGCATCCACTCGAGTTCTTTTGCTTCAGCTTCGGGATCCGTCAAGTGATGTTTTTCGCCCCAGTGGTCAAACCAGCCGTCCCAATATTCGCCGCACATGCGCGGGCCGTTGGGCCGCAACTTTGCCAGCTTGGCAAACTCGGCCTTCGCACTGCCGCTACCGAAATTGATGACCGCCGGTAATTCGGGAAGCGAGCCGTTGGGGAGCTCATCGGCGCCGTCCGCTGTATACAGCATGGCTTTGTCGAATCCCGCCTCGAGCACGATTTGATGGATCTGCTCCATATAGTCGTGGTCGGAGCCGAAGGAACCGTATTCGTTCTCAACCTGCACCGCGAGGATCGGGCCGCTATTTGCGCTCTGCAACGGCGCGAGCTCATGTCCTAGACGAAGGAGCCAGTGGCGCGCGGCGGCGATAAATGCGGGATTCGATGTGCGCACCTCCATGGTGGGATCGCGCAGGAGCCACGAAGGATAGCCGCCGAAATCCCACTCGGCGCAGGAATAGGGGCCTGGCCGCAAGAGCACGAAGAGGCCTTCCTGCTGCGCTTCGCGGAGGAATTCAGCCACGTCGTATTGGCCGGAGAAATCGAACCTGCCGGGCTCGGGTTCATGGACATTCCAGAAAACGTACGTTTCGATGGTGTTCAATCCCATGGCCCGCGCTTTGCGCAAACGGTCACGCCAGTATGCGCGCGGAACGCGTTCGTAGTGGATGGCGCCGGAGATGATTTGGAACGGCTTGGCGTCGAGCTCAAAATGATCACCATTGGCTTTGAGCGTGTGAGGTCCGGTGGGCGCAGGCGCTTGCGCACACAGCGTTCTGCTCGAGCTGAAGAGCACCAGCGCAATCAATGCGCAAGTCGCGAGGACCGTTCGAATGCGCATCGGGGACTGAAGAATTCTTAGCGTCTTAAACAACATCGCAGCCGTCCTCATTTCATTTCCTGAATAGCTTCGAGCGTGAGCACCTGGAAGGGCGCGAGATGAAATGTGTGCGGGGTGCCTGCGACCAGGTGAATCCCTGCTTGTGTATTGTCGACGGCCCAAGGGCTATGTGCGCCGAACGCATGCGGCGCGCCGGCAGGCAACTCGAAGGCCTGTCCGATATCGCAGGTGAACTCCTGCGGCTCGGAACTGGGATTGCGCAGCGTCAGAATTCCTTTTTCCGAAGACCAGGCCGCCCAACCATAAACCTGCAGCCAGCGCGGATCGCCGCCGATCCAATGCGTATCGACAAGTGTCGATGCATTCTGCCGCGACCACTTCGCAGTTTCGGCCAGCACATCCCAATTCGCCTCGCTAAGCAGCGCCGGAGTGATATACAGCTCCTGCAATTGCGTGCCGGTTCCGAAGTACGAGTGGACCTCGTTGGCGAAGTCGTCGCCTGGATCGGTGGAAAGATGCGGCGCCTTTTGCGCGAAGACGATGCCGTGCAGCATGAGAGAGTTCAAAGGATAGAGATGGCCGGCTTTCACGACTTCGTCATAGGTATCGCCGTCGCGATAGGTGATCCAGCGCTCGCGGTCTGTACCAACGCCGGCGAACTCCGTGTCGTCGCCTCCGCGCCAGATGGAGTCGGCATAGAACAGCCAGAAGGGCGAAGGCCATGTTCCCGTGGTCAAGTTGATGTAGAGGTCGGGCTTCAATCGGCGCAGGTCGCCGATCAAATGAATCGCCGCATCGAAGTCGGAACTGAAAGCGCTGCCCTTGACCACCTGGTCCGCATTGCCGGTCCCATCGAATTTGAACTGGTTCACGCCGTATTGTGTGACCATGTTCGTCACCGCATCGCGAAAGATCTTGTAGTAGCGTGGGCCGGACAGCGCCATGCCGCCATCGACAATCTCGTAGCCATCGCGCTTGGCCGTAGCCACGCGCGCCTGCTTGGCGGGACCGTAGCCACCCCACGGCGAAAGCCATACGCCAGGCGCGGTGCCGTATTCCGCGGCCGCTTCGGTCAACGGCTTGAACCCATCTTTGAAGTCGGAGCGAATCTTCCAAAGATTGTTCGTGTCGTCCCAACCATCGTCGAAGAGATACGAGTCGAGGGTCACGCCACGCTTCTTGTTGAGCGCATCGCCGATGGCGTGAATGCGGTTAAGCGCGTCTTGCTGCGAGTACGGGCTGAAGAATCCGATATCAAACCAACTGTTGTAATGAAGAAATGTGCGGTACGGGTGGGCCCGCTCTCTCTCAAGGTACGCAAGAAAGTCACGGCGCATCTGGCCATGGGTTGCAACACCCACCACTGCGGAGAATTGCGCTGACTGTCCGGCGCCAAGGGGAACTCCGCTCTCGAGCTCGCACACGCCGCGATCGCCAACAACACTGCTCTGCGAGAGCGGAGACTCGAACCCCAGGAAAAAGTCGCCGGCCGTGAGTGGCGAGCCCTTCACGGTTCCCGCAAGTGCGATGCCGGCTATGCGCGTGTCGACCATAGCCACGCTGCTCAGCGGCACTGGCGCGTTCGCCGCGTTGATTGTAAGAATCTGGCGCACGTAGGCTGAGCCTTGGCGCAGTGTCAATGCCCAGTCGGCATTGAAAAGACCCTTCGGATCAGACAATGCATAGTGGACCGTAACTCCGGGAAGTTTTTCGGAAGTCCTCGCGGCTGACTCGTTCGGCGCGAGGTGTTCGACACGCGCTTCGCCGTCAACCTGGAGATCGGCGGCGTGCAGAACTCCGGTGTTTTTCAGTTCGATCGAGAAGGGAATCTGGAGCACAATCGATCCGGCCTTGACATCGGCAGGCGCGGCTTTGTCGTAGATGGTCAAGGACCCGAGGTGTCCTCCGCGCAAAATCCACGATGCCTCAATCCGGTCATTGGCAAGCCTGCCGCCGGTTTGAGCGTCCAGCCTTACTACGGGGGCGACGGCGCGTGGTGCTTGCTTCCCCTCTGCGAATGCAGCCGCACATGCGAGCAAAGCGATTCCGGCCCGCATTGTAGCCTGTGCAATGGTGGCTAACGGCCTCCGTGTCGATACGAGATATCCGTGCAATCGTGGCCTCCGCGGTTCACGGATCAGTGTATCTGAGCCGGGCCGAGGGGTCGCCCTCAAGATCACCTTGTGTGCGCTGCGCGGATTCAGTATTTCCCGTGCTCGTTTAGCCACACCCCGAAGGCTCTGTCCTCCTGCACAAGGTGCGTCTGAAACCAGTCGAGCAGGAACTTGAGAGCGTGCTCGTTCAGATTCGTCGGAGCCCGCTCGACCCGCGCGATCAGCGCTAGCAACTGCTTTGCGAGGTGTTCATGCTTCATGGCGTGGATGGCTACGCCGGGGTACCTGTCACCCACCATCATTGCTTCTTCGGCGGCAAAATGCGCGCGAACACGATCGTACAGCATGCGCAATAGCCTGCCGTCATGTACGCCCGCGTCGTTTTCCTTTACGGCGGTGTGAATGTCGTCGAGAAGCTGGAAGCAATCGCGGTGTTCGTTATCGAGTGCCCCGATGCCGATCTTCCAGCTTTCGTTCCAGGTCATGATACTCATTTGGCCTCTCCCTCACGGGACTCGAACTTCTTGCCCCTGCGCATGTTCCTTGCACCATGTCGCATACGCGTGGTCACTGGTTTGAAGATGGTGGGCGAACCAGTCACGCAAAAAGTTGAGAAGATGCGGGCTTAACGGGCTCTCTCGGCACCGGTAGCGGGTGCAGTACGACTGCGCGCGCCGAATCAACTCCAGGTGCTGCGTGTGGTGAGACTCCAGCCCTGGATATCCCAGCTCAGCAAGAATTTCTTCCTCCCTGACGAAATGCCTGCGTGTCGCCTCCATCAGCGTAGAGATGAGCGGCCACGTCACCGAAGGGTCCAGGCCGCTTGTCACTGCCTGGTGAAGCCGATTGAGATTCGCGAAGAGTTCGAGGTGCTGATCATCGAGCACCTTCAATCCCACGAAGTATTTGTCGTTCCAGGTCAGGTGGTCCACGGCGTTCCCCTCCCGAAAGCGATTGCCGGAATACCGATGTTATCGGCAGGGAACGCGAAGAAATTCAGTATGATTCGAGAGTGGCTAGATGGCAGACGGCCACCACCCTACCGGATGCCACGTTCGTTGAGCCACGGACCGTATTGCCGGTCGAGCGCGCCAATGTGCGTTGTGAAACCTTCGCGGAGAGAAGCCAGCAAAGCCCCCATTGCGAATCCGTCTTCACATTCAAGGCTGCGGGCGGCCTTGCGCAGTTGGGCGAGAAGCCGTTTGTGCTCAGCGTGGTGTTCTCCAAGACCCGGAAATGCAGATTGTTCCATTAACCGCTCTTCGCTGACGAAGTGCAGGGCGGAGAACTCGACGATGCGATCCAGCAACACGCGCAGGGATTCGCGGCCGCTGCCGCGCACCACGGCCAGGCGCAGCTCATTCACCGCATCTACGAGGATGCCGTGCTGATCGTCCATCGCTTTAACCCCGACAGTGCAGGCATGATTCCAAATTAAGCGAGTCAAATGAGCCACCTCCAATTACTAGGGAGTTCATCGATCGCCGCGAGGTTAGGCGCGACTCATTTTTGTGGAGCATTGGTGACCAAGGAGTATTGTGTGCATCGATTGTGCGCACGTCTACTGGCTCGACATTCGGCGCGATGAGCATGTGCCGGGTGGCATATGAGCGCGACGCGCTCACTCCGGTGCGGCTATTCGAGAATGATAGCCGGCTCTGCGATCGACCCTGCCTGATCGTGTCGTGTAGTAAGGATAACGGCTGCGACTAGAATGAGTCCTCCGCCCACCCAGGCATAGGGGCCCAGATGTTCGCCAAGCAGCTGAACTCCCAACCACGAACCGAGTGCCGGCTCGATGTTCAGGAAAACGCCGGCGCGCGAAGCTGGCACGTGATGAATGCCCCAGTTCCACAAAAGCGTTGTTGTTGCGGTGCAGAGCAGGCCGCTGATCGCGAGAGCTGCCCACACCGAGGCCGGAAGATGAGCAAAGGGCGGCGGGTTGAATTTTCTGTGCGTAATCGGTGCAATCACGGGGCTCAACAGCCAGGGGCCCACGATCAAGATGGCCAGCATGGCTGTTCCCGCCAGAATCGAGTACGAAGTCACAACGGGCGGGCTGTGCGTCTGCATCAGCTTTTTGCTAAGCAGAATCCAGGCCAACGCAGTTACCAGCGAAGCCACCACCAGCACATCGCCGGGTAACGATGGCTGTCCATGTGTGGCGGGGCCGCGGGTGCCGCCAAGTACGATCAGCGCGGCGCCACACGTTGAGCCTGCAAGGGCAAGCCAGCCGACCCAATCGAGGTGTTCCCCGGCGAAAAGGGCCGCCGCTGCGGCCAGCAAAACAGGCATCGCTCCCACCATGAGCGACGCGTGACTGACGGTTGTTAATGCGAGACCGTGAAACTGCAGCAGAAACTGGATGGGAATGCCAAAGGCCGCGGAGATTAGTAAGGTCCAGGTCTCTGCTCTCGTTAGGTGGAAGCGACTGCGGTTGGCAATGACCAGCGGCAACATTCCGAGGGAGGCGAATAGAAAGCGATAAAGCACCATGTGCTCCACGCTCATCACGTTCATGGCCAGTCTGCCCCAGTAGAAACCGGTGCCCCACAGGCCCCCCGCCAACGCACATGCTCCATAGCCCAGGAACTCTACCCGCCCGTGATTCGCGACTGCGCGCTCTCTCGGAGCGCTTGAAGCGCTGCTGGCGCGCTTGCCAGGATCGTGGGCATTTCTGGGTTGTTTGGGCACATCTTTACTGTCGCATATTGAGGGATCGGAGACTTTGGGATGCTGGATCCGGCTGATTGCACTGCCTTCATTGAGGGTGCACTGTTACCAGCTCAAAGCGGCCCCCTTCGCGCCAGAGAGTGGTTCTTCCGGTGATAAAGTGAGGGAATGGGCCTGAAAAGGTGTTCGGCTTTTATCCCTATCCTTCCATTCATCCTGATGGTCGCGGTTTTATGGCTGGCGTCAGCCGCGGGCATCGCTGAGGAGCCTGGCGCGCCCCATGGTGCGGCTCAAACCGTATCCAATCCCAACGCGCCGGCGCGTGTGTGTGCGCCGTCTTTGATGGACTCGCCCTATATTCCTGTGGACAGCTGGATTTACCCGGCAGTGTTTCGGCTTTATGCTCTCGGGTTTGTGGATACGGTGTACCTTGGCATGCGGCCTTACACGCGTTCCAGTCTCGACCACATGCTCGAAGAAACGGGCGCGCGCATTCAGGATGCGGACCCTGGCGCGGTCACGGACGAGGCTGAGGGCATTTACGACTCGCTGATGCACGAGCTGCATTACGATGTGGCGGGCCCGTGCCTGGCGCGGAAGGGCAACACGCGCGTTGAATCGCTCTATTCTGTGGAGCGTGCCATCAGCGGAACGCCCTTGCGGGACAGCTTCCATCTGGGCTCAACTGTCGTGAACGATTACGGACGCCCGTATTCGAACGGGTTCAACGACTACTCTGGCGCCAGCGGATACGCTTCGGCGGGCAGGTTTCTGCTTTATGCCCGAGGCGAACTTCAAGCTGCGCCCTCAGCCGTTGGCTACTCTACGGGGCTGGCGCAGGAACTGGCACTGATCGATGGAACCACTGTGTTTTACAGCCCCGCCTGCTATACGAATCCCACCGGACCCACGTGTGTTCCGATCCCGTTGAATCAACAATCCACCATTCCGGCTGGTCCCATTTCCTCTGCAACCAGCGGCAGATTGATGGAGGCGTACGTCTCGACCCATTACCTGAACCACGAAATCTCGTTCGGTAAGCAGGACGATTGGCTTGGGCCTGACATCGGCGCCGGAATGGCTTATTCAAACAACGCCGAGAATATCTACTCGTTCCGCATCAACCGCATCGAGCCGCTTAACGTTCCGCTTCTCTCGCGCGTGACGGGGCCATTCCGTTATGAGTTCCTGGTTGGATCGCTCAAGGGACACGCTTACCCGAATGACCCATGGATTCATCTGGAGAAAGTCAGCTTCCGGCCCACAGAGAATTTGGAATTCGGATTCGAACGATCGGTGATCTGGGGTGGGCAGAATCACGTGCCCATCACCCTCCACACTTTTCTCAGGAGCTTCTTCAGCCTTACTGCTCCGAACGGCACAACGAAAAATAGTTCCGCGGACCCGGGCGCGCGATTCGGAGCCTTCGATTTCTCGTACCGGGTTCCGCTGCTCCGCAAGTGGCTCACCTTCTATACCGATTCCGAAGCGCACGACGAAGTTTCGCCTGCCGACGCTCCGCGCAGGTCGAGTTATCGACCCGGTTTGTATCTATCCCATGTTCCCGGCATTCCGAAGCTTGACCTGCGCGCCGAAGCAGCGAACACCGATCCATCTACGCACGACAGCTTTGGTGGCCATTTTGAGTATTGGGAGGGCATTCAGCGGCAGGGGTATACCAACAAAGGCGTGCTTCTGGGCGATTGGATTGGACGCGAAGATAAAGGCGGCCAGGCGTGGGCGACTTACCACCTCAGCGGCAACGAGTGGATCCAGGTGGGCGTGCGGACGCAGAAAGCAGCGAAGGACTTTATTCCGGGCGGGACCACGTTGAATGACATTAACTTTCAGGCGGTGAAGCGCATCGGCAAAGACCTTGAGCTCAATGGCAATTTTGCCTTTGAGCACTGGCTGGCGCCGATCTATCCTTCGGGCACGCCTACATATCCGGGGACACGGCAGACGGTGACCACGACAACGATTCAGCTCACCTGGTTTCCGAAAAACAAATTCAGCTTCTAGGGTCATAAACAGGCGATAAGAGGAGAGCGTACTTCCATGGCAAGATCCGTGAACAAGGTCACCCTTTTGGGAAACGTTGGAAAAGATCCCGAGATTCGATCCACAGCAGGCGGAACAATGGTCGCCAATCTAACCCTTGCAACCAGCGACCGCCAGAAAGATGCGCAAGGCAATTGGCAGGACCGCACTGAATGGCATAACCTCGTCGCCTTCACGCGCACTGCCGAAATCGTGCGCGACTACGTCAAGAAGGGCTCAAAACTTTACATTGAGGGTAAAATCCAGACCCGCAGCTGGGACGACAAAGAATCGGGCCAGAAGCGTTATCGAACAGAGATCATCGTCAATGACCTTGTGTTGCTCACGAGCCGCGATGACAGTTCCGGTGGCGGCCAGGGAGGCTATACGCGCTCTTCGGCCTCATCGAATGCGAACGGATTCGATCAGCGAAGTTCCCCCGCACCAGCAGAGGACTTCGGTCACTCCGCGGAAATCTCGGACGACGACATTCCCTTCTAGTAGCGTCTCGCGAAGGCCGCAGGGCCGGTCCGGGTTGCCGGGGCATCGTCGCGCGCCTGTATCACAGTCGCTCTGAAGGTGTGGGCACTCCACCACCATTTCAGGCATGGATTAGACCGCCGTGCTCGAGCAGAAGCTGTCCGTATGGAATGTCCGAACGATTTGCGTTCTTGGCATCGCTCAAGAACTATTGCGGCGTGGGCCCTCGCACAACCTGTACAAAATCGGCCGGGTGCACATGCTTCAAGAACGCTGCCTTCACATCGGCGGCGGTGAGTTCCGAGTAGCGCTTGGCGGCGGCGACCGGCTCATCCAGTGGAAGTCCAATCATTGCGCGACCCAAAATGCCTCCGGCCACAGCCTCTTCGCTCGACTCGCCCAGCGGAATCTGCCGCAGTAGCAGAGCCTTCGCCTGCTGCAACTCGGGCGCAGAGACTTCCTCAGTCCGCATCTGTTCCAGGTCACGCTGAATAAGCGCGCGCGCCTTCGAAACATTCTCGGGATTGCAGCCGTAGTCCACTGAATAACTGGCGCGCGTTTTCGATGCGTTCAGGCTTACATCCACGGTGTACACATAGCCGGCAACCTGGCGCAGATCGTGATAAAGCCGCGTGGCATAGAAGCCTCCGCCGAGTACATGATTACCCAGCTGCAGCGAGTAATAGTCCGGATCGAAACGATTGACGCTTAATTGCTCGGCGAGAATCACGGTGTCCTGCACTGCCTCGGCATCGGCCACGGTCACCGCCGAGCGTTTGTTCGGCACAATCGCCGGAAGCGTCGTGTTCGGCGCCGCACCCGAAGCCTTCCAATCTCCAAACCACTTTTCGACGACTTGCTTCGCTTCCTCAGGCGCGACATCGCCGATGACAACAATCGTTGTCAGATCCGGACGGAAGGTCGAGGCAAAGAACTGCTTCACATTGTCGAGCGTGATTCCCGCAACAGTCGCCGGCGTGACCTGTCGCAACACCGGATCGCCCGCGGGCAGCAGCGCCAGATCGAGCGCGCGCGAAGTCTGGTAACCAGGGCTGCGCATATTGCCGGCGACAAATTGCTCGGTCTGCTTCTGCACCACGGCAAACGCATCCGCGGGGAACGCTGGATGGAGTTCGTTGTCGGCGAGCAACTGCACACCGCGCGAAAAATTCTCTTTCAATACGTCGACTGAAAAACTGAACCCTGCAGTTTCGTTGGCGGCAATGTCGTCCAAAGCCTTCTGGAATGCCAGCCGATCGAGCGTTTGCGTTCCGTAAGAGAACAGTCCATCGAGCAGATCGCCAACGCCCTCCTGACCCTCCGGCATCTCCAGATCCGACTCATGTTTCACTTCGCCAACGACGGAAACGGTCGGGCTGGTCGCATCGTTCTTCACAATGAGTCGAATACCATTTGGCAGAGTCGTGTCGGTCACCTGAATGTAATCGGTGGGTACCTTGAGCTGCGCCAACTGCGCAGCCGCCCAGGTTGGCAGCTGCACCGGCTTCGTCGGCGCCGAGGTCACCTGTTCCGCCCCGCCGAATCCTTTCTCCGCAACCGGCTGTCCATTGGGAACGGGCTTGAGCGTCGCCGTCACTGAATTGGCGTCGAGGAGATATTGCTTGGCCACACGGTTCACATCTGCCAGCGTCACGCGCTTGATGGCCTCCACGTCTTCGTCGGGAGAGTTCCGTCCCTCGGCGGCCAGTGCATCGGACCACAAATTGGCGAGGCCGGGAATCGAATTTCGTTGAAACTCCGCCGACGCAACTTCGCTCCGGATTGCCGCCGACACCAAATCCTCCTGCACGCCATTCTGCGCGTACTTGTTCAGAATTGAACGCAACTCCTTGATCGCCGCCGCTGCATCTGCGTTCGCAGGCAAAGCCATCACCCCATATCCGACGCTTGCCTTCGTATACGACTCGGCCATTCCGAACTCTGCCGCAAGCGCTTTGCCGGCCGGAACCATTCCATAGATGTCGGCTCGCTGGCTAGCCAACACATCGGAAAGAATCTGGGTCGCTGCATAGTCAGGAGAATCGGTTCCTGGAAACCGGTAGGCGATAAAGCCAAGCACGTACGGCAGGTTGCTATCAAGGGTGAATGTGTCAGACTTCACCGGTTTCAGTTCAACCTTCGTTCGATCGGGCAAAGGATGATTCGGCACGTCGCCGTAGAGTTGTGTAATCTTCGCCAAAGTTGCCGTGGGATCGATGTCTCCCACAATCACGAGAATTGCGTTGCCGGGCGTGTACCACTTTTTGTAGAAGTCCTGCATCATCTGGGCTGTGGTCGCGTCGAACGAGCTCTTCGTTCCCAGCGGATCGTGTGCATAGGGGGTGTCCGAGAACATGTCCTGGTTCATTCGGTCGATAAATTTGTAAGTTGGATTCGAGAGGTCGCGCGCCACTTCCTGTTCAATCGCCCCTCGCTCCTGCTCCCACTCCTTCTGCGTATTGTCCACTCCGTGGAGACAGGTGGCCTGCGCCTGCAAAGCAACATCCAAATCTGCCGCTGGAACCGTCGCGTAAAACTGCGTAATGGTTTGCTGCGTATCGGCATTGTTCCTGCCGCCGAGCTGCGCATAAATGGCGGCCGTCTGGTCTGCCGTCATCCCCGTGCAGCCACGAAACGCCATATGTTCCTGGGCGTGAGCCATCCCTGGAAATCCCGCCGGCGTCTCGTTTCCGCCTACTAAGAAATTCATTTCCACGGTCACGACCGGCGCCAACGTGTTGCGCACCAGAACAACGCGCATCCCGTTAGGGAGCGCTGCGCGCACTACGCCGCTCTGGCCTTGCGCGAACAGCTCACGATTCGAAAATCCGATCAGGAGGAGAAGAAAAAGCAAAAGGGAAGCGAGCTTTGGATTCAAGGAAGTGCCCTCAGGGGTTTCTGGAAAGTTAAGTTACATTCTCAATAGACCGCTTTTTCGGATGTCCGAATCACTTGAAGTGTTGCACTCGCAGCACATTCAGAGCAAACCGGGCCCCGCTGCAAAGGCAGCGGGGCCCGGAATGGGTCGAGTCGCGAATGGATGCCCTGGTCACGTCCGTCAAAGCGACGGGTGGACGCACAGAAACGACGAGGGACCGCGATCAAGTTACCAGTAGACCATCGCGATATCGATTGTCAGTTGCGGCTGATCGACGGTGAACTTTGACTCATCGAACGTGGGCGCACCCTGGCTGCTGTCGGGATTGTTTGAAATGCCGTACCCCTCCATCGGCGTTCCGTCCGATGCAAACTCCATTTTGCCGATTAGCTTTTCGTCATGCAAAACCGTGGCCGCATACGTGCCCTGAGGCAGGTTTTCAAACACGACCGTCGCCGTGAGCGTAGTCGGGTCGATATCCACCTGTTTGGCTGCCGCGGATTGCGATGGGTCCAGAGGGAAACCCCTATCGTTGGCATAGAGGACCACACCGATCTTGCCGGTGGCATTGCGAATTCCTTTGATTCTCACGGTGAGAGTCGAAGCGCCCGCCGACGGAGTGGCTGCGGTGGGCGCCGGTGCAGGTGCGGGCTGCGACTGTGCCGCGCCCACTGTGGCGAAAAGGGCAAGTACGGCGAAACATAAGAACAACGCAGTTGCAGATCTGCTGAAAGTCACGTTGAGCTTCATCGTGCAGGTATTCCTTTCTTGGATGAGACAAGTCATTGTAAGTCACCATCGGAGCCTCTTGTTCCGCTCCCGGGTATGGCAGTTTTTCTCACCGTGCGCGGGAGCCTCTCTTTTTGTCTTGCAATGCGTTGCAATGGCGTTACAATTTCATGAAACTCGCGCCAGAAACGCGTCTCCGGTCGAAAGCTTCTCCGCAAGGGCCGGATTTCACCATCACCCGAATTCAAGGGCAAAAACGCGCCGTACAGGCGAGGTGTGCTCGGAAACAGATCGTTTCCTGGCCAAGTTCGACAAAAGAAAACTGGGGGCCGTGTTGCAGAGTCGATCTGCCATTCTTTTCGCGTTGCTTCTCTGTGCAATGACTGTGGGTATGACCGTGTGCGGAACTGGGGTCAGTAAGAATGGGAGCGCAGCCGCGCCCTCTTTTACACCCATCGACGTGACAACGTATCACTACGACAATGCGCGCGACGGCTTGAATGCCCAGGAAACGCAGCTGACCCTTGCCAACGTGAACTACATAACCTTTGGCAAAATCAATTTTGTGCCGGTGGACGGGGGCGTAGATGCTGAGCCTCTATGCGTATCAAAACTGTCAGTCGGCGGCAAGGTGCACAATGTGCTTTACGTGGTTACAGAAAATGACAGTGTGTACGCTATGGATGGCGATAGTGGCGACATTCTGTGGCAAAAGTCAGTGCTTGGAGCCGGCGAGGTGCCGAGCGATCCGCACAACACTGGGAGCATTACGCCCCTGATCGGAATTACGGCGACGCCGGTTATTGATCGGTCGCAAGGGGCCAACGGAGAGATTTTCGTTGTTGCCATGTCCAAGGACTCCAGCGGAGGCTACCATCAACGGATCCACGCACTCGATCTTGTAAGCGGAAGCGATGTGGCGAACAGCCCAACGGAGATTTCCGCGACTTATCCCGGATATAGCCCCTGGGGTGCGAACGGCGTCGTGCCCTTCGATCCAGGCCAGTATGCCGCCCGTTCGGCACTTCTCCTCGTGAATGGCACCATTTATATCGCCTGGAACTCGCACCAGGACCAGCAGCCCTACTCGGGCTGGGTGATGGGCTACAGCGAATCGACACTTCAGCAGACGCAGGTTCTTAACCTGACTCCCAATGGAGTTGCAGGAGCAATCTGGATGAGCGGAGATGGATTGGCGGCCGACAGCGCAGGNNGTCGCCGACTTCTTCACCACCTACAACACCCCTGCGCAAAACGCGATCGATGCCGACCTGGGCTCAGGCGGCGAAATTCTGCTGCCGGATATGACGGACTCCACCGGAGCCGTTCGTCACTTGATTGTCGGTGCAGGGAAAGATACCAACATCTATATCGGTGATCGCGACAATCTGGGCAAGTTCAATGCGACGAGTGCCGACAACCGCAATGTCTACCAGCAGGTGAATGGAGGCACCAAGAATGGGGCATGGAGCACCCCTGCCTACTTCAATGGAACCTTGTACTACGGCGGCATCAACGATACGTTAAGGGCCTACCAGTTCGTTAACGCTCGGCTGAATAGCACGCCTTCTTCTGTTTCGGCCACGACGTATCCGTATCCCGGCACAACCCCTGCCGTGAGCGCCAACGGTACGACCAACGCTATTGTGTGGGGAGTCGAAAGCAGCCAGCAACATGCGGCTGTTCTTCATGCTTACGATGCAACGAACCTGGCAAATGAGCTCTATAACAGCAACCAGGCCGCGAGTAAACGGGACATTTTTGGCAATGGCAACAAGTTCATTACGCCGCTGGTTGCCAACGGCAAGGTCTACATCGGGAACTCCAACGGCGTGGCGATCTTTGGGTTGATTCCTGCGCCGTGATGCGATCAGGCTGCCCAGCGGTCAAGCATGTCGCGCAGAATGCAGGCTGCACGCTGCACGTCGGCCTTGCGCATCGGCAGGGGGCCCTGACCCTCAAGCCAGACCGAGCGGCCCGATTCTAGCCGCAGCATCACTTTCATTTGCATGCAGTCGCTGACTGAAGCGCCATTCCGGACCGGAGATACATCCGGGAAATCGTTCACACTCAGTGGCTTCAATTCTTTACCCATCAACGACCGGTTATCCAGCCATACCAGCCTGTCGACCTCATTCCGGTAAGCGATGCCTGCAAGCGTGTAGGTTCGGGTCTTCGAGTGGTTGCGCACCCGGATGTTGGGATGGAAGCGGTTGCCATCGCGGCTCCAGCTATAGTCGAATGTTACATCTGTGGCGGACAGAAACCGCTGCAATGCCATATAAAGCAGCATGAAAATCCAGCCTACGATGACATAGGCGAAGAAGGCCGCCGCGATTTCAGCCCATAACTTCACGATAAGAGTATAGCGAGACTTCTGGAATCAATCACCTGAAAAACCGCAGGGGTAGACTTGGAAGGCACTGGGGGTGCCCTTCTAATCTCGAAAAACTCCCTGAGGGCGAAAGCATCCAATGCTAACTCATTCGTTGAGCCGGGCTTCCACCTTTAAATCCCCCGTAAGTTCCCGCCATGCCCTCACCCTACAATTCATGGATAAGTTTGCGCGCCAACTTCGGGTCGGATGGACCGCTTTAAACTCCATACGCACCGCGGACTTCCGGGAGCAGAAGCCACGCGGGCTTCGCTGAAATCGATGACAAACGGGACGGGGAACACCTTTTTGGCCGGAGATCTCAAAATCAATCGATGGTCGGGGCGGAGGGATTCGAACCCCCGGCCCTCTGCTCCCAAAGCAGATGCGCTNNCCAGGCTGCGCTACGCCCCGACATCAACATCGATTGTACCGTGAATCGGCTTTAGCCCGTGAGGCTGCTAGATTCCGCGGGCGATCCACATTAGGACGGCGACCAGCAGCATGATCGGCAGTGCGAGAATCAGCGCCATGGCCATTGCCATGCCCGCCAAAAACAACCAGTCGGCACCAGTGTGGGCACGCGGGGCGCTCACGTGAAGCTGCAGCAGGTTGTAATTACGGCGGTTCGCTTTCCATGCAACCAGGAAAATGTCGCCGAAAAACGGCACGGCTCCCACCAGAACGCCAATGCCAATGTTGACTGCCATGCGCACTAGCGTCACATAGGGTACGCCGCGAATCCAGGCGGCAATGGGGATGACCAGCGAGAGCAGACCTGCAAGTACATCGCCAGCGGCGGGCACCAGGCCGATAATGCCATCGAGCCCGAAGCGGAAACGAGTTCCGGGAACACGGAAAGCTTCGTCGAGCAGAACCATCCAGCGATGGAGACTAGGGTCGTTGACGAATCCGGCGCCTTGGTACCATCGAGTTGGAAGCGATGGCCCGCCCGGCGGTGCCAAACCGGGCGCTGCGGAAAGGGACGAATTGGAGAGCCGGTCCGGGTGGGGCTTGGGCAAAGGGCGTTCTCCTGGCGGCCTGTGCGGATTATGGCCAGTTGGTTCGATGCTACAATCGTAAAGGTAGATGGCGGCTATAGTTCAGNNACGCCTGACTGTGGCTCAGGATGTCATGGGTTCGATCCCCATTAGCCGCCCCAACTTAATCTCATTAAATTACTGAAAACATTCTCTCCCAGCACGCAATAAGTAAGCAGGGCTGGAAACGCTGCGCCTGTCTTGGGTTCAATTGCCGGAAAGCTTTGAGGCAGTTCAATTCGGGAGCGAGAACGGAAAAGCACAGCCCGTCGCCTGCCTGACGGACGTCCAACGGTAAACTCTCTCCCGCGCGAGTCGATGCCACCCATGGTTGCAAATCCCGCCTCCGATGTGCATTATTAATGTAGTTTAGAAAGTGGTTGGCACGGGCTCGCATCCACACTTTGAATTGCGGCGATCCCAGTTTAAGGGGCGACAACCTACTGACGGCAGTTCAGCCGGGAGAATGCGGATTGACGACAAGATTCGGTCGACTCGCAATGCTTCTCGCCATGGAGACCGGGAAGATGAACGCGCTTTTGAAGGTCGCATTTCTGTTCACGTTTGCGGCAGCCTCAATGGCGGCTGAGACCCACCCTATTCTTGCGATTGGGTCGGCGGCTCCAGATTTCGCGTTGCCGGGAACGGACGGCGCCATTCACCGTTTGAGCGATTACGATGCAAGTCCGATCCTCATCGTCGCTTTCACGTGCAATCACTGTCCGATTGCGCAGATGTACGAGCAGCGCATCGAGAAGTTGGCCGCAGATTACAAAGACCGCGGAGCGGCGCTTGTGGCCATTCAGCCGAATGATCCCAAAGCACTGCGCATCGATGAGCTGGATTCATCGGACATCAGCGACAGCCTTGACGAGATGAAGATTCGAGTCAAATACAAGCACCTCACCTATCCATATCTATACGACGGGGACACACAGCAAGTTGCGCGAGCCTATGGACCGCAGGCAACTCCGCATGTATTCATCTTCGACGAGCATCGGCATCTCCGCTACGAAGGCCGAATCGATGACAGTTACCGACCAGAGCTGGTGAAGACACACGATGCGCGCAATGCGATTGAAGCGCTGCTCGCGAAGCAAGAGGTTCCCGTCACGCACACGGGCGCGATGGGCTGTTCGACCAAATGGAGCGAGAAATCGGCGGATCGACTAGCGACCTTGAAAAAGATAGAAGACCTGCCCGTAACAGTTGAATTAGTATCGAAGCCCGACCTGACGAAGCTTCGCGCGAATCCATTGCACCAGATGGTGCTGATCGATTTCTGGGCGACCTGGTGTGGCTCTTGCGTCGCGGAATTTGCAGACATTCAGGATACCTTCCGCATGTATAGCGATCGTGACCTGTCGCTGGTAACGGTGTCAGTGAATATGCCGGATGAACAGGCGAGTGTTCTTCGATTCTTAGAGAAGAAGCACGCAACGAGCCGCAATCTCCTCTTCTCCTCGGCGGATACGGTTGACCTGCAACAAGCATTCGATCCGGCATGGGACTCTGCTGTACCGTATACGATTTTGCTTTCCGCCGATGGGAAGGTTCTCTACAAACAACTCGGATCTGCTGACATCCTTGAACTTCGCCGGACGATCCTGGCCAATGTTGCAGCGGAATACTCAGGATTCAACGATTACTGGAAGGGCAACTGATCCCGCGGAATATGCAGCAAATTCCCTTCGAGGCATTTATGAAGTGGACTGAGCCAGAGGGAGGGCAGCCTCCAGAGAGCTCTCTTTTCTCGTTGCCATTTGCATTGCCATAAAGATCGCTCCGATCAACTGTGCGTCGGTTCCCAATGCACTGCAAATCACCTTGGGCCGAACGCGCGCACCTAGTGATTCAAGAGCCTGACGCGTGGCATCGGCGAGTGCTGGGTGAATCCCCACACTTCCGCCAAGCACAAACAACGGAGAATTCAAGATCAGGGAAGTGTTGTAAATTGCATACGCCAAAGTGCGTGCCGCAAGCCGCAATACTTCGCGCGCGGGCGAATCATATTCCGATGCGTGATCAAGTATTGCGATTGCCGTCGCGTTTATCGGGAGAGCAGCGGACCCCGGATTCCAGAGGCTTTGCCAATGCGCCTGGATTCCTTCGCCACCGACAATCGCTTCGAGCGGGCCGGGCTCACCGCGCTCGACCGGCGCATCCGAAGCGCCGGGAACGAGCATGTAACCGATTTCTCCAGCGGTCCATAGGTTGCCGCGGTGAACTTGCTTGTTGATCACGACGCCGGCGCCCATTCCTGTGCCGATTGCCAGGAACACGAAATCGGTGGCGCCTTGCGCCAAACCTGCACGTTGTTCCCCAATAGCAGCCAGGTTCACGTCATTGTCGACAAAAGCAGGAACTCCGAATTCAGCTTCCAGCATCTGGCGCAATGGAACGTTGCGCCAGCCCATTAGATACGAAGTCGCAATTACAACACCTTCGTCAACGTCTGTAACACCGGGTGCGCCCGCTGCGATCGCGCTGAGAGACTCCGGCGGTAACGATGCTTCGCGCAGAAGCGCATTCACTCCTGCGCGCACGAGTTGGAGAACCGTTCCCGCATCCGCTGTGTCCCTCGTTGAGGTCGACCATCGTACAAGGATTTCACCGCTATTGTTCGCAAGCGCGAGACGCAAGCTGGTTCCACCAATGTCTGCGCCAATCACATAAGACGAAGCAGGCTTCTGCTCGTTTGGTGGGGACGAAAGCGTCATTGAGTGGCTTTCTTGTTGCATGGGCGATGATGCCTCGACAACCGCATTTTGTTTGCAGCTAGCAGAAGGCCGGTGGTTCATGGAGCTAAAGATGGGGATTCGGCACTGATACTCTCCAGCTCGCGACCCTTGGTTTCCGGCATCACGAAGCGAACAAAAAAGAGGGTCAGGATGCAGAATGCACCATACATGCAAAAGGTGGCTGTATTTCCTGCAGCTTTGATGAGTGAAAGAAACGTGAGTGACACGATTGTGTTGGCGGCGCCCGAGCCGAGCGTTGCTGCGGCAACGCCACGTCCACGCAGGCGCAAAGGAAAAACTTCTGCGACGATGATCCAGGCAATCGGTCCCATGCTGAACGCAAAGCAGGTGATGTACACCATCAAACATGCGGTTGCAACGAAGCCGAGCGAAGAACCCAGCAGCGCCTGATTGTGAAATGCGTAAGCAAGCAGAAAGAGCGAAAGGGTCATTCCCCCAACGCCCCAGTACAAGAGCGGTTTTCTGCCCACCCGGTCGACAAGCACCAGGGCGATAATCGTTGCCAACACATTCACGACGGCGACAAGAAGCGTAGCGAAGATTGCGTTCTTATCGGAACCGATACCGGCCAGAGCAAAGATCTGCGGTCCGTAATAGATGATGGTGTTGATGCCCGTGACTTGTTGCAGCACTGTGAAACCAACCGCAACAAAAAGGGCCTTGCGCATGTTTGGCGTCCACAGAGCGCCCCAGCGTTTATCCATTCCGACCGTCAGGCTTGCGCGAATATCGGCTAAAAGCATGCCTGCGCCTGCCTGGTCGGCGTATGACCCGAGTACAATTTCCGCCTCAGTTGATCTGCCATGCGCAACCAGCCAGCGCGGACTTTCAGGAACGGTGAGCACCAGGATGAAGAAAAGGAGAGCTGGTATCGCGCCAAGCCCGAACATCCACCGCCATGCATGCTCGCTTGCCAGCCAGTAACCAGCCAGGTCGGCCAGGGCAATGCCGCCCGTAAGAGCAAACTGATATAACCCGATGAGCATGCCCCTGGAACGCGGAGGTGCAAGTTCGGAGACATAAATTGGCGCCGTCACGGAGGTGAAGCCGATGGCGACTCCAAGCAGTGCTCGAGCGACGATAAGAATGAAGACGTTGGGCGAGAGCGGCGCAAGAATCGATCCGCCGATGAAGAGGGAGCCACCCCAGAGAAGAGTTGCTCTCCTGCCGGAACGGTCAGCGAGAACTCCGCCGACGAGTGCGCCGGCCATTGAGCCGACGAGCACCACGCTCACCACGATTTCTTCCATTTGCGTTGAAAGTGAGAAAGTGGAACGAACGAAGATCAATGCGGCTGCGATGATCCCCATATCGAACCCGTAGAGTATGCCACCAAGGCCGGCGATCAGAGACACTCTCCATAGGAACAAACGATTCACGGTGAGCTGTGCAGTCGAAATCACGTTTGTCAAGGTCCTCCGGGTCAAACCGGCAAAGCCATTCAGATATGAGTCCTGTTACAATTAAAGCACTTTTTAAGGAGTCATTACAAAATAGGTTGTAAGTATTTGCTGTAACCGGGAGACACGATGGACTCGACAAGCAATCGCACTCGCCGTTGGATCTCAGGTGTCGAGCCGGCCCGGGAGTTACTTTCCGCCACCGGCGCCCAGATTCTGGAGATTGAGTGCCGCGAGCAACCGCGTAAACTGCACGAGATGATTCGAGCCTATGCGGCTGACGAGGAGATTCGCTCCGTGCTCAGGAAGATGCGCGACGATGCCGCAAACAGAGGACCGGTGTTATTTCTCGGCATGGGAGCTTCATTGTGCTCGGCAATAAGCGGATCTGTCCAACTGCAGACTCATGGGAGGCCATCGTTCCCAGCAGATGCAGGGGAGTGGTTGCATTACGGCGCAACAGTTTGGGACGACGCAGCACTCTCGATCTTGATAACAACATCAGGCGAGAGTGCGGAACTGGTTGAATTGTGCAAGCGCGACAGCCGAGCAGCATTAGCCCTGATCTGCAACAATTCAGCCAGCACATGCTGGGGCCTGGTTGAAAACAGACTGCCGATCTTGGCGGGACCAGAATACGGAAACGCGACCAAGACCTATACCAATGCCACCGCCGCAGCCATCATCGCATCGTCAGAGATTCTTGGCAGGCCGTGGCAGAAAGACGCAGAGTCGGCCGCGGAAGTCTTTACCAGCAGTCTCAATCAAGTTTTCGCGATACGCAACGATCTCGAAGAGTTTTGCCGCGGGGCCGCCAACATGGAGGCGATTGGACGAGGCGCGGCATACGGAGGCGCGATCATGGGCTCTCTCTGCATCCGCGAAATGACCGGGCACCGTGCCGCGGCTCATACGGGCGCCGGGTTTCGTCACGGCCCTAACCTTGACGTCGATGCGTCGCACGTGGCGATTATCTTTGCCCTGGGTCGTGTCGCCGAACTCGGCGTCAAACTGGCACAGGAATGCAACAGTCGCGGTGGAAAGGTCGTCCTCGTTTCCGAACAATACCGGGAGCCAACGGAGAAGTTGCTTCCGATTCGTGTGGATGCGGTGGCAGAGCCGTGGGAGGGGATCACTTCCATCCTGGTTCCACAGGCGCTTACCCTGGCGATGGTCGAAAGAACGGGTTGTCGTTTGCCGCCGCGCTTCGAATACGGTGCTATGGAGCAGTAATTCTCATTTCTTCATTGGTGTCTGTGCGAGCCATCGCAGAGCATCCTTGAACATCTGGTTCTGGTTGTCGTCTGAGAAAATCCGGTCGCCATGACCCATATTCATATAGATCATTCTGTATTTCGTGTTCGTCCAGACGACCGGAATATCCCCGCCTGTAAGCGTGTCCTTGAATCCAAGCGGAAAGTTCGACGGGTCGAGCGTAAGCAGCACCTTTACAGCCTTGTTCGCGCGCGGGTTGGGTTGCCAACTATACCACTCGTTGGCCGGCGATAGAAAGTGCGCTGTGAGATGCTTCGTCAACGGACTCGTCTTATCATCGACATCAAGTATTGCCGGCAGCGGTGGCCAACTGTTCCCATAGAAGACCGCGCCGCCGAGAAACTGGACGAACCAGGGCCAGTTTGTGCCGCCGTCGTTGTATGCAGCAAAATGAAACCCAAACCATCCTCCACCGTGCTCCATATATTGCTGGAACGCCGCGCGCTGCTGGTCGGAATGCGCCGAATCGTTCAGCCACATCACAACCTGAACCCCAGTGAGCCGTTGCGAACTCAGATCGTCCCAGTTTGTTGTGGACTCGAATTGAAAGTTGTCTCGCTTTGCGGCGTCAGCAAAGAACTTGAGAGCCTGCAGCGCAAAGTCGACGTGGTCACCTTCAACATTGGTGGAATAAAACGCAAGAACGTGGAGCGGGGCCGGCTTCGCGAGAGCTATGACGGGGGACACAATGAGTGCGAAGATTGCGGAAACGAAACGGATGCGCTTGATCATCGATGCGCCACCCATAAAAGCGAGTTGTGAAAGAGCGTTGTGAAGGCGCTATTTTGAAACAGTTCCGCGTGATGGCCCATAAAGATGTACACATTTCTTGCCTTCATGTGCTCATTGGTCCAGACCACTGGATGATCTCCCATTCTGATGTCACTTGGGGGCGTGTAGGATTTCTCATCGACACTTGCCAACACATGCACATTTGGCCGCGGCGACTTATCGTAGGTGTACCACTCCTCATTCTCAATGACGAAATGGCCAGGAAGAGTCTTCATCACTGGATGACTCGGGGCTTCGACGGTAACGGTTCCTGTCACGAACGTTGGAATGTACTTTGTGAAGCGAATGCCGCCCATGAAGTTAGAGAACCACGGCCACATGGGGTAGCCATCAAATTCGCCGAGTAGCGTGGCGTGGTGGAAGCCGATCCATCCGCCGCGCCCCTCCTCGATATATCGCTGGAAGGCAGCCATCGCCACTGGCGTCCACGCATAGGGAGGGTAATTTAACTGAATGAATACGTCGTATTGCGACAGGAAGGCGTCGTCAATCGGGTCAGTGTTCTCAATGTAGTCCACGGTGAATCCGTCTGCGCGGGATTCATACGCGAGCCAGGATTTGGCCGCCTCGACAAACGGCTTGTGAATCCCGCCCTTCTCGGCGATGGCAACAACCTTGAACTTCGGCAGCGACTGCTGAGCGAAAGCAAAACCAGCCATACATTCCGAAGACAGAATTACAAAGACAAGGAAAAGGAATGTGGAGACGCAGCGCCTCGCGGCGAACCGCAACTCAAGAAAGCCGAGCTTTCCTAAAAGCTTCATTCTCGCGCAGCCTAGTTGGGAAAACGTGCGCACCGGGCAGTCGAGCAAATACCCCTTGCGCAACGCGCTAACAGTGCGATACTTACTAATCAAGGTGAAGTATCTCATGAAATGTCGATCCCGGGTGGTCACCGCGCTCATTTCTTCTGTTCCCGCAATTGCGCGCAATGGAACCGCATGCGCAATCGCGGTTGCAATCGTCCCGGCCTGGTCGCAAGTCCAACTGGCCCCGCCGAGCAGTGGCCTTATCAATCCCAGGGCTATTGTGTTCAGTCCCGCAACAGGGAAAATCTACGCGGTAGATTCAGCGCACGATGCGGTTCAAATCTACACGGATGCAAGCAGGCAAGTGCACCGAGTGAAGGTTGGATCCGCGCCGGTTTCCATCGCGGTGAACGCGGTGAATGGCAGGGCCTATGTAGCCAACGCCGGGGATGGTACGCTGACAGTTCTTGACGGCACCTCCGACGCGATTGCCGCCACCATTCCGATCGGCAGTCATCCCTACTCCGTCGCGGTCGACCCCGCCACTGGCAAAATCTACGTGACACACACGTTTGGCGATCAACTGAGCATTCTAGATGGCGCAACCAATCGAGCTACGGCCTTGAAGACTGGTTCATCTGACCTGATCGCCATCGATTCGCGGACTGGAACCATCTATCTGCTTGGATATGGCGGGGCAGTGAAGGTGCTTGACGGCGCCAGCCGAAAAGTCAACGAACAAATCGTAGGAAAACATGCCTGGGGCCTGACCCTGAATGATGTGACAGGAGCAGTCTACGTAACGCGAATCGAGAATGCCGACCTGGCGGTAATCGAACGCGATTCCGCGAACATCACCACTCTTCCCGCCGGTGCGATTCCCTGCGCAATTGCTGTGAACACCCAGACCAATCAGCTTTACGTTGCCAATTATGGAGACAATTCAGTTTCAATAGTCGACGCGGCCACGGGGCGTATGACTGCGACGGTTTCTGTCGGTCATCACCCCAAGGCAATTGCCTTCGACGCGACCCGCAATCTTGTGTTTGTAGCGAATACCAGCGATGGCACGGTGACGGCAATCGACGCAGTAAACACCAAGGTCGTCGCGACCCTTCCTGCTGGGAAGAGCCCATACGCTCTTGCCGTCGTTCCCGGATCGAACCGAGTTTACGTAGCCAACGAGGACGATAACGATTCTTCCACGGTTGTAGATTTCGCACGAATCCCGAACTGAATCCTTAAGTGGACGCGCAGAGATGTCGTATGCATTTCTTCTAGAAAGGTTGGCAGGATTCGGTTCGGATTACCCATCAACAAACATTGAATCAAGCTAAAGCGATTCAGTAAATGCGGCANNAGTTGCGAGCGGGAATTTAATGTCCCTCTGACCTAAATTTGATCTTGCTTTCTTCCATTTCTGCGTGTAGCCTTCACGCATCCACGATGTATCCGGTTCTCGATTGCATCAACTTTCTTTAGAACCCTAAGTAAGAAAGAGGCCTTATGAAGCGCTTTGGATTGCCCATGCTCTTGCTTTCCCTCGGCCTGGTTGCACTGCAAGCAAAGGCCCAGACGGTGACCGGTACAATTCGCGGAACGATCACGGACCCCAGTGGAGCGATCGTGTCGGGCGCCACCGTCACCGCGACCAACACTGCATCTTCTGTCGTGGCGACAACCAGGACCAACGACACGGGAGAGTACTCAATACGGTTCCTGCAGATTGGCCAGTACAAGATCGCCGTCGCAGCGCCTGGATTTTCGACCGCCAATTACGGCCCCTTCACGCTTGAAATCGACCAGACCGCAAAGGTGGATATTCCCCTGCGCATCGGGACCGCCACCGTGAACGTGGATGTTTCGGGCCAGATGCAGCCAATCCTGAACACGGAGAGCGCAACGCTCGGTGAGACATTCACGGAAAACATCATCAACAGCATTCCATTAAATGGCCGAGACTTCACCCAGTTGACCGTCTATACTCCCGGCTCCGTTGCGCCCGGCTTTAACTCTTTCGGCGGAGGCGACTCAACCGAACGCGACATTGATGGAGGTACCCAAGTAGCTGTAAACGGAAACCGCCAACAGTCCAACAACTATCTGCTTGACGGACAGGAAATCAACGAGAACATCAACAATACTCTTGGATATAATCCAAACCCGGACGCGCTCGCGGAGATCCGTGTAATCGCGTCCAACGCCAACGCAGAGTTTGGGAACGTGAACGGCGGCACCGTTCTTGCGGTAATGAAGAGCGGCAGTAATTCGCTGCACGGCAGCGTCTTCGGATTTCTTAAGAACTACAACCTCGACGCCAACAGTTGGGGCAACGATGACAATGTGGTTGCGACGCCAAAGAATCCGTATACGACGGCTCAATTCGGCGGGACTTTGGGCGGCCCGATCCTGAAGGACAAGCTGTTTTTCTTCTTAGATTATGAAGGGATGCGCTATCACGGAGCGGGCGAGACAACATCGAGCGTGGTTCCCGCGGCATTCCGAACGGGCGACCTCTCGACGCTGCTCTCTGTCCAGGGAATTCAGTTGTATGACACCCAGACCATTAATCCCTCGACACAGCAGCCAACGGCGTATGTGAACAACCAGATTCCGATTACCAATCCAGTTGCGCTTTATCTTTTTGGCAACCCCAAGGCTTACCCGCTTCCAAACAACCCGACAAGCGATCCGCTCGGAATCTACAATAACTTCATTGGTCCCAGCGCCAGTTTTTCCTGGAACGATCAAGGCGATGCCAAGGTCGATTGGCAACTGCGTCCGGGTGATAAAGTGACCTTCCGCTATTCACAAGGCTACGCGGTGGACGGCACAACAACTGACCCGCTCCCCGTGAATTTTCCTATCGCAAATAACTATCCTGACCATTTCTTCGATAGCAACTGGGTGCACACCGTATCTCCATCCATGGTGAACTCCTTCACGGCGAACTATGGAAGAATTCAATTCAACAACGGTGTTTCGACGGACCCATCCGGCATTTTCGGACTCACCGGGAACAAGATTGTCGGCATTCCCGGCAATCCGCAAAAAACCGCCGGGTTCAGTTCGCAAAACTTCAACGGGACCAGTGGAAACGGCTATCCGAGCGGGTTCGGCACCAATCCCTCCCCTGAGATCTTTGTCGATAATGTATTCGGATACTCAGACAATTTCACGTGGCAACGGGGGCGGCACCTGTTGAAGTTCGGTGGAGAGTTCCTCCGTTACGAGCAGAACAGCTTCTATCCTGGAAACGATGGCGAGTTAGGAGCGTTCAACTATACGGGCGCATACTCTTCCAATCCGTACGCGTCCAGTTCCTCGCTCTATCCATTTGCAGACTTCCTTCTCGATCGAGTGCAGGATGTGCAGATTGGGGCGGTGACCGGGTTGACGGGGCAGCGCCAATGGCGCGATGGCATTTTCGCCCAGGACGACTTCAAGATCAATACAAGGTTCACATTGAATCTGGGCGTTCGCTGGGAATTCGATCAGCCCATTTACGAAGTTAACAACAAGATGGCAAATGTCGACATGCGGACTCTTCAGATTGAGTACGCCGGTGTCAACGGTAACAGCCGCGCTCTCTACAACCCAACCTATACGCAGTTTCAGCCGCGCTTCGGATTTGCCTATCAGGTGCAACCGCGCTTTGTGGTTCGCGGCGGCTACGGCATCTCCAGCTATCTTGAGGGAACCGGAGCCAACCTTCGTCTCACGCAGAATCCGCCCTTCCACACCGACTTCGAGGAGACAGGAGTCAATCCGAACACGTCAGGCGCATATTCGCCGGGAGTCTACTACCAGGCCTCGAACGGATTCCCCACAACGCAAGTCCCGACGACAACCTTCTATATCTGGCCGAAAGATTTGAAGGCTGCAATGACGCAAGAGTTCAGCCTCACGACTGAATATCAAATCTCGCACGCCTCAACAGTCCAAGTTGGGTACGTGGGAATTCTCGGGCATCACCTCACCGATCCGTATTGGGGAAATCAATGGGCCTCTCCAACGGCCGTAGCTCCCTATGCCAGCATCGTAGGGCAGGGGGGCGTGGCAAAGGTTACGGGAACTGAGTCGGCCAGTAACTACAATGCTTTGCAGGCAGTGTTCCGGCAGCGCCTTTCTGCGGGATTTGAATTGACGGCTAACTATACATACTCAAAATCGCTCACCGATGACATCGGCTTTTATGGAGTGAGCAACATCTGGAGCGGGCAGTATTACCAACAGAATGCGTATGACTTCAAGTCCGAATGGGGTCCAGCCGGAATGGATACGCGCCACAATCTGTCTGTAACCGGCGTCTACGACCTTCCTTTTGGAACTGGGAAAATATTCGGCTCGAACTGGAATCAGGTCGTGAATTCCGTGGTTGGTGGGTGGAAGCTGAGCGGGGCGCAGGTTTATTACTCCGGCTTCCCGGTCACTGTCTCTTCGCCGGCGAACTACTCCAGTCTCGTCAACGCATTTACGGGTGCGGCACGGCCCAACCAGCTTCGTCCGTTGCACGCTACGGGCCGCTCCATCAATGCTTATTATGGAACCGCGGTCCAAGGCACTTCATGTGGGCCCAACCAGGACGACGGTAACTGCGTCTTCGCACAGCAGCCAAACAATGCGTTCGGAACCGTTCGGCCAGGCTCGTTGCGCCAGCCGAGTTTTCAAAACATCGACATGGCCGTCTTCAAGAGTTTTCCGTTTTGGCACGAACATCGCCTGGATTTCCGCGCCGATCTGTTCAACACCTTCAACATCGCGGACTACGCTACGCCTGACAGCGGCATGACCGACTCGAACTTCGGACAGATTACTGGGACGGTCAGCAATAATCGCTCGGTTCAGCTTTCATTGAAGTACGCTTTCTGAGGAAACAAGGTGACCTCACCCGAGGCCCAAAGACTGATTCACCTCTCCGCCGCTGACACAGGGTTGTGACAGCGGCGCTTTTTTGCGTTGATACGGAAGTTGACCTTTTATCAATGATCAAGGCTCACTGCATACAGGTACCAGGCTGCATGCGGCAGCCACTGTTCAGTCCAGCGCCAGTCCTCATCCTTGCCCGTTACTGCATAGCCGAGATTGAAAGTAATTCCATCTTCGTTATCGAGCCCCGCAGTGATTCCATTCATGATCCCCCCGGGCGCCCCTGTGTATTTATAAGAGCGAAAGAACATATAGGGGGCATAGCCGTGCCCGCTACCCATCAACATTGAGGCATCGAAGGGATTTCGACCAAGAATCCAATGCAATTGGTCCCAGGCATATTGCCGCAACTTCGATCGAAATTCCAGATCATCCGGAAACAATGGAAAAGCCATTCGCGCAGCCGCGGCAAGCGACGCAAGTCGAGCATTCTCTCCCTGCCACCATGGCGCCGCCTCGGTATCATGAGGGAAGAAAAATGCCGTCCGAACGTTGCCCCCTGAAAGGACTAATTGACGCGCATAGCCAAAGGGGTTGTTCACCTCTTCGGTGACAGATAATTCGAATCGAAGAGAGCGTTCCACCGCTTCAATAACTTTCGACTTCATTGTGGAGGAAGCGATTGTGGAATATTCAACCAGGCTGATCACGGGTAGCCCCGCGTCCGCAGGGTGAAAATAGGGCCGGGTCTCACTATCAGCTCTCCAGTAGCCGCGCCATCTTCCTGATGTCGTTAGCCGCGCCATCAACTTCGTTGCGCGTTCATCGGCGGCTCTCCGGTAGGTCTCGTTTTGCGTTGCGCGGTAAAGTTCTGTGGCTGCCATTAGCGCGCAATAATCATCGAGAATGTTTTCCACGCCATCGTTCAGTAATTCACGGTTACGCGCTGTCAGAAACTGAAAAGCACCCTCAGCCGCGCGCAAATACTCCTTCCGCGAGAACTCGCCGTCGGTCGGCATTGAACTTGCCAGCGCCAGCGCCGCGATGGCCATGCCACCCCCTGCACGAAAACTCGCCTCGTATGGGTGGGGCCCATTTGCCTCAGCGATCTTCTCGGTGGAGTCGGAGGCGGTTAGTTTAATTTGAGTCTTCCAGTTAGGATTTCCAATCGCCCGATCCTGCGCGAGCTTCTCCTTGCCCGGAGCATTGATCGTCTCCAAGAACGATCCGTCTGGCCGTCTGATCCGCACCAGGTAGTCGGCGCCGTAGAGCCCTTCGTCCAGCATGCGACGCTCATATTCGGTGAAGTTATCATCCTTCCGCGATTCAAGCTGCGTGAAGCTCTTCAGCAAGCTCCACACCACCAGAGGCACCTGTTGCGGATTGAAGTAGGACGTCGGGTTCTGGTGCGACAGGTGGATGCCGTAGTCACCGGTTGCGTCGTACCAACCCCCGTGCCCATCCACAAAGCGCTGCTGACTGTCGGGAAGTTGCAGGTGCCGATCTGCGAGATCCATCAATCCGCTCGCGCGCTGACCCTTGAAGTAGAAAACGATGTTCGACAGTGTATTGCGCTCGAGGATGTTCTCGCCTATTTCGAAGGAACACGAACTTGCGTCGCCCTCGACACCATGCACCTTAACCGCATAATGGCCTGCTTTTCGCCACGAGGAAAAATCCGCTGTCCAGAAGACCCTCCCCTCCCACGCGACGACCTTTCCGGATGTTTCAAGGTGAGCCTCATAAACAGCGTTTCCTGTGTCGACGTCAATCAGAGCAAAGGTCTGCGGATGGTCCTTGTCGGAACCCTCCACGATGGCTTGCTTGGCTGCCTGAGCCTCGTAGCCCACCTGGTCGACGAGCACGCGGACCTGCCCCGAACACTTATTTACGCAAGAAATGCCCACGAAAGCTGAAAAGAAAAGTGCGAGAATATGCTCGCTGCAGTGTATCTTTCTCATGCAAAGCCCAACCTGAAAATGAAGTGTCAACAAGCCAACTCGGTGTTCAAAACAGTTTAGAGAAGCGGGTCGATCTTTGGTAGGACTATTTAAAAAGACTCGTGCGTCGAACGCTTTGAGGTTCCACGCGCTTGCTATACTTTGTAAAGAAAGACCATCCTTCGACTTACCTCTGAACGAGTTCACTTGAAGAAAGAATCCATATCGGTCGGGAGACCGTCGTTACTCCGCCGAACGAACGCGCTCACGATTCTGAAGCTTTTGCGCGAAGCTGGATCGTGTTCAAGAGCCGATCTGGTCCGGGCATCGGGCATGAGTGCGCCTACCGTGACCAACGTGGTTAGCGATCTGCTGAACGCCAACCTGGTCAAGCCTCTAGGGGAAGGGGAGTCGAGCGGCGGCCGCCCACCGGACATTATCCGCTTTAAGGCAGAACGCGGTTGCATGCTTGGCGTGCAAATATCGGCGCGCGATGTGTCCTTTTTGTTGACGGATTTGAGCGGCGACGAATTAGATCTGCGAAGGGTTCCACTTGACGGTCGAAAAACGAATCCAGATTCAATTTGCGGTCTGATCGTTGAGGAGACCCGGGGACTTCTCAGAAAGCACAAGAAAGCACGCGAGCAGTTGCTTGCACTCGTGGTCGGTGTCCCCGCAATCACCAACGTCGAAGATGGAAGTGTGTTATCCGTCAGCACCCTCGAAGATTGGCGTTCCGTTCCCCTCCGAAAATTATTGAGCAAGTATTTCGATTGCCTCGTGATCATTGAGAACGACACAAATCTTGCTGCGCTGGGCGAGCGCTACCGAGGAGCGGCGCGCAGTGAGCGGACATTTGTTCTTATCGACATTGGAGCCAATGTCAGCGCGGGGATTGTGCTCGATGGCAAGGTACATCACGGCGCTCAGTGGTCTGCGGGCGAGATTGGATATCTTCGCTTGCCTCGCATTTTGCGAAAGCAACCGGCCTTGTACGAATTCGGAGCACTCGAGTCAGTTCTGACAACTTCCGGAATCGTGAAGAGTTGGAACGAAGCCATCGCCAAACCGCGCCATCCATCATCGCTGGGGTCAAAAGAGACGGATGTGCAGGGGATTCTGAATTTGGCTCAGAATGGGGATCCGCTTGCGAAAAGGATCATCCTTCATCGCGCTGGAATCGTCGCTGACGTGATTGTCAATTTGTCCCTTGTCCTGAACCCCGGCCTGATTCTTCTGGGAGGAAAGGTAGGCAGCCATCCGGCTTTGCTTAGTTTCGTCATCAAGGATCTTGATAAATCGGAGTTTGCGGTGCCGAGGGTCGCTGCTGCCAGCCTGGGAGAAACCGCGGTTCTTTGGGGAGCTATTGCTCTCGCGGTTGAAGCAATTCCGTCTGTTTTGCTGCCGCCGTACATTTCTTGAATGGTCTTCGCTTTCAGCGATCGATCAGAACCGCGTTGCGCCGGTTGGCTTCGTCCACATAAAGCTCCATTTGGCTTCAATGGGAAGGTCACTTGCTCAAGCCTCAGCGCGATAATCGCCGGAAGGAAGTTTTCGAGGTGCGCGCCAGGGAACGCTTAGCGCATGTGCTCATGGGGCTCCTGCGTTTGATGGCGCGCAATGGCCGACGGCTTCCATGACGTTTGCGGTGTTTGTGATACTCTGCTTTCTGTAAGTTTCGGGCGGTGGAGGTGTGGAAGTGCTTCGATACCCACGAACCGCCTCACTTCGCACGGATCGCGGGAGCGCCGACACCTCGGTTACCCGAATTGCCGAGTTTTCTTGAACCCATCCGACGAAAACCTGAATCTGTCCCTTTTGCCTGCGGAAAAGCTCTCTTGGCTCCGTGCTTTTGAGCCGCACCGTTTTTGGAGAAATGGACACGTCCAAACCATCTGCGGCAATTTCTGGCCCCGCCCACCCTTTCTGGTGGAGAGCGTCGCTGAAATCGTGGAGGTCGACGAAGTCGATGGAACCCGCGTCCTTTGCCACTGCCATTGGCAGGCCGAGTCTATAAAGGCCTCTCGCCTCACTCTGATTCTTGTGCACGGGCTCGAGGGCTCCTCGAACTCACGGTACATGCAAGGCATCGCCGCACGTGGCAGGGATGCCGGCTTCAATGTCATCCGCATGAACATGCGCAACTGCGGCGGTACAGATGCCCTCTCGCACACCCTTTACCATTCTGGGCTTTCTGGCGATGTAGGAGCCGTGATGCACTACTTCGCCCGCAGATTTTCACTTCAGCGTTTTGCGCTTGTTGGCTATTCGATGGGCGGAAATCTGGTGCTCAAGCTTGCGGGAGAGCGGGGAAGCGAAGCGCCTCTTTGTGCCGTTGCGGCAGTATGCCCTGCAATCGACCTCGCCGCGGGGGCGGACGCCCTGCATGAGCCACTGAACAGGCCCTACGAGTGGAATTTTCTGCGCAATTTGAAAGCGCGGTATGCGCTCAAAGCGAAGCTTTTTCCCGCCGACTTCGTTACTCCTGAAAAGATTGGGCCGGTTCGCTCCATCCGCGAGTTCGATCAGAAAATCGTTGCCCGCTATTGCGGCTTCCATGACGCCGACGACTACTATTACAAAGCCGCTAGCGCCCGCGTAGTCGACCGCATTGCCGTCCCCACACTCGTCCTCACCGCGCAAGACGATCCATTCATCCGCCTCTACCCCGACACGCGCGGCAAACTCCTCGCCAATCCGCACATCAACTTTGTGGAGACGCGGCACGGGGGGCATTGCGCCTATCTCTCCAGCGATCGCGGCAACGACATTCACTGGGCCGAGGCAGCCGTCATTCGATTTCTCGCCACGGTTACGGAGCAGTCGCATGGAGTGTGACTGGGAGGTCGAAATAGGCGGCGATTCTCCCGTGATCGAGGCTGCGTGGCCGGGCTTTGTCGATCTGCGCCAAGTACCGGCGCTCGTCCATCAGCTTTCCGAGGCTGTCCAATTTCCTATGCTGGCGCCGGTCCTGCAGGAGCTGAATAGCCACGATTCGCCGGTCTGGACATCGAAGTGCGATGTCTGGACTGCGCTCTCCACTGCGGATTTCGACGCCGATGAACTCGATGCAAGTGGCGAGGGATGCAGCAGCGGGATGGCCTGTTACATCGACCTGCTGCCTCGAACCAACCTACAGTCGAATCCGGTCCAGATCGTCGAATCCTTGTGCAAGCCGTGGTGCCGCAGACTCAGCGAAACTCCCATGCGGCGTTGCCGCGTGGACTTTATCGTCCGCAAGGCGGCCCATGCAGATTCATCGCCGCCTTTTTCAACCCATGCTTGTCACTCTTTGAACCTGGGAATCACAGCCTATATTACGGCCTGCGGCCACACGCCCGCCCAGGCTCAAGCGGTTCTCGGGTCCGCTCTGGCCACTTTGGTGCAGTCTCTTTGTCCCGATTCGAAGCTACAATAAAAAGATCACGGGCGAGTAGCTCAATTGGATAGAGCACCGGCCTTCTAAGCCGGGGGTTGTGGGTTCAATCCCCGCCTCGCCCACCATCTGAACCCAACAACTTAAATAGCGCCTCAGTCACCCAATCGCATGTCGCCACAAACAATAGGTCTCCCGCTGCCTCTGGGCGGCAGGTCCCACATTCGCCGGCATTCAGGCTGACGCACAATAAGCTGCGGGCCATGCGCTCGGATTCGCCAAACCGCAAATCCGCAAGTTATACGGGACGAATGCCTTCCATGACGTCACAGATCACCCATTTGGATTGGTTCACGTGGCCGACGTCCGCAACTTCTACACCGGTCCGATGACCGAGATCGGGCCGCTTTTCACGTACCTGATCACGACCGGCATCGACGGCGAAGGGTCTGCAACATAGCCGGCTTTGAAAAGTTACGACGATGCCACAAGCGTGGGTTCGCCCAATTGCGATATCCAATCATTCAAGAATCGCGGTGATCTGCCCCGGTGCATCGCGTGAGGATCGGCCTCTCTGGAGAGGCCCATTTTTGCCGAAGAAGCCGGGGATATCGCGTTCGCGCATGACAACGGCATCCTCGCGCAACTGATCGGGTGCGAACAGGCGCCCAGATTAGGAGACGGAACACACCATGGGTCTTGTAGTAACCCTTAGACGTAACATATGGTAACTCGTGGACAGACCTGCGATCTGGAAACCTTCAGGAACAGAGCATCAAGCTACATTCAAGGTAAGTCAGGGACATGGAGCGGAGACGCGCAGTTAGGCCATCATTGCCGGGGATATTGGTTTCGATCCTGCCTCGCCCATCATTGAGTGGACTGTTGAGCGTCCTTTGCGGCCCAGAAAGATAGCTCGGAATTCTTCGTTGGAGTTCCCAAGAACTGATACCGTATTCCTATTCCCCTAAAGGAGAGAGGCCGATGCCAGCTCTGTCTTCCCTTTCACGCGTAGCTATCCTGCTCACTTTGTCTTCACCCGTTTTTGCACAATTCAACCGTACACCAACAGTCAAAATCAGTGCCAACCCGACCTCCATTGCTGCGGGGAATGCATCCACCCTGACCGTGGTTGCAACGAACGCTCTAAAGGTAACAATCGCTGGCAGCGATGGCAGTTCCTACACCCTTCCGGACACAGGTGGAACCGAGTCGGTGAGTCCCGCCTCGACGACAACGTATACCGTCACGGCGGTTGGGGCAATAACATGGTTCACAGCCACCGCCAAGACCACGGTTACGGTGACTGCGGCTTTGCCAAGTATCCCAGCCGACGCCATATCCTCCGGGGATTTAGACTCAGATGCTTGGTTTGAAGCACATGATAGCGGTACTCCGGGGAGTTCTACCGGCTCCACAACCTACCCGGCAACCCTTGCTGCTGGCGGTTATAGTGATGTACTTGAGTTCAACATGACCTACACAGATCGGGCTGGAGAGCGTTGGTCATATGACTTTGGCGACGATGAAACCTCGACCCATTTCGTGATAGACACCGAAGTTTACTTTCCAGTACCCTCAGAGGTCCTGAACCTTGAATTAGATATCAATCAGGTGACCTCTGACGGTGTGACTCATATTCTCTCAACCCAGTGTGCTGGGGCTGTAAATAGCTGGGAAGTAGGGGATACCGTGGGAACGTCAGCCCACTGGGAATCGATTAATATCCCTTGTAATCCAGCAAACTGGCAAGCCAATGTTTGGCATCACGTTCAGATAGGTGAAGAGCGAGGCACAGGTAGTGCGGTGATTCTTGACTGGCTGATTCTAGATAACCAATACTACCCTTTAAATGTCGTGCGTAACTCCGCACTGAGTCTCGACTGGGCACAAGGGGTTGTCAATACCCAGTTTCAGATCGAAGGTTCTAGCACCCGTGGTGGGGCAGTCACCGCCTATGTTCACAATTTCACAGTCTACCGTTGGTAAATTCGTTGAAGTCGCCTTGGTTTTCTCATTTCATCCAAATCAATGGCGCGGCTCGCGCCACAAATCTGAGTAGGTGCGGGCCACTTCGCTCATCTGTTTGGTCCTCGCTGCATTGCCAGCAGGCGAAGAGATTCCAGCTGTTCAATCCCATGGGCGGCGTTTTGGCCAGACCATCGTAGAGAACGTCGTGCAGTGCCGGAGGCGCAATAAGCGGGGCGTGGATTTGCATCGGACGCGAAGCCTTATGCGCAACCATTGCGTCGCCCCACTGCGTTGCGTGAAGTTCGCCGCCCACGAGATCTCCAACCAGAAAGGGCTTCGGATCATTCCAGCCGACGCCATAAAGCTCGAAGTGTGTTCGGGTCGCTTTACCGATCACTCCGTTGATAAAGCCAAGCGTCTGCAATGTGCCGCTCAGCTTGTCGCCATCCTGCTTCAGTTCGAGAATGCCCTTCTGCACTTCGCCGTTTTCCAGCGGCTTGCCGCTTGCTGCCCAGCGGCCGCCAGGGTTTGAGCGCGGGCCGAGACGGCGGCACGCATCATGCAGAGCATGAGACCCAGAATGGGCAAAGCGTGGAACATCTTTCTTGCGGACTTGATGTGTCTTTCAAAAATCATCGCGCTTCTCCTTATTGCATCTGTGTTCCGGAATTATGAATTTTTGTAGGTTGGTTGGCCTGATCGTTGTCAGGTCGACTTTCGATTGCGCGCATCATTTGATTGTCGCGTTCTTCTTTCTGGTCCTTGATTCCGTCAAATTTCTGCGACTGCTGGTCGCGGCGAGTGTCTCCCGAACGCGCGTACAGTTGCAACAGCCTGAAATTTGCGGCGTAGTTCTCCGGATCGCCGCGGAGGGCCGCATCGAACAAGTTCGCCGCCTGGGCATAGTCACGAGCCTGCAGGCTGATTTGACTCAGCTCTGCAAGGGCGTCGGGCTGATCGGGCCGCAACGCAAGAGATTCCTTCAATTCGGCGATCGCCTCTTCGGCGTGGCCATCCTGGCGCGCAATGCTGCCGAGGGAATAATGCGCATCCGCGGCCGTCTTTCGGTTTGCAACGGCCTCCTTCAACTACGTGCGCGCCTCGTCGTAATCCTTGGCGCGAACATTGGCAGTTCCTAAGGCCAGCGGTCCTTCGGAGGAGCCGGGGCGCATTTCGTGGAAGCGCTTCAAGTAGGGAAACGCCTGCCCGGAGTCGCCGGCAAACGAAACCACGATCCCCATAACCAGGTTGAAATCGGGGTTGTCGGGCGCCATGCGAAGCGCTTCGGCAAGCGCTTTGCGTGCCTCTGCCAGAAGCCCCATGCGCACGCAGATGGTGCCGAATTCATATTGAAGTTCGGGATCGCCGGGTGCAAGAGCGTGCGCGCGTCCCAAATAACCGAGCGCTCCCTCGTTGTCGTTGGCGGCTTTAGCCACACGCGTCAGGTCTTCAAGAACAGCAACCGAGTTTGGTCCTGCGGCAAAGGCGCTTTCGAGTGTGACACCTGCGTCCGGTAGCTTGCCCTCAGCTTCCTGCGCAGCCCTGCGGGAGAGAGCGCATGACGCTGGGCGACCGCCCCGAAAAGCGGCTCAATCAGGTCGGCGCGGCGGGCCACGCGAAGCGGCCCAAGGCAGGTGACGGCATCCTGTTCTGTAAGGTCTGGATTCGTCGCCAAAGCAGCCTCGGCTGCGCTTGTCGCTTCTTTTTTGCCGAGTGAGGCGGAATCGGCGCACGTCAGTGCCTGCGCGCCAATCTTCGCTGTTGATTCCGCGCTCAAGTGCTTCAAGTGTTCGAGCGAGCCGCGATAATTTTTGGTCCAAAAGAAAATCGTGGCCGCTTAGTAGTGCGCCTCATCGTTGGCCGGATCAAGCTGAAGCACCTTCAGGCTGAGCCGCAGAGCTTCGGCACGCGCCACTTGATCCGTTGCCGCGCTTTGCATCCGGATGCGGCTCAGATTCAAATAGGGTCCCACCAGTTTTGGATCGTGTGCAACGGCCGCCGAGAAAGCCTTCACAGCTTCAGTGGTATAGCCCTGCTGAATCTCCACAACGCCAAGCAGGTTTTCCAGACCTCCGTTGTGCGGATAGCTTCTGGAGGCATCCGCGATGAGCCCGCGCGCTGCGTCGAGGTTGCCGGCCTCAATCTGATTCTGGAGTGTTCACCCCGGTAATATAAAGGTCCACAAACCCGTCATTATCGTAGTCCCCGGCCGCCACTCCCATCGAATACCCAATACCTTGTACTCCTGCCTGCTCCGTGAAATCGCTAAACGTTCCGTCGCCGTTATTGCGGTAAAGCCGATTCCAGTGGGTCGGGTCTGTCTTCTCTAACGACGGAATCGCTGCTCCATTCGTGAGGAATAGGTCGAGGAGCCCGTCGTTGTTGTAGTCGAAAACTGCCACGCCGCCCAGCATGGTCTCAATCGAGTAGCGCCGCGGGCTGACACTGTTCTTCAAGCGGAATCGAATCCCCGAGCGCTCAATCAAATCCTCAAAGGTGATCCTGTCCTTGAAACTCACGGCAGGCGCCGTTTTGGCTGCCACGGCTTGAGCCTTCTGGGCTTTTTCACCCGCAGGAGCCAAACCTGCCTGGGACGTAATCCATTGACAGGAAACTAGCAGAAAGACCGCGATCAGGACTCTGGGGTAGAGGCGACCCACGGCGTTGAGGCAGAATTCCCGTTCATTCAGTCGGACTATAGCTTCCCGCAGCGTTCTCCGCGGTTTTGCGTCCCCGGCCCTCGCTCGCGCCGTCCGATCCTGATGCCTGCCGGCCTTTCAGGTCCTCGATCCGCTCCATCGGCGTGACTTGCATTACCAATCATTTAGATCCGCGGGAAATCTTTCCCCTCGCCGGACTCAAGTTCCGTAAGGATTTCCCCCTCAAATCACTGACTCCGCAAGGGGTTTGGTGATAACTTTCTTGCAGACGCTCGCCTCGACCATTCTGCGCCGCCCTTGGAACGAGCCAGAGGGATCGCACTACGAGCGGAGAGCATGCAGCCTAGTCCGGGACTTAGTCCTTCTGTGTCCATCTGCGATTTGGGCGCGTCGCCGGTCACTACGTGCTCAAAGGAGAGCTCCTTGATCTGCGCCAGTTACTGCCTCGACCGTTGCCACTCTCGTTTTCTCCTCATTCCCATCGTCTTTTTAGCATCGCTTCTCACAGGATGCACCGGCCTATTCACCGGCGGATCAATCGCGCCCACGGTCGCAATCAGCGCATCACCCACCTCCATTGTGGATGGCACTTCAAGCACCCTTACCATTACTTCAAAATACGCATCCCAGGTTACCGTCACGGGAAGCGATGGCAGTTCCTACACTGTGCCGGGTACCGGCGCCTCGCAGGTCGTTAGCCCGAGGACCACTACGACTTATACAGCGTCGGTCTCCGGAAACGACGGAAGCGCGTCCGCGACCGCTACCGTCACCGTCACGCCCGCACCGCCGCCGACTGTAACGATCACGGCCAATCCTGCCGTGATGGATGCTGGCAAGTCCTCCACACTGACCGTGACGGCAACGAACGCGACCAAGGTCACACTGACCGGTACTGACGGCAGCAGCTACACGGTGGCTAGCGCGGGCGGCACTGAGATCGTCACTCCTGCCGCAACCACAACCTACACTGCCACGGCATCGGGCTTCGGCGGAACGACCTCCGCCACGGCAACCGTGACTGTCGTCCCGCTGCCGACGGTGACCATCTCCGCTGCTCCCAACATCATCCAGGGAGGAAGCAAGATCACCTCAACTCTGACGGTGACCGCAACCAATGCTACTGGCGTGACGATTACGGGAAGCGACGGCAGCAACTATACGCTTACGGCGACGGGCGGAACCCAGATTGTGGCGCCCACCGCGACCACCACCTACACGGCCACAGCGACGGGTCCGGGTGGCGTTGTCACCGCGACCGCGGTTGTCACAGTTCAATATCCCGCACCATCGGTCACGATCACTGCCACTCCCATGACCATCGAGGCCACAAAGACGGCGACGCTGAAAGTGATCGCGGTGAACTCGACGGCCGTCCATGTGACTGGGACGGACGGTAGCACCTACATCCTCACCGCATCGGGCGGGACCCAGGTTGTCAGCCCGTCGCAGACCACGACTTACACAGCGACCGCAAACGGCGGTGGCGGAGCGGTTGCTACGGCCAGTGTCATCGTCACGGTAACGCCAGGCCCGCCGCCTGTTGTCACCCTCGTTGCCAGTCCCACATCGATCCTCACGGGAGAATCTTCCAAGCTGACCGTTACTGCCGAATATGCCGCGACCGTTACCCTCACCGGAAGCGATAGCAGCTCATATCCGATGACGGCGACCGGCGGGACGGCAAACGTTTCCCCCACTGCCACCACCACCTACACGGCGACGGCAACAGCGTTAAGCGGTACCGTCACCGCGACGGCAATCGTCACTGTGAAGACGGGCGGCACGGTTCAATCCATCGACCACGTCATCTTCATGCTGCAGGAGAACCACTCCTTCGACAACTACTTCGGCATGCTCAATCCTTACCGAAAAGCGCATGGATACAACAAGGGCGACGACGGGAATGAATACGACGTGGACGGCATCGACGACAAGCTCACGACGATCAGCAATCAGGACGATGCAGGCGACACATTCAAGCCTTTCAAGTTCATCAGCACCTGCATCGACGATGAGACTTCCGACTGGCTGTCGAGCTACGGCGATGTCAACCGCTACGACTTTCTGACCACGCGCCCCATCAAGATGGATGGATTCGTCCATACCGCCGAGGGCTACGATGTGAGCTGTGATGTTCCCAAAGGCACCTGCTCCGGGACTTTCTCCGATCCCTATGGCCAGCGGGCGATGGGTTATTACGACGAAGGATTTCTGAACTACTACTACTACATGGCTTCGCAGTTCGCTGTGTCGGACCGCTGGTTCTCGCCCGTCTCAAGCAAGAGCATCGATAACCGCATCGCAACGTTCACGGGCGGCACGACGCAGGGACTTGTCAGAGACCCCGGCGGCGACGACCACCTTGCAACGCAGCTTGCCATCCCGACAATCTACAACGAACTCGACAAGGCAAGTGTCTCGTGGAAAATCTACTATACGGTTACGCAGACATTCTGCCTTGGAGATGACGATTGTTCCGGCGGATCGAATGCGTACTACCCGGCAACGGACTTCTCTAACCTTACCTATTCATTCAAATACCTCTACATGAACACAACCGGCGCGGCATGTGTGGCGCCGACACAGCCCTCCAGCGTTGTCGGCGACAAGAAAAACAGCTTCTGCATCGACGTCAACCACATCGCTCCCATTGCGTATTACTACACCGACTTAGCCAACGGAACTCTTCCGCAGTATGCGTTTATTGAGCCGGGGTACGGCAATAACGATGAGCATCCTGGCTCGGGTCAGTCCGTTCTCCAGGGGCAGGTTGAAGTCGCAAAGATTGTAAATGCCTTCATGGCCAGCTCGGCGTGGAACGACTCCGTCTTCTTCTTTAGCTACGACGAAGGCGGTGGCCCCTACGACCATGTGCCACCGGTTCCGGGCCACTCCAACGACAATACCGACTCGTCGCTCGGGACAATTCCCGATATATCGACGATTGCCGTGAATGCGGACAGCTACTTCCCATGCCCCGCGAATGGAACGCCAACCCTGCACTGCGATCTGCCTCCCGATCAACCGGGAGATACAGCAGGTGATGCGCCGCAGGTTAACGGCTTTGCCGCTCAGTTAGGTTTCCGTTTGCCCAACATCATCATCTCGCCCTTCACACGCAAGCATTACGTCTCGCACATCCCCATGGACCACACGGCTGTCATCAAGTTCGTTGAGAGCCGCTTCATCAACGGCACAACCAATCTGACCGCCCGCGACGCTGCGCAGCCGAGCCTGCTCGACTTCTTCGACTTCAATGGCATTCCGTGGGCAACACCGCCAACGCCCCCCGCCCCGGTGACGAAAGAGTCGCTTAAATACAATCCATGCAACGCGGCAAAGTTCGCGCCTTCAGGCCCCCAATAGCGCAAGGAGCGGATTTGCGCAATTGCCGACTCGATCCAACTCATTGAACGATGCCGGCTCGATTTGGTCCCTGAGGACTCGAGTCAAGCCGGTAAGACTTCGTAGGGCCGCATCAGGCTCTTGTCCGCCTGCTCCAGAATCTGCGAGCCGAAAACGTAGCGTCCCGGATATCCCTCGAAGCGAACCAGCAGCGTGAGAATCTCGCGCGGATTGACGACCGCCGTGTCTTTCCATCCACGCTCATTCGCTGGCGCAGGGCGCGCCGTCCCCACCGGCTCAATCGAGCCATTCCGCAAAGCAACGACACTGTACCCCTGGCGCTCAATAACATGAAATTGCGCCAGGTCCACATGCATCGGATGCGCATACTCNNCCGGGTCCCGGTAGCCCTTGCCATTGATCCGCACGCCCAGCGATCGGCCTGATCGATCCATTTCTTCCGCGAGGATAAAATCGCGCGTTGCGGTTGCCGGTCCCGCGGTCATCGCCGGAAAATTTGAAACATCTGGCCGGCTTGGGGCGGCGCTCACGTCCTTGCGAGCAAGCGTCACGCGAAACTGCATCAACTCGTACAACGCGGCATGATGGGGGTGCACCACGTCCCAGCTCGGAAAGGGAGCTGCCGCCCCGTTGGAAAGCGTTACAGTTTTTCCGGCATACCCTGAAAAGTCGACAAGTAGATCGGCACGCTCGCCTGGCGCCAGCAACAGCTTGTGAAGGGCCACGCGGCTCGGCAACAGTCCGCCATCCCCGCCGATCTGCTGGAAGTTGACCAGCGACGGCACCTGAATCGGGTCTTTGGCGAGGTTGAGAAATAACTCGAAGAATCGCTGGTTCGCCGCATTCACCACGCGGAATCGATAGGCGCGAGGTTCCACTTCGAGATATGGATAAAGCGCTCCATTTATAAGCGGAAGCTCACCCAGGCACTCCGGCGCCCACGTCCCCGGCGGCGGCATCTGACCGTCGTCGAACGTTGTGGCATAGACAAGCTGTCCATGATCGTCCAGTGTGCAATCGCGCAAAATCAGCGGAATTTCGTAGTCACTCGCTGGATTAGCGGCCTTGCGTTCCTCTTCGTCGAGCAAAAGGTAAAGGCCCGACAGCCCGGCATACACGTTCAATCGCGAAATCCCTGCCGCCCGATCGTGATACCAGAGCGCTGCGGCCGATTGATTGTTCGGATAGCGTGCACGGATGGTCTGGCCAGGAACCAACCAGCGCTCCGGGAGCCCATTCGATTCCTCGGGAACTCGTCCTCCATGAACGCAAGGCGCAGTTCGTACCGCGGCTGTGGGCGGCGCCGCGCCCTGGATGCGCGGATCGATTGCGAACAAATGCTGCACCGGCAAATGGTTTTCCCACGCGATCACAAGAGGTTTGCCCCGTTCGGCTTCAATGGTGGGGCCCGGAAATTGTCCCGCATATCCCCACACACGTGTGGGAGGAAGCTGCGAGTGCAGCGTGTGCGCGAACTCCGACATGCCTACGCGATAAAGCGGGCCTTCGCTCGAAACGCTCTCCGGTTTCAGGATTTTCGGGATGGGCAATGGATCGATATAGCGATCTACAGATCGCGGTTTGCGGATGGAACCGGGAACAGTTTCCTGCAGACTTCCAGCTCCCGCATTCAGCCTGCGCGCCAGAACCCATCCCGGTGCCGAGCCAATGCAAAGCTTGAGAAAATCGCGCCGCTTGTGCAAGTTCATTTCATCTCGTCGCAACACGTCGGCGCGCAAAAGCTCGCGGTGAAAAATCCCGCAGTCCACGCCTGACGATTCGGCCCCGCTCCGACGCGTGCCGATGCATTGCGTTTAGTATTCTTGCATCCAATCTACTCCAATCCCTGCGTGCGGCGCGCTGACCAAGGTCACATTCGATAGACATTCCTGTGATCAGGAACACATCGGGATAGCGGCGAATTCCCGACTCCGCGGCATTCGCGCCGCTTTACAATCGAAGCGGAGAATTCGAATGCCCCAGCTGAGCAGAACAGGCGTCTCACTCGATGAAGAACTTCTCAAGGTCTTTGATCAGCTCATTGCTAAGCGTGGCTACGCCAATCGGTCTGAGGCTTTTCGGGATTTGATTCGCGAGGCGCTTCTCGCCGACCAGGTTGGGTCTAATAATCCGGTTGTTGGAACCCTGACCTTGGTCTACGACCATCACGTGCCCAATCTCGCTCAGAAGCTCACCGAAGTGCAGCATGCGGCGGGGGCTATGGTTCTGGCCGCAACACATGTCCACCTCGACCACCACTATTGCCTCGAAGTCATCATCATGAAAGGCCGCGGCAAAAGCCTCCAGGAAGTTGCCGACCGCATGTTGGCTTTGCGCGGAGTTGAGCTGGGCAAACTTGTGCTCACCACGTCGGGCGCCAGCTTGAAACACGTGGGCCACACCCACTGATTTCCGCCCCAGGTTGCATTCCGGCGTGTCTAATGGCCTTCGCAAGTTTTTGAAAGACGTGTTACGCTGAACCGGTACGATTCCCGCCAGGGAATCCCGGATTCCGCACCTTGATGCCCACGCGCTCAATTCGAAAGTCGAAACACATTGGGAGATCCAACGCAGGGGAGGCAAGCCCTCACGAGGGCCGGCGCATCACCCTTTTATCGCTCCTGGTTGAAGAACAGCCAGGGAATTTGCGCCACAAAATCGTCGCCCTCTACATTCTTCTCATTGGGTTCAATCTCGCCGCCTGGGCATGGGCGTTCCTGGCCTTTCACCGCTTTCCCGTCCTTCTCGGCACCGCGTTTCTCGCCTACAGTTTCGGACTGCGCCACGCCGTTGATGCCGACCACATTGCCGCCATCGACAATGTGACCCGCAAGCTCATGCAGCAGGGAAAACAGCCGGTGACCGTGGGCTTGATGTTCTCCCTCGGCCATTCCACCATCGTGATTGTAGGTTCCATTGTCATCGCTGCCGCCGCCCTGGCCATGCAGCATCGGATCTGGGCCATCCGCGAAATCGGCGCGGTCGTCGGCACTTCGGTCTCCGCAATCTTTCTCTTTGGCATCGCGCTCGTCAACATCGTCGTGCTTCATTCGGTCTATCGCAGTTTTGCGCGGGTGCGCCGGGGCGAGCCCTACGTGGATGAGGACTTCGACATGCTGCTCGGCAATCGCGGCTTTCTTTCCCGCCTCTTCCGGCCCATGTTCAACCTGATCCAGGCCAGTTGGCACATGTACCCACTCGGCCTGCTCTTTGGTTTGGGATTCGACACGGCCACCGAGATTGGGCTGCTTGGGATCTCTGCCGCCGAAGCTTCCAAGGGACTGTCGCTGGCATCCATCCTGGTCTTTCCCGTATTGTTTGCCGCCGGCATGTCGCTCATCGACTCCACAGATAACATCCTCATGCTGGGCGCCTACGGATGGGCCTTCGTTAAACCGATCCGCAAGATCTACTACAACATGACCATCACTGCGGTTTCGGTGGTCGTGGCTTTCGCCGTGGGTGGCATTGAGGCTCTCGGCCTGCTCGCCGGGCAGCTACACCTTTCCGGCGCATTCTGGCAATGGATCGCCCGCCTGAACGACAACTTCGGCGTGCTTGGCTACGCCATCATCGCGCTTTTTGGCCTGAGCTGGATACTCTCTCTCGCCATTTACCGCTGGCGCCGCTTTGACGAGATCGAGATGGTTCACGAACATCCTCTCCCCGCACAGTCGCAAAGCTGAAAGCTTCCCTCGCACGACCTCGACGCATCTGAACTCCCCGGTGGGGATGTCATCCCTTCGGTCGAAGGAGGACACAGATGACTTTGGAATTCCTTGACTCCGAACCAGGCAAGGTCGACAACGGTACACTCGTTCTTCTCGGAGGCATCACGGTGCTGGGATTTGGCGTCGGTCTCATCCTGGGAACTTCAATTCTCCGCCGCTATCTTTCCAAGATCCGAGTCGGCGATTATGCGTCGTCCGCCATGCCCGAAACCGAAGGGTACTTCAAGCTGCGCGCCCTGTAGTTCTCACCCTCACATCAAGGCCGTGATCTCCTGTGCGTGTGCTGTTATAAACTTCCCGGTGTGAAGACTTGGCTTCGAGAAGGTTTGTGGATGTCGTATGCGCAACGGGCAGGGAATAGAGCCGGCTTCTGTTGCGTCCTGACCTTCATGCTTGTTGCTTTGCAAGCGGGCGCCTTGTTGCCGGCGCAGACAGCGTCCCAATCTACGCGCGCGGTTTCGCACATCCATGTTCAGAGCGATTCTCCCTGGGTGCTCTCGAGCACTCACTTCAACAACACGTTTGAAGAAGAGCCCGTTGTCGGAAACGGTCTTCTTGGCTTGCGTGTTCCAGCGGCGGGCATGGGCTTTCTCGGCGGTCTGGGCAAAGTCGGGTGGCCGCTCGGCACTGAACGCATTGCCTCGGCGATCGCCGCCGGCGTATACGCCAAGGTGCCGGACAGCAACTTTTACAAAGAGCCAAAAGAGGTCATCGCTCTCATTCCCAACTGGTCCACGCTCACCTTCGCCGATGCTTCTGGCGCGTACTCACCGGCCACTGCATCGGCCACGAACATTGCCGGCTATCGTCAGCAACTCGATCTGCGCACAGGCACTGTGACAACTTCGGGCATCTGGACTTCGCCGGGTGGCAGCAAAACGCGCTTCACCTATCGCATTGCATCCGATCGCGCGCACGGCCATCGCGCAGCGGTTGTTCTCGAATTGACTCCGCAGTGGAACGGCGTCGCGACCATTGAAAGCGTTCTCGATGGCGCGGGTGCGCGTCGTCTCGATCCAGTTAATTCTGACTTCGATCAAGAACACCATCGCACGTCCCTCACCTACAAGGCAAAGGGCACGGGTATGTCGATCCAAGTGTCCGAATCGGCTACTCTGCGCAGTTCCTGCGCATTTTCTGACGCGGCCAGTGCTCCACAGCCGGAAGGATCGGCGTCCGAGCAGGTCACATTTCAGGCTCAGACCGGCAAGACCTGCGCCTTCTTCAAGTACGTGGGTGTCGTCACCAGTCGCGACTCGAAAAATCCACAAGACGAGGCTCGTTCTGAATCCCAGCAGGCTGCGAAGGATGGCGTTGCTGCTCTCGAAAAGGAGAACCGTGCAGCGTGGGACGAAATCTGGAAAGCCGACATCGAGGTCGAGGGCGACCCCGCTTTGCAGCGTGCCATCCGCGCCAATGAGTACACGCTCTTCTCAAGCATCGCCGATAACAGCCCGATGAGCCTCGGGCCCTCCGGCCTCACCAGCGACGGCTACGCCGGGATGGTCTTCTGGGATGCCGATACGTGGATGTTTCCTGCCCTGCTTGCACAGCACCCGGCGCTGGGCCGTGTAATGGCGGATTATCGCTCGGATACGCTTCCAGCTGCGCGCAGGAATGCGATCAACAACGGCTATGCGGGTGCCCTTTATCCCTGGACAAGCGGCCTCACAGGCGACATGGGCGACGAGTGCTACGGCTCCGTCACCAATGATCAGGGCAAAGTCACCTCCGACCCCAACAAGAGCTGCACGCAGCAGCTTCATCTGCAGTCCGACGTAGCATTCGCACAGTGGCGCTACTACGAGGCTACCGGCGACAAAGAGTGGCTTGCGCAAAAAGGATGGCCAGTGCTCGAAGCCGTCGCGCAGTTCTGGGTATCCAAAGCCAAACCCTCCGCGGGCGGATACGCGATTGACACTGTGCAGACGCCCGATGAATACGCGACAGATACCAACAACGATGCCTACACGAACGCCTCCGCATCGTTAGCCCTTAACGCTGCGATTAAGGCCGCGGCGATTCTAGGCAAAACCGCACCGCCAGGGTGGGCCGAAATCTCCGCCGGTCTCATTAAGACCATGCAGATCGATACCGAGCACGACGTCTATCGCGAGCACGAAGGCTACACGGGCCAGAAAATCAAGCAGGCCGATGTGGTCATGCTGACGTATCCTCTTGACTTCAGCATGCCGAAGACGATGGCCATCGACGACCTCAACTACTACACCCCGCGCACCGATGTCGATGGCCCCGCCATGACCGATGCCATCCACTCCATCGCAGCCGCCGCGGTCGGCGCGCCCGGCTGCTCCGCATACACCTACATGGTCCGCAGCTACGCACCGTTCCTGCGCGAGCCCTTCCTTCAATTTTCGGAATTCGCTCCTATAAGGCTCACCGAAACGTCGTACGACTTTCTCACCGGGGTGGGCGGTTTCATGCAGGAGTTCCAGTACGGCTTCTCCGGGTTCCGTCCGCAGGTTGACGCCGTGCGCCTTGATCCCAATCTCCCCCCGCAGCTCACCGGTATCACGCTGCGCAATCTTGTTTGGCAGGGGCGGTTGTTCACGCTGCGCATTGGGCTCAAAGATTCCGCGGTGACGCTCACATCCGGCGCGCCCATGCAGGTGATTTTTCCTGGTGGAAAGAAGACAGTTGCCATCGGTGCGCCGCTCGTGATTCCCACGCGACGTTCCGATCTGCAACCCACCGCGGATCTCCTCCGCTGCCGCCCGGTTACAGCCAGCTCGTCGGCGCCTGGATCTCCCGCGGTTGCGGCCGTCGACGGCATTCCCGCCACGGCGTGGGTCGCTTCCGATGCGCATGCCACGCTCACCATCAACATCGAGCGCACAGTTTCAATCGCCAAGGTCACCGTCCAACGAGGAAGCCGCAATCCCTACCCGTACGACGTCGAGATCTCCATCGATGGCGTCCACTGGAAGTCTGTAGCCCACGCGGCCGCCACGGCCCCCGGGAACGATGCGGGCACTGACGAGCTGACCTTTCCGCCTTCGCCGGCAAAGTTTCTGCGCCTGACGTTCGCCGGAAACACCGGAGCCATGCCCGCGGATATCGCAGAAATCCAGGCCTTCTCCAAGGCGGATTAATTGGCTATTCGGCGAGGTCGCCGTCCGCATTCTTCAACGGCAACCTGGAATTTTCATGGCATTCACAAGCCGTGCTGCCAGCTCTCCGCTTTGCGGTGTATGATTCCTTCGCCGCGGCCCCTTGGCGGTTTACCGGTCTTTGCTTCCCACCCTCATGCGCGCGGATGCGCTTCGGGGAGTTGCCCCATCGGACCCGTCCCGGCCGTCTGCGCACCGTCATCATCAGGAGGAAAGAACATGGCGACAGCAACAGCGCTTCATCCCGGCAAGCTCAGCGAAACGGTCAGTTTCCGCCCACGTTACGGCAATTTCATTGGCGGCAAATGGGTTGAGCCCGTCTCCGGCCAATACTTTGAGAACATCACCCCTGTCACCGGCAAGGTCTTCTGCGAGATTCCCCGCTCCAATGCTCAGGATATCGAGAAGGCTCTCGACGCGGCGCATGCGGCACGCGTCGCCTGGGGACACACCAGCCCAACCCATCGCGCCAACCTCATGATCCAGATTGCGCAGCGCATGGAAGAAAACCTGGAAATGCTGGCTCTGGCCGAAACCTGGGACAACGGCAAACCCATCCGTGAGACCATGGCCGCCGATATCCCCCTTGCCATCGACCACTGGCGTTACTTCGCCGGATGCCTCCGCGCGCAGGAAGGCACCATCTCCGAAATTGACTCGGAAACCATTGCCTACCACTTTCACGAGCCGCTCGGCGTGGTCGGTCAGATCATTCCCTGGAACTTCCCGCTCCTGATGGCCACGTGGAAGGTCGCCCCTGCTCTGGCCGCCGGAAACTGCGTGGTCCTCAAGCCGGCCGAGCAGACACCGGCCAGCATCCTGGTCTGGGCCGAACTGGTTGGCGATCTTCTGCCTCCCGGTGTGCTCAACATCGTCAACGGATTCGGCCTCGAAGCAGGCAAGCCGCTGGCCTCCAGCTCCCGCGTCGCCAAAATCGCGTTCACCGGCGAAACCACAACCGGCCGACTCATCATGCAATACGCCAGCCAGAACCTGATTCCGGTCACGCTCGAGCTCGGCGGCAAATCGCCAAACATCTTCTTCGCCGATGTGCTCAACGAAGATGACGACTTCTTCGACAAGGCCATCGAGGGCTTTGTGATGTTCGCGCTCAACCAGGGCGAAGTCTGCACCTGCCCCAGCCGCGCGCTCATTCAAGAGAGTATCTACGACCGCTTCATGGAGCGCGCGCTCAAGCGCGTGGCCGCCATCAAGCAGGCCAGTCCGCTCGATCCCGGCACCATGATCGGCGCGCAGGCATCGAGCGAGCAGCTGGAAAAGATCCTCAGCTACATGGACATCGGCCGCAAGGAAGGTGCGGAAGTTCTTGCCGGCGGCGGACGCGCGCATTTGGGCGGCGAACTTGAAGAGGGCTACTACGTGCAGCCAACCGTCTTCAAAGGCCACAACAAAATGCGCATTTTCCAGGAAGAAATCTTCGGGCCTGTTGTTTCGGTAACCACCTTCAAGACCGAAGCAGACGCTCTCGAAATCGCCAACGACACGCTCTATGGGCTGGGGGCAGGGCTCTGGAGCCGCGATGCCAACCGCTGCTACCACCTTGGCCGCGGCATCCAGGCAGGCCGCGTCTGGGTCAACTGCTACCACGCATATCCGGCGCATGCCGCGTTCGGCGGATACAAGCAGTCGGGCATTGGCCGCGAAACCCACAGCATGATGCTCGACCACTACCAGCAAACCAAGAATCTGCTGGTCAGCTACAGCCCCAAGAAGCTGGGCTTCTTTTAGACACCAGGAACTGAGGGACGACGGGACCTGAGGCTGAGCCCGCGGTCCCGTTTCAAATTCAAATCGCAAATCCCCGGTGCATTGCGCAGCGGGGATTTGCTTTTGCCTGCTGGGACTTCTTCGAGTCATTCGACCCCATGAACCTTCGACGCATCTTACCCGCCGGAGGAGAAACCGATGCCGCAGGACGAGAAACCCGCCAATTCCGAAACCGAAGCCCCCTTCGATGAACGCCCCGCCGAAGATGTAACCAACGATTCTTTGGGAACAGTCGATCCCGCCGATTCTTCTGGACTCGATTTCGACGATTCCGAACGCGTCGACAAGCGCGCGGATGAGGGAATTGAGAGACCGGGAAAGAATTAGTAGACTTCATCCGGATCAACGCTCACCTTGCCAGTCCTTGCAGCAAAGGACTAGAAGTTCTTACAGGTGCTTCCATGTCTGACATTCCCCCGCAGGTTCTGGCCACCGATCTTGCCATCCATCTCATTCGCGTGCTGCGCCAAAAGCACGGGGCGCTCATGTTCCACCAGTCGGGCGGCTGTTGCGACGGCAGTTCGCCTATGTGCTATCCGCGCGGCGAATTCTGGGTCGGCGACTCCGACGTCCAGCTTGGAGAGGTCGACGGCGAGCCCTTTTACATGAGCAAAAGCCAGTTTGAATACTGGAAGCACACGCAACTTACGCTCGATGTGGTTCCCGGCCGCGGCGGCATGTTTTCGCTCGACAACGCCGAGGGCGTGCGCTTCCTCATCCGCTCGCGTATCTTCGACGATGTTGAAATTCGGGACCTGCGCGCCGCCGGCCGCATCTGAAGCAGAAGAAAACCTATGAGCGAAGCAGTCATCGTTTCCGCTGTGCGCACGCCGGTCGGCAAGTTCCAGGGCTCTTTGCAATCCTTCTCGGCTCCGCAGCTCGGCGCACTCGTGGTGCGCGAAGCCCTCCGCCGCAGCGGATTGGAAGTCTCACCACGCGCCGCAGAAAACCCTACCCATGCTGCAGCGGTCGAGCCCCAGATCACGGAATGCATTATGGGCTGCGTGATCCAGGCTGGACTTGGCCAGAATCCCGCTCGCCAGGCCGCTATCCACGCAGGTATTCCTCCGCAAGCGAGCGCCCTGACTGTGAACCAGGTGTGTGGTTCGGGATTGAGAGCCGTGGCGCTCGCGGCGCAGGCCATCCAGACCGGCGACGCAGCGATCGTCGTCGCCGGCGGCATGGAGTCCATGACCAATGCTCCTTATCTGCTGCCGCAGGCTCGCGCGGGCTATCGCATGGGCAACGGCTCCCTGGTCGACGCCATGATCAACGACGGGCTTTGGGAAGCCTATCGCGGCTTCCACATGGGCGTGGGCGCGGAGATGATTGCGGCCAAATACGGGATTACCCGCGAAGAGCAGGATGCCTTCGCAGCCGAGTCGCATCGCCGCGCCGCTTTGGCGACGGCACAAGGTTATTTCCGGGAAGAGATTCTCCCCGTCGAAATTCCGCCAGCCAGAAAGGGTGGCCCCACGCGCCTCTTCTCCGCCGACGAGTCTGTTCGCCCTGAAACCACAAAGGAAACCCTCGCAGGCCTCAAGCCAGCCTTTCAGAATCCTGGCACAGTTACCGCAGGCAACTCGCCCGGTATCAGCGACGGCGCAGCCGCGATGGTCGTCATGAGCGCCGAGCGTGCACAGCAACTCGGATTGAAGCCTTTAGCCATCATCCGGGCGCAATCCACCAGCGGCGTCGAGCCGGAATGGTTTGGCCTTGCGCCCATCGAGGCGGTCCGCAAAGTCGCAAACCGAGCTGGCTGGAATCTCGCCGACGTCGATCTCTTCGAACTCAACGAAGCCTTCAGCGTCCAGGCCCTGGCCGTGCTGCGCGATCTGGATGTTGATCCGGCCAAGGTAAACGTTCATGGCGGCGCAGTTGCTATCGGACATCCCATTGGCGCCAGCGGAGCGCGGGTTCTGACCACGCTTTTGTATGCGATGGAACGGTATAACAAGAGCAAAGGCATCGCTGCGCTCTGCCTCGGTGGCGGAAACGCCGTGGGCTTGGCTTTGGAGAGGGTCTGACCACCTGCGGTGGGCTGAAGTTCCCTTTACGCTCGCAGAAAGGTCAGTGGTCGCCACCCAATTGCCGCATCCAAATCGTTTGGGGTGAACTGGAATGCTTGGAAGAATCGCCTTGGTGATCGTGTTGGCCGGGCTCTTCGCATCTGCGAATGGCTGCAAGAAACAAGTCGATCGGGCGCCATTTATCGCTGCGATCAACGCGTCGTACGCAGGCCGGCACGTATGCCTCTGGCCCCAGCCCACAAAGTTCCCAGCTCAGGCCGATCCCTCTAAAGACGACAGAGTCCGCGACTACGACGCCCTCACCGATGCCGGCCTTCTCATTCGGGAGTACGTGGAAGAGAGGAAACCTCTTGCACCGTCCGTTCAGATCAACAAATACAACCTCTCCGACAAGGCACACTCCGCCTGGATTCCCGACCCCAATCATCCCGACTCCGGCAACTTCTGCTTCGGCCACTTCAACGTCACCGCCATAGACAAAGCCATCCCCAACGACCCCTCCAACCCGATGCAATACACCGTCAATTACCAATATGAGACTGAAGGCATCCCCGGTTGGGCCCGCACCCCCGAATCGATGAGGGCCTTCCCCAAGATCGCTGCCGACACATCCATCCAGTCAGCTACGGCCACCCTGGTCAAAAGTACTGACGGAGCCTGGTCAGTCGAACCTCAAACCGCCCAATAGCCGATAGCCCAACTCTCCAACCGCACATGATCAAGTTGGGGCAAGCAATCAGCGGTGGCCTTCCACGGAACTGTCCGTAATCGAACACTGCGGACATGGAACCGGTCACCGTTCGGGCGTTTTCCGTTTCGCTGAATCCGGCCAAGCCTTTTATTTCCAAGGATTCATGGCTCGGGCCTTTTGGCATGGCAAGTGCTTTAACCCAGTGTGATGGATATCGCCCGCCCAGACCTTCGAAAAAAGAAAATTCGCCAGTATGCTATTTGGGCTGGCGTCGCCGCAGTTCTGTTGACCGTTGCCGTGGTTGCTGTCTCGCGCCTCAAACCGGCCGCGCCCTCGGTAGATCGCTCCACCATTTGGCCCGATACCGTCAAACGCGGAGATCTGACCATCCAGGTGCGAGGATCGACGGGAAGCCTTGTTCCCCGCGAAGACTCGATCGAGCTCATCCCGGCCCAGACCGACGCCACGGTCGTGCGCATCATCGCTCTGCCCGGCGCCAAGGTCACTCCCGATACCGTCGTCATGGACCTTACCGATCCGCAGCTTCAGCAGTTGCTGCTTAGCGCGCAGTCGGCGCTGAAGGGCGCTGAAGCCGATTACAAGAGCTTGCAGGCCACGCTGAACAGCACCCTGATGGATAAGAAGATCGCGGCCGCACAAGTGAATGCTTCCTATACGCAGGACCAGCTCCAGGCGCAAACGGACGAGGCTCTCTACAAGCTCGGCGTTGTTTCCGGCATCGTGTCGAGCGCTTCAAAAAACACTGCCGAACAGCTGACCGCTCAACGCAAGCTCAGCATTGAACAACTTGATGTGAACCAGAAGGCGATTGAGGTGCAACTGGCTTCGTCGCTGACCAAAGTTGACCAGGCGAAAGCGCAGCTCGATCTCTACGAGAAGCAGTCGGCCGCTCTGCATGTGCGGGCCGGTATCTCCGGCGTGCTCGCGCAGTTGCCCATCCCCCTGCAGGTGGGCCAGCACGTGACCGCTGGAACCTCGGTTGCCAAGGTGATTCAGCTCGACAAGCTCAAGGCCGCCCTGCAAATCGCCGAGACACAGGCGCGCGACATCCAGATTGGCCAGCCCGCCTCCATTGACACCCACAACGGCACTATTCCGGGTCATGTTTCCAGAATTGATCCTTCGGTATTGAACGGAACGGTCACCGTTGACGTAGCTCTCGATGGGCCATTGCCGACGGGGGCGCGGCCCGATCTGAGCGTGGACGGAACCATTGACCTGGCGCGGTTGCATGACGTGACGTATGTTGGCCGGCCGGCATTGGGCAATGAGAACTCGACTCTCAGCCTCTTCAAGGTCGATCCCGACGGCAAGGGCGCGGTGCGCGTTCCGGTCAAGGTAGGCCGCGCTTCGGTCAACGAAATTCAGATACTCGAAGGACTCAAGGAAGGCGATACGGTGATCCTCTCCGACATGTCGAGAGAAGATGCCGTCGACCGCATCCGCCTGGAATAAGAAACGAGTGGTCAGTGGTCAGTTTTCAGTGGTCAGCAAGCCGTCCTCTGAAGCCCGAAGCCTCTGGCCGAGCATAACCGCAACTGACCACTAACCACTGATCACTGACAACTCAACGAGAGGGGACACGATGGCCAACGACAAGCTCATTGAAATTGAGGAACTCACCAAGGTCTTCTATACCGACGAAGTGGAGACACATGCGCTCTCCGGCATTCACCTGACCATCTCGCGCGGCGAGTACGTGGCCATGTC
>PLTV01000268.1:0-376 GCA_003164635.1 Acidobacteriaceae bacterium
CCGCGACGATTGCGCCGGCGCTGGAAACAAGCTCGCGGAACTCGGAAAGAGACTCTTCGGCGTTGAGGGCTGTGAACGGGGGGCCAGGAGCTGAAGGGGGCACCGCTTCCAAGTCCGGATCACCTGAGCCTGGGAGGAGGGTCAGGTCCGCGTCTTCGTCCACAATGCCTGGCTTTGGGGCATGTAACCGGGAACTGGTGGTTCGGGCACTTGTCCTGGCAAAGGGCTGTCCCGAACGGCTTGTTTCCAGGCCGACGAGAACTGCGCGCTCAGCTTTTTCCGTTCCGAGACGGTCGGTGGGATGGGGATGGCCCTGGACGGTCCGCTTTGGGCCAAAATCCACCCCTGGAGCTTCCGGAGGAATTCCGGAGCCCTC
>PLTV01000268.1:421-7916 GCA_003164635.1 Acidobacteriaceae bacterium
CTGCTCCTGGCTGTTGTTCTCCAGAAGAACTGAATACTTATCAAAGGACCGGATTTTTCCGGTAAGTTTGACGCCGCTGACGAGGTAAATCGTGATCGGAGTCTTGTCTTTACGGACCGTATTCAGAAAGGTGTCCTGGATGTTTTGTGCCGGCTTGTTCTCCATGTGCCGATCTCCTGCTCTCTCTTAGACTTTGAACTGCGCTGTCATTCGTGAAATTGCAAATCCGCGGGGGCGGCTCCAGAAACCCTGTTGCCGTCGAATCCCGCAATGGCTTCAACAATAGAACGAACTACCAGGGTTTTTCAACCCTGTCTTACAGATAAGGACCGCGATTCCCCGCAATGGCGGGCTTTTTGCGGCCTTGGGGCCTGGCCAGAGACGGCTTTGACCCTGCGATGTCCTGACCGGACCATTCAGGCTGAACGATACGTGCTGGTACCATACTGAAGTGCAGGACGCAGCGACAACTCCTACCGCTCCGGCTTTGTCGACCCAGGCTCAATCGAGATCCTTGCCCGTCCCGATGCTCGATTTGAAGCGGCAATACGGCCCCCTGCATCGGGAACTGATGGACGCGCTCGAGCATGTGATTGAGACGCAGCAATTCATTCTTGGCGAGCCGGTGGCGGCCTTTGAAAGTGGGGCTTCGGCCCAACTTGGCGTTGCCCATGCCATTGGATGCTCGTCGGGGACAGATGCACTGTGGCTGGCGCTGGCTAGTGTCGGCATCGGACCGGGCGATGGAGTGCTGACCTCTCCATTCAGTTTTTTCGCTTCGGTGAGCGCAATACTGCGCGCGGGGGCGACGCCGGTGCTAGCCGATATTGAGCCGACTACGTTCAATTTGGATCCGGTTGCGGCAGAGAAGGTTCTGAAGAGCTCGCGGGGTGCAGGGGTAAAAGCCATTCTGCCAGTGCACCTGTATGGACAATGCGCCGATTGGAGCGCGTTTGGCCGGCTGGGAAATGAGTTTGGAGCGAAGCTGGTGGAGGATGCGGCCCAGGCCTGGGGGGCTGCATGGCAGGGAACGAAGGCAGGTGGGCTGGGCAATGCTGCCGCCTTCAGCTTCTATCCGACGAAGAACCTGAGCGCGGCTGGGGACGCCGGCATGGTTACCACGAATTCAGACGAAGTGGGCGCGCGGCTGAGAATGCTTCGCCAGCATGGCATGCGCCGACGGTACTACCACGATGAGGTCGGCTGGAATGCACGGCTGGATGGATTTCAGGGAGCGATTCTTTCGGTGAAGCTGAAGTACATCGAGGGCTGGAACCAGGCACGACGCGCCGTGGCGATGAATTACCACGCCTTGTTCCGCGCTGCAGGTTTGGCGGAAGCCGGGCCGTATCCGGTTCATGGCATCGTCCTGCCGCACGAGGTAGCAGGCAGCACGCATGTCTGGCATCAGTATGTGATTCGCAGCAGTCGCCGCGAGGAATTGCGGGAGTTCCTCACGGCCCAGAGGATTGGTTCGGAGATTTACTACCCTGTTCCGCTGCACATGCAGGAAGCATTGCGTTCGCTGGGCTACTGCGAAGGCGATTTCCCCGAAGCGGAGCGTGCGGCCCGCGAGGTTCTGGCGCTACCGATCTTCCCGGAGCTTCGCGAGGATGAGCAGGAGACCGTGGTCGCGGCGATCGCGGAGTTCCTCAACACAGCGAGTTAGCGAGTTTGCAAGTCAGCGGGCGCGTGGCGGATGAGAGGTTTCTCCTTTCCCACCCGAATTCCGCGGCCTCTGTCCGGAATCGTAGTGTTCGCGCCTTATAATCCTCGCGACGGAGAGGAAATCGTGAAGCGCATTCTTCGAATCGGACTTGTGACGGTGTTGACTTGCTGCACGGCTGTTGCTGAGAAGGGTCCATGCACGACGGCGGGCAATAACAGCGAATTTCTCGGCATCCAGACCATTCGGCTGTGGCCGAGCGATGCTCCGCAGGCCAAGGGTTCGACGTGCGATGACATACCCACGTTGACGATCTTCGATCCGCAGCCGGGCCACGCGAACGGGTCGGCAGTGGTGGTGTTTCCGGGCGGGGCCTACGTGGGGCTGGCGGCAAATCTGGAAGGGCGCCAGGTTGCCGACTGGTTTACTTCGCGCGGGTTTCGCGCTTTCGTTCTTCGCTACCGCCTTTCGTCGCAGGGATACCTGTTGCCGGTGCCGCTGCTCGATGCGCGGCGTGCCGTCCAGACGGTTCGGGCGCGGGCACTCGACTATCAGATTGACCCGAACCGCATCGTCGTCATCGGTTTCTCTGCCGGCGGGCACCTGGCGGCCCTAGCGGGAACGCAGTTTGTGCCCGGCAACGTAGAGGCCGAAGATCCCATTGAGCGTGCATCGAGCCGTCCGGATTTTCTGGTGCTCGGCTATCCATGGATTGGGGCGATCTCCAGCGACACTTCGCATTTGAGCTACTGCAAACTATTCAACGTGATGGACCGCTGCGAGGCACTTCGTGCCGCATACTCTCCAGACTTGTTCGTCACCAAGGACGCGCCTCCGACGTTCTGGTACCACACCTTCGACGACCAGACGGTTCCTGTGGAGCAGGGACTGCGGTTCTATGAGGCGCTTGTTAAGGCGGGTGTGCCGTCGGAAGCGCACATCTTCGCCACGGGGCCACACGGAACCGGACTTGGGAAGGGCGATGCTTCGCTGGATCAATGGCCCGCATTGTTGGAAACCTGGTTGCGGGCGCAGGGACTTCTGAATCCGAAAAATCCACGCCCTAGGTGATTTACGGGGCACCCTCGGCTTTGCGCGAAACCGGGATAGTGGATTCGAGCCGGCCCCTCCGGGACGGCGAACTGGAAATTGGCATCGCGATCCACGGATTTCATCCGTGGCTATTCTCGTCCTCTCCCTGCCGGGAGGTCCGTCTAATCCTGCCGCACTGAGTCTCAGGCTGCGCTCAAAAACAACGATGGTAGGATGATCCAATCCCTTCGGAGGTCCCCTCTTCCATGGAACTGCTTCCACGAGTTGCTCTGTATCTGTTGATGACCGTCCCGGCTTGCTGTGCCGCGGGCGCTTTGTTGGCCCAGGAGCCGCATAACCCACCAGCGCCACCCGCGAACAGCGCTGACACCCACAAAGATGCCGACAAGGATAAAGACAAGGACGCCCCGGCGATTCCGGCGGAGAAGAGCGTTCCTACGCATCATGAGCTTGCGATTGGCGGTAAGACACTGAAGTACACCGCGACCGCGGGAACGCTGCTGATCCGCGATGAAGAGGACAAGCCGTACGGGAGCATCTTCTATGTGGCGTACACGCTGGATGGCGCGGAGCCGGGTTCGCGTCCGGTGAGCTTTCTTTACAATGGCGGGCCGGGGTCGGCGACGCTCTGGCTTCATATGGGATCGTTTTCGCCGGTACGCATCCAGACTGACAGTCCGAACCCCACTGCGGGACCGCCCTTCAAGCTGGTCCCGAACGAGTACTCGCTTCTGGACAAGACGGATCTTGTGTTCATTGACGCGCCGCTGACGGGTTATTCACGCGCCGTCGGCAAGGCAACCGCCAAGGATTTTGCCGGCGTCGACCAGGACTTGCGGGCCTTCGATCGCTTTATCGAGCGCTATTTGAATGTGAATCAGCGTTGGAATTCGCCCAAGTTTCTGATTGGGGAATCGTACGGCACCACCCGCTCGGCTGCGCTTGTAGACATGCTGGCCAACAACGGCGTGCAGATGAATGGAGTGGTCCTCATATCGTCGATTCTGAACTACAACATCCGCGCCGGCGGATACGACATGCTGTTCATCGCGAATCTGCCCAGCTATGCGGCCGCGGCATGGTATTTCGACAAGATTCCGAATAAGCCCGCGGACCTGGGAGCGTGGGTGCAGGAAGCGAGGACGTTTGCTTCCGGTGCCTATGCGCAGGCACTTTTCGCGGGGCACAACCTGCCCGCCGACCAACTCGACACCGTGGCCAAGGAAGTAAGCCGGTTTACGGGCTTGAGTGTGGACTATGTGAAAGAGGCGAACCTGCGCATTTCGCCGACGCGGTTCCGCAAAGAAGTGCTGCGCCAGGACCGGCGCACCCTGGGCCGCTACGATATGCGTTTCGAGGGCGTCGATCTGGATTCGGCGGGAGAGTCGCCGAGCTACGATGCGTCCGATGCGGGCATCAGCGGCGCGTTTGTGGCGGCGTTGCACGATTACCTGGGACGGGAGCTGAAGTTCGAGAGCACCGACACGTATCGCCCCACGGCCTACGAAAACCTGCAATGGGACTGGAAGCACCGTCCGACGAGCGGCGGACCGGGAATGGGCGGCGGAGAACAGTCTCAACCGTATGTGGCAGCGGATTTGGGCAGCGCTCTGAGGAAGAATCCTCACTTGAAGGTATTCTCGGCAAATGGCTATTTCGACCTGGCCACGCCGTTTTTCTCCACCGAATACGATCTCTCGCACATGGACCTGGAGCCGGCGCTGCGCGGGAATGTGCAGTTTGGCTATTACCCTTCAGGCCACATGATTTACCTGAATGTGGATGCGCTGCACAAGCTGAAGGACGATCTGGCGGCGTTTATCGTGAAAGCGGAAGGAAACTGAGCGGCTCGGTCGGAGAAAAGCGAAAAAAGGAGATTCTTCGATTCACAACTCCAGGCTGAAAGGCGCCTGGGTTTCTCTTGCTCAAAATGACAGTGCCCAGGTGTAAATGGGTCGGGGACAAAGCGGAAATGTGCCCAAAATGAGAAGGCGGGCTGCAGACCTGAGGAGTGGAAGGACTTCCTCAGGACCTACAGCCCGCTGGACCCTGAAACGGGTCTAGGTGGTATTCTTAGTGTAGGCTTCCTGGACTCGAATGCAAGCTATTTCTTGGATAAAATCTCAAGTTCGTGACCGCAGTCACAAGACCCCGCCGAATCGGCTCCATCTGCATTGACTATAGGCTTCACCCCTGATACAAAAAGGTGTTCCACCCGCGAAAGCCAATCCCTTAATACGAGAATCCGAGCGTCCCGTCGAAGCAAACATACATGCAGGAAATCTTTCAACAAGTCGGGAGTTTTCTGGTTGGCGCTGTGCCCACAATGGCGCTGTTCGTCCTGCTGGTGATCGCTTACCAGTTTTTGGTGCAGGGCCCGTTGACCGAGACGCTGAAGCAGCGCCGTGCACGAACGGTGGGGGCACTGGAAGACGCGCAAAAGGCGATTGAAAAAGCGGAGGCGCGAGCAGCGGAGTATAGCGAGCGTTTGCGCCAGGCGCGGGCCGAGGTTTACAAGTTGCGCGAGCAGCGTGTGAAGCAATGGACTGCTGAGCGGGACGCAGCACTCGACGGCGCACGCAAGACGGCCGGGGACAAGGTGGCGCAGGCTCGTGTGGAACTCGAAGGCGAGGCGGATCGAGCCCGGAAGAGCATCGAAGCCTCTGCCGGAGAGTTGGCCGGGCAGGTGGTCCGAGCAATTCTGCCTGCGGCCGCGGGGAGTTCCCGTTGAGAAATTCGCACTTTTATTCGCGTGTTACGGTTCGGCTTTTTGGATTTTTAATGGCTGCGACCCTGATTGCGGGAGTTGCCGCGCCCTTGCGCATAACGGCCCAGGAGCCTGCCTCGGAGTTCAGGCCGGAAACTGCGGCTCCGCCGAGTTCTGCCGCATCGGGTGAATCGGGACATCCTCAGGGCCAGTCGGAAGAAGACCGGGAGAGCCAGGCGTTCCGCCTGGAAGGCCCAGTGGTCAAGTGGACCGCGAAGACGTTGCATCTTTCCATCGAGACGACGGCGGATATCTATGAAGTGCTCAACTTCCTGATCATTGGGCTGGCCATTGTGGTGCCGCTCTACCGCTTCCTGCCTAAATACCTGCGTCAGCGGAAGGAGAAGCTGAGAGGCGATCTGGAGTCGGCGCGGACGGCGAGTGAGGAAGCGAAGGCACGATTGAGCGCTGTTGAGGAGAAGCTCGCGAAGATCGACGGGGAGATCCAGAAATTCCGCCTTGAGGTCGAAGCCGAAAGCAAACAGGATGAGGCGAAGATCAAGGCATCGCTGACCGATGAGAGCAAGCGGATTGTGGAATCGGCCGAACAGGAGATCGCGATGGCGGCGGCACAGGCTCGGCGTGGATTGCGCACTTTTGCGGCCGACCTGGCTGTGGGCAAGGCAGCGAAGGAACTGGTATTGACGGCCGAGGACGATCGGGCGCTCATCGCGGAGTTTGTGGGCGATGTGGTGCGCAACGGCGGCGGCGCGGGAGGGCGAAACTAAATGGCTGCCTTCGTTTCCCGGTACGCACAGGCGTTTCTGGAAGTTTTGACCTCTGCCAAGATCGACACCTCGGCCGTCGAAAGCCAGTTGAACGATTTCTTGGCCACATGGAATGGAAGCCCGGAACTGCAAGAGTTTTTTGTGAATCCGGCGATTTCTTCGCAGACAAAGGTTGGGTTTCTCGACACCCTGAATCAGAAGATGAAACTTCGGAAAGAGCTGCGCAACTTGCTGGCCGTGCTGATTGACAACGATCGGATTGGCCATGTGGTGGAAGTGGCCGCAGGCTATCGCAAGCTTTTGCAGGAGCAGCTTGGAATTCGCCAGGCGGAGATTGTGACGGCGCGCCAGTTGAGCGCAGACGATCAGATGAAATTGGTAGCCGAAGTGAGCAAGCTGGCCGGAGCCGAGATAGATGCCAGCTTCAAGCAGGACGCAACAATTCTGGGCGGCACGATTGTACGCATCGGATCGACCGTGTATGACGGTTCAGTGCGTGGGCGGCTGGACCGGTTGAAGGAAGTGTTGGTTGCCGGCTGAAGCCGGCTAGGGACTACGCACTAAGGGAATAGGGACTAAGGGACTTGAGGGCAACGCTGGGCGATGGGATCGCCAATTCACAGGCTAATCCCGAGTCGCTGGTCTCATGGTCCCTCAGAGGAACGAAATGGCGCAGATCAAGGCAGACGAGATTACACAGCTTCTTCGCGAGCAGATCGCGAACTACGACTCAAAGGTCCAGGTGGACGAAGTGGGCACAATCACTTCGCTCGGCGACGGCATTGCGCGGTTGCACGGGCTGGACAAGGTGATGGCGGGCGAGCTGTTCAGCTTTCCGCATGGCATTGCCGGACTGGCGTTGAGCCTGGAAGAAGACCAGGTGGGCGCGGTGGTACTGGGCGACTACACAGAGATCCGCGAAGGTGACGAGGTAAAGCGGACGGGGAAGATTCTGTCGGTTCCGGTGGGCGAAGGCATGATCGGGCGCGTGGTGAATGCGCTGGGCGTGCCGATTGACGACAAGGGTCCGATTGAGTCGAAGGAATCGCTGCCGGTGGAGCGTTTGGCGCCTGGCATCATCGACCGGCAGCCGGTGCGCGAACCAATGGCTACGGGTCTGAAGGCCATTGACGCCATGATTCCGATTGGGCGCGGACAACGCGAGCTGATCATTGGCGACCGCCAGACGGGCAAGACGGCCGTGCTGCTGGACACCATCATCAACAACGCCAAGAACGATTTGATTTGCATTTACTGCGCCATCGGCCAGAAGCGGTCGTC
>PLTV01000303.1 GCA_003164635.1 Acidobacteriaceae bacterium
TGCCGATCTTCAGACCCTTGGAGTGCACATAGTCCGCCAGCGCTTTCATGTCGGGGAACTTCGAATTCGTATGTAGCAATCCCGTCGCGTCGCGTTCGCCTTCCCAAGTGTCATCGATATTCACATAGATATAGCCAGCATCTTTCATGCCCGTTGCCACAAGATTGTCCGCGGCCGCGCGAATGTCCTTGTCCGTCACCTTNNTATTGCCCTGGCTGTCGCGCGCGCTTTCCCAGGTGTCGTCGATGTTCACGTACACGTAGCCCGCGTCTTTCATGCCGTTCTTCGCCATGGCGTCGGCGATTTCGCGCACCACTTTGTCGTTCACTTGGCCGCGAAATTTGTTCCAACTGTTCCACCCCATGGGCGGCGTCTGTGCCACCTGCGAAGAAGAGCCCTGAGCAATGACGTTGGAGTTGAAGAGCGATGCGAGTGCGATGGCGGCAAACGTGAAGCAGGTGGAAATCCGCATGGTAGCCTTCCTTTTTGAAAACGATTTCAGACGGAATTCTATGCTCGCCTTGCGCCCTTGCGCAACGACACATATTCATCAGCAATTCGCATCGCATTAACCAGGATTGCCCTGGGGACTTCCGATAATCCCGATTGGGCCGACGGACCCGGTTCTCCGGCCTCTGGAGGTTGAACGTGTCGAAGGATGCAGCTCATCACCACAAGCAGGCAGCGGAACACCACGAGCACGCTGCGCGTCATCACTAGGAAGCCGCTGCACACCACGAAACCGGCGACCACGAGAAGGCCGCGCATCCCGCGCACCTCGCCCACGGCCATCATGTACACGCCGCCGAGCACGCAGAACACGCCGTGAAGCGCCAGGTTGAAGCGCACTCGGAATGACGGATCCGCGACTTCGCACCAAGGGCGGCCGCTTGGGCCGCTCTTGCGCTTTTTGGACCGGAGTTGAATTGTTACCATCGAGCAGCGGAGGAACTTTCGATGGCCGATTCAAGCCCAGGCGTGACTGAGCTCTTCCTTGAGTTTTCGCGCCGCAAGCTCTTCGAGCACTATTGGCCGCGTTTGCGTGCGTGTGTCGAGCCGCTGAGCGCCGAGCAAGTCTGGTGGCGTCCCAATGCCGCATCGAACAGCATCGCCAACCTGATCCTGCATTTGAATGGCAACGTCACGCAGTGGCTTGTCGCCTCATTCAACCGGGAAGACGACAAGCGGGACCGTCCTGCCGAATTTGCGGCGGAGAGCGGCCTGTCGTCCGCCCAATTGCTTGAGAAACTCGGCACGACCATGAGTGCATCTGCCGAGGTGCTCGCACGACTTACCGAAACCGCCCTCGTCGCGCCCTACGATATCCAGGGTTACCACGTCTCTGGTCTTGAAGCGGTTTACCAAGTCGTGGAACACTTTGGCCTGCACTACGGCCAGATCGCGTACATCTCCAAGAGCCTTACCGACCGCGATCACGGCTTCTATCGCGAACTCAGCAAAACGGGCCGGCCCGATTAACGGCGCAGCCCGTCGATGGCGAGAAATTCAACTCCTGGGTGCCCGATCCAGAACGGCACCTTTTGCCGTTTTGGGTGGGAAAGCACAATCCTCCTAGCGACTACTTCAGCGTGCTCATGTCGATCACGAAACGATACTTCACATCCTGCTTGAGCAGTCGTTCGAAAGCGTCATTGATCTGGTCTATGCGGATTACTTCGACGTCGGAGACAATGTTGTGCTTGCCGCAGTAGTCCAACATCTCCTGCGTTTCGGGCATGCCGCCAATCATGGACCCGGAGATGGATTTGCGGCCGCCAATCAAATTGAATACACCGAAAGAGGGCGACTCCGGCGGCAACCCCACGAGCGTGAGCGTGCCGTCCTGCTTGAGGAGAGGCAGGTAGTCGTCGAGTGGATGCGGAGCGCTGACGCAATCGAGTATAAAGTCGAAGGAGCCGGTGTGAGCCTTCATTGCATCTTTGTTTGACGACACGACAACTTCATCCGCGCCGAGGCGTTTTGCGTCTTCGATCTTTTTGGCGGAGGTGGTGAACTGGACCACGTGTGCGCCCAACGAGTGTGCAAACTTCAGCGCCATATGCCCGAGGCCGCCGAGGCCGACGATGCCGACTTTCTTGCCGGGCCCAACTTTCCAGTGACGAAGGGGCGAATATGTCGTGATGCCCGCACAAAGCAGCGGAGCTACAGCTTTCAAATCCAGATTTGCCGGAACCTTGTGCGCGAACCGCTCGTCGACGACGTAATTATTCGAATAGCCACCCATAGTGATTGAACCGTCGACGCGGTCCGGCTGTGCGTAGGTCAACGTCGCGCCTTCCGCGCAAAAATGCTCTTCGCCGCCCTTGCAAGGTGCGCACTTGCGGCACGAGTCAACAATCACACCAACTGCCGCGATATCGCCGACTTTGAATTTCTTTACACCGCTCCCGATCGCCGTCACGCGCCCGACGATTTCGTGGCCGGGCACCATGGGATAGATCGACTGCCCCCACTCGTTGCGCGCCATGTGCAAATCGGAGTGGCAAACTCCGCAGTAGAGAACTTCAATCACAATGTCGGTGGCCAGCGGTTCTCGGCGGCTGAAGTTGTACGGACCAAGCGACGACTGCGCATCCTGCGCGGCAAAGCCTTTTGATGAGGGCATTAATAAATTCCTTTCGGAGAAAGTCTACAGCATCAGCCAATTCGGGAATCAGCTGGCGGACATCGACCCGGCCTCCGTCCGCAGGCGACACGCAGAATTCCCTGCAAATCGCGGATAAAGTTCACATCGTCATATCCCGCATCCATCAGCAATTCAGACACAGGCTTCGCCTGCTCGTACCCGATTTCCATAAGGAGCGATCCACCCGGTACGAGAGCCGCAAAAGCAACTGGAATCAGCCGCCGATACACATCGAGTCCGTCTTCCCCAGCGAAAAGCGCCAACTCCGGCTCGTACTCACGCACCTCGACGCTGAGGCTTGCGTAGTCGATTGAGGGAACATAGGGAGGGTTCGAGACGATGACCTCAAACGACACTCCTGCAACGCCGTCCAGCAGATCGCTCTCCACGAATTGAATCAGCCCTTCAATTCCATTGCGCCGCGCGTTCCTGCGCGCCACGTCCAATGCCGCGGCAGAAACATCCAGTGCCGTGACTTCGGCCTGGGGCAGTTGGCATGCCAACGCTACCGCGATCGCCCCAGAACCGGTGCCTACGTCCAGAATCCGCGGCTCTTCCCATTCAGACGCAGCTTCCAGCGCCCTCTCAACCAAATGCTCCGTCTCAGGCCGCGGAATCAGCACATCCGGTGTCACGGCAAACGGCAGCCCGAAGAACTCCTTTTCGCCTGTGATGTATTGGATAGGCTCGCCACGGCGCCGGCGTTCTACCATTGCCGCGTAGTTCGCGCATAACGCATCAGGCAGCTCTTCATCGCCATGAGCAATCAACCAGGCAAGATTCCTGCGCAGCATGTGCAGAATAAGTGTCTCGGCATCGCGCCGCGCGTGCTCCGGATGAAATCCGCCCTCGAGGAGCGTTGCCGCTTCGCTCACTACCCTACCGACTGCACGCATGCCTCAAGCCGCCTGGGTCGCGTCTGCCTTCAACTGCTCCGCCTGGTAGTGCGCAATAAGCGCATCCACAATCGGCTGCAGCTTGCCTAACATCACCTGGTCGAGCTGATGGAGCGTGAGCCCGATACGGTGGTCGGTCATGCGGTTCTGCGGAAAGTTATAGGTGCGTATTTTCTCGCTGCGATCGCCGGATCCCACCATCTGCTTCCGCTCTTTGGCAAGCTCCGCGTTCTGCCGCTCCATCTCCATCTCGTAGAGCCGCGAGCGCAACACGCGCATGCCCTTGTCGCGATTCTTGATCTGCGACTTTTCGTCCTGGCAGCTCACCACCGTGTTCGTCGGCAGATGCGTGATGCGGACGGCCGAATACGTCGTATTGACGCTCTGGCCGCCGGGTCCCGACGAACAGAATGTGTCGATGCGGATGTCCTTGGCCTCGATTTTGATGTCCACGTCTTCGGCTTCAGGCAGCACTGCCACCGTCACCGCCGATGTGTGCACGCGGCCCTGCGTCTCCGTTGCGGGAACGCGTTGCACGCGATGCACGCCGCTCTCCCATTTCATCTGCGAGTAAACCCGCTCACCTTCGATAATCGCGATCACTTCCTTGAAGCCGCCCACTCCCGACTCCGACATTGACATCACTTCAACTTTCCAACGATGTTGTTCGGCAAAGCGCGTATACATCTTGAATATTTCGGCAGCAAACAACGACGCTTCATCGCCGCCCGTGCCCGCGCGAATTTCCAGAATGACGTTCTTTTCGTCATTGGGATCCTTAGGCAGCAGAAGCACCTTGATCTCCTCTTCGAGTTCCTTGTCGCGCGGCTCGAGGGTCGCAATCTCTTCATGCGCCATGGCGCGCATTTCGGCGTCGCTCTCCGCCAGCATCGCCCGCGCGTCGGCTAGGCCCTGCCGCACCTGCTTCAGTTCGCGAAACTTCTCCACCGCGGGCTCAATCTCCCTGAGCGCCCGCCCAGCTTTCTGGTATTTCTCGTGATCGGTAATTACTTCCGGCAAGCCGAGTTGTGCTGACAACTCGTCGTATCGATGTTCCATTTGTTCCAAACGATCGAACATATTCCCTCCACTGGGGTGGATTCTCTTTTCGGTTCTGGATCGGGAAAGGGCGCGAGGCTGTGTAGGCAGCGAGCGCCGCTAGAGAAGGGCCGGAACTGGCTGATGGAGGGCCATTGCGCAGTTTCTATTCTATCCCCAACGCTGGATGGCGCGCGTTACCGTTCAGATTCGCGCTGATCCCTAAAGCAAGGCGAAGACGGATAACCCAGTGAATCAATTGAGGTTTCCGGCGGCTGTCAAAAGCAATCAGTCTGATTGCAAGCGTTCATCAGCGGAACCTGCACAAAAGACTGATGTCCTGCTTCGGAGTAAATCGTGATCGTCTCCGGCTTATAGTCCTCAGGCTTGGCCGTCATGATGTTGGGCACAAACGTCTNNTGCGGGTTGCGGTCGTAGAGCGGAAACCAGGTGCTCTGCACCTCCACCACAACTGTGTGCCCGGCCTTGAACACGTGGTCCACGCCATGCAGCGAATACTTGTACTCGTGCACAGAACCAGCTCGCAGCGGCGCCGGTTTGTCGAAGCCGTCCAGATAGCGTCCACGGAAGATCTCCTCATTGGTCATCAGCTGATACCCGCGCATCTTGGGGTCGACATCGTTGTCGGGATACTGATCGATCAGCTTCACCACCATGTCGTTGTCCGTGCCCGTCGTCGACGCAAAAATGTCGGCGATCACGTCCCCTGTCACGACCATGTCTTTCTTCAGCACCGGCAGCTTCCACACCGCTACGTCTTTTCGGTCGGTCACAAACCGCTGGTCCTCGGTCATCCAGTTGAACCACTGCGACCCTTCTCCATAAGTTGGCTGAATCGGCCTGTGCCGGTAGGGCACCGGGTTCGCGGGATCACTATCATAGCTCGTCTTGGCTGCCGCTGTCGCCTCGCTCCAGCTCAGCTTACCGTCGCCTTGCAGATAGAGGCTGGCCGGCTGCGACTCCTTGGGTGGGAAATGCGGATAGCGCTTCCAGCTATTCGATCCGGTCTGGAAGCTCGCCGTGTCTTCCAGATCGAAGCCGGACTTGTTTTCCCCGGGCGCATCCTTCAGATAGTGTGCAAAGAACTTCGCTTCAATCTGCGAGCGAAACTCGTTGCCGATCGACTCGCCATAATCCACGTTTCCAAGATGCCTTGAAGACGACGCCCAATACCCGTGCCGCCACGGACCCAATACAAGAAAATTGTCATGCTCCGTATCGTGCGGTTCCAGGCTCGCATACTCCTCCTGCGGCCCGTACATGTCTTCCTGGTCGTAGTATCCGCCCACCGTCAGCGTCGGCACGGCCACCGTGTTCAGCTCGCGCTCCACTCCGCGCGACGACCAGTTTAGATCGTACGAAGGGTGCTCAAGGAACAGTTTCCACGACGGCAATAGTTTCGATCCCGACTTCTTCACGTCCTCCTGAAGGCTACCCCGTTGCAGAAAGTAGTCGAACCCATCCACCGGCTTGCCGTCCTTGTCTTTCCCGTAGTTCACCTCGGCCGATTCTTTGTTGGTCTCCATCCCGTACACGTAGTCGTACCCATAAGTCTGCCGAAATGCCCCATTGTGAAAAAAGTCATCGCCTTTCCACACATCGATCATCGGAGCCTGCGGCGAGATCGCCTTCACCGCGGGGTGTGGATCGATACCCACCATCATGGTCAAGAAGCCTGGATAACTCGTGCCGATCGCACCCACGCGCCCGTTGTTTCCCTCCACATTCGTCAGCAGCCATGCCACGGTGTCGTAGCTATCCGTGCTCTCGTCAATGGCCTTGGTACCTTTGTGGTCGGCGAGCGGGCGCATCATCACGAACTCGCCCTCGCTCTTATACCGCCCGCGGATATCGCCGCAAACGTAGATATACCCGTCGCGCGCCAACTCAGGCCGTCCTCCCGAAAACGAGGCGCGGTTGGTCCCGTCACAGCCGTACGGTGTCCGTTGCATGAGGAACGGCAATGGCTCCTCGATATCCGACGGCTTCAAAATCACCACGTGGAGCTTGACCCCATCCCGCATGGGAATCATCGCTTCGCTGCGCTCGTAATTGTGGAACAGGTGGTGTACTGGTTCGCCGATGCGCTGGAGGATAGCCTCGGGCTGACTCGAAACCACCACACTTGCCCCATGACCCGCGCCATCCAGCGTGAATTGAAATGTCACGTTTGAATCGGGAACCCCAAACTCCGTCGCCGAAATGGGTTTAAGTTCAGTCGGAACGTGTCGGTCCGACTCCATCGTCAGTTTCCCATCCTGAACGTAAAAGCTGGCAGGCGTGTCGGGGTCGGCGCTGTCGGTGTACTCCCCGCTCAATGCTTGCAACTCCGGCGGTGTCACGGTTCCCGGTGAAGAAGGCCGCCTCGCGGACGCGTGGGAAGACCCCGGCGCAGCGAATACTGGAAACGCCGAGAAGAGCAAAGCAGCACAAAAAAGGCCGGTTGCAACATGTTGGGAAGACATAGACCCCCTGGAATCTCGAAACTACAAGAATCCTAAATCAACCGAACGCCCAAAACTCTTCCACGAAATGGGCATCCCCTTTGGCTATTTCCCCAATCGTCTTATCTCTGGGTTTGTCCTCTCGCAGGCCTCTTCCGTCTATCCTGTTAGGGCTGTTTCCAGCTCCCAGGAGTTCTCATGAACGTCCGCCTGTTTTGTCCTATCGCCGCACTCGCCTTTGCCCTCACCGCCGCTGCCCAGGATGCAACCACGTCACCGCAGAGTCCGCCGCCTTCAAATCAAGGCCAGCGCGGGGCAGGAGGCCGCGGTGGTTGGGGACGTGGCGAGATGGGCCGCGGGCTCATGGGAACCGTCACCGACGTGGCCGCCGACCACTACACCATCAAGACAGAGAATGGCGAAACCTATACCGTCCACTTCAGCGCCAATACGCGTATTCTCAAGCAGCAGGCTCGTGCGCGCGGCGAAGGTGGGCAGGCCGCCGCCGACGGCGGGCAGCGCGGCGGCGGCCAGGGCGGCTACGGGCAAGGTGGCAATCCGCCCATAACCCTTAAACCGACTGACATCAAAGTTGGCGACGCGATCGCCGCAATGGGCGAAATTGACGCAACCTCCAAGTCTGTCGGTGCCGTCATGATAATGCAGATCGATCCTGAGCGCGCGAAGCAGATGCGCGAAATGCAGGCCAACTACGGCAAAACATGGCTGGCCGGAAAGGTCACCGCCATCGACGGCGTCAAAGTCACCCTGATGGGTGGAGTCGATAACTCAACCCACACCTTCACCGCCGACGAAAATACGACATTCCGCAAACGCCGCGATCCCATCACGCTGGCCGACATCCAGGTTGGCGATATGATCCGCGTCGATGGCTCTATGAAAGATGGCGCATTCCTCGCCACAACAGTCAATGCCATGGGCGCGCCGCCGGCCGGGGAGACTAATGTTCCGCCGCAGGGCCAGCCACCCGCACCGCCGCAATAAGCTCGCCGCCAGCTATAATTGCCGCGCCATGTCTGCTGCAACATTGAGGTCGCTCGCCCGTCTTCTCGTCGTCGCTATTCTGACTCTCGTTCCTGTATTTGCCCGCGCCGAATCGCTTCCCCGCGGCATCTTCACCGATCATCAAGACGTCGGGGCCGTCATCCATCCCGGCTCCGTTGATTACGACACCGCCAAACGCACCTACACCATCGCCGGCAGCGGCGAAAATATGTGGTTCGGAATCGACGACTTCCACTTCGCCTGGAAAAAGGTCTCGGGCGATGCCGCCCTCACCGCCGACATCGCCTTCCTCGGTGCCGGTGGGAATCCGCATCGCAAAGCCGTGCTCATGTTGCGCCAGTCTCTCGACGGCAACAGCTCGTCCGTCGACATCGCCGTGCACGGCGTCGGACTCACCTCGCTCCAGTATCGCGACGCTCCAGGCTCGAATACCCACGAAGTCGAGTCCCATATCTCCGCGCCAAAGACCGTTCGCATCGAGAAGCGCGGCGACTTCTTCTATGCCTTCGTCTCTGGCCCTGATGAAAAACTTCACCCCGCGGGGGCTGCGACGAAGTTGACCCTAAGCGGCGACTTTTACATCGGCATCGGAGTCTGCTCGCACGATAAAGACGCAGTCGAGAAAGCCGTCTTCTCCAACGTCGTGCTCGAGACCCTCCCGCCTGCCACCGGCAAGACCACGCTTATCAGCGCGCTCGAGACCATCTCAGTTGCCTCAACCGATCGCCGCGTTGAATACGTTGCCACCGCCCAATTCGAGGCGCCCAACTGGTCTCGCGATGGCAAGTTTCTCGTCTTCAACCAGGACGGAACCCTCCGCCGCCTCGCCCTCGACGGCAGCCAACCCGTTGAAATTCCAACCGCTCCGCAGATCCGTTGCAACAACGATCACGGCATCTCGCCCGACGGCCAGTTTCTCGCCCTTAGCGACGCCTCCAGCGACGACCACAAATCCCGCGTCTACGTCGTCCCCATTACCGGCGGAACGCCGCGCCTCATCACAACGAACGCTCCTTCTTACTGGCACGGATGGTCGCCCGACGGTAAAACCCTCGCGTTCACCGGCCAGCGCGGAGGCCCCATTGAACTTCAGCCAACACCGGCTAGCACCGCCCCCGCCCAGCATCTCGACGCGTCCAACTTTGACGTCTACTCAATCCCCGTCGTAGGCGGAGACGAAACGCGCCTCACAAACGCTCCTGGGCTCGACGACGGCCCTGAATACTCGCCCGATGGCGCGTACATCTACTTCAACTCCGAGCGCACCGGGCACATGCAGATCTGGCGTATGAAAACCGACGGCTCCGATCAGGAGCAAGTGACGAGCGACGACAGCAACGACTGGTTCCCTCACCTTGCGCCCGACGGCCAGTCCTTTGTCTTCCTCGCCTACGAAAGCGGCGTCGCCGGTCATCCGCCCAACAAAAACGTTGAATTGCGCCTGATGTCGCTCAAAGACCACAAGATCACGGTCCTCGCCAAACTCTTTGGTGGCCAGGGAACCATCAACGTCCCCTCCTGGTCCCCCGACGGACAGAATCTCGCCTTGGTCAGTTACGAAGAGATACCGGTCGAGCGCCTTCCGTAAGAGGGACTCGTTTCCGAGAAGATTCCCAATCAACCCGTGGAATGTAGCGCGTCTTCGGCCCACTGAACGGCCTCTGCATAGGTCTCAAGCAACGCAGTTCCGTCCAGCCCATGTGCTTCCGCGGTTCGGTCGCTTTCGGCCCACTCGGCTCTCTCGTGTTGCTCAATCCACGTCAGCAAACATCGCTCTTCCACCGCGAATCCATCGAGGGCCTGGCGGATTTCTGAGCGAAGCGGAAGCGCCGGAAGAAGTTCTGCCATCGGAACCCGCAGCATGGCCAGCAAAAGGCTCACCATTCCCAGAAGGTACTGCTCGCGCTCATCCAGACCGCCCAGCTTCGCCGCATGCTCACAGAATCGCCCGCGCACGAACGACATGCGCAAAATCTCCGCGGGGCGGTTTGCGTTCAGTTCGCTCGTGATCGCCAACGTCGCCATCCGCCGGAACGTCTCCTCGCCCACCGCCAGCAGCGCCGAATGAATCGAGTTCACCTCCTGCCGCACCGCGCACATCGGCGAATTCACCAGGCGCAACAACCGGTAGGTGAGCGAAGCATCCTGCTTTACAAGATCCGTCAATCTGTCTAAATCAACTGTTTCATCTTCCAGCAGCAGAAGAATCTCCACCTGCATCAACCGGTTCGCTGGCACCTTGCGAGTCGTCATCAAGGTGGGTCGGCAAAAATAGTACCCTTGAAAGAGCTTGAATCCCTCGGCGCGCGCCTGTTGGCGAACCTCCTCAGTCTCCACCTTCTCCGCCAGCATTACCGCTCGCGAGTTCCCTAGCTTTCTCAAAAGCTCTCTGCGCGCCGCTAGGCCATTTTGCAGAAAGTCCACCTTGATGTAGTCCGCCAATTCGACGAACGGGGCAAAATCGGGAGTCCATATGAAATCGTCCAATGCAAGGCGAAATCCTACAGCCTTCAGCCTGCGGCATGTCTGAAATAACTCTGCCGTGGGCTCAACCGTCTCCAAAATCTCCAGGACCGTCATGCCCGGCGGCAACACGTCGACCAGCGAACCCGCCAGCGACTCATACGTGCAGTTCACAAAGGCCGGCAGGCCGCCCGTCAGCTTCTCCAGGCCAAACAAGATTGTGTTGTCCAGCATCATGCGCGTGGCCAGCTTGCCACTCCCGCGAAACTTGGACTCGGTGCCGGAGCGAAACAGCAATTCGTATCCGTACACCTGTCCGCGCACATCCAGAATCGGCTGCCGTGCTACATACCTGACCTGTTCTCCCGATTCTTGCAGCTCTAGTACGGTCCGATTCTCCGCCATCGCATGCGTCGACATGGACACACCTCGCCAGAGAGCTTATCGGCAGGTCATTAGAATTTGTTGAGAGTGTGTATCAGAACACGGCAGTTCCGCCGCATTTTAGTGGCTGCGTTGCCATCGCGGATGACCGACGCCCGGCGTCACCGAACTCTACCCTATGAACATCCCGCCGTTTACGTCGAGCACGTGGCCAGTAATGTATGCCGCAGCGTCAGACGCAAGAAATGCCACCGATTGTGCGATCTCCTGATCGGTCCCAGCGCGCCCTAGCGGGATCGCAGCCATCATCGCGGTGCGCTGCTTTTCGTCGAGCACCGCCGTCATTGCAGTCTCAATATAGCCGGGAGCAACTGCGTTCACCGTAATCCCACGCGAGGCAACCTCACGCGCCAGCGACTGCGTCAGCCCGATCAAGCCCGCCTTGCTGGCCGCGTAATTCACCTGTCCAGCCTGGCCTGTCCGCCCCACCACGCTTGAAATATTGATGATCCGCCCCCAGCGGTTCTTCAGCATCGGCCGCAGCAGCGCCTGCGTCAGCAAAAAGGCGCCGGTCAGATTCGTGCCCAGCACATCATCCCAGTCTGCCCGCTTCATCGCCATTGCCAGCCCATCGCGCGTGATTCCCGCGTTGTTCACCAGGATTTCCACCTTGCCAAACCGCTCAAGGATCGCCTTCGCCCCGGCTTTGATCGACTCTTCACTCGCCACATCGAGGGCAAACGCCGCTGCTTGTCCACCCGCCGCTTCAATCTCGGCCACGGCCTCGGCCAACTTGGCCTCGTTTCGCGCCGCAACCGCTACGGTCGCGCCCGCGGCAGCCAATTCCAGCGCACACGCCCGTCCAATTCCCTGCGAAGCGCCCGTGACCAAAGCAATACGTCCCTGCGACGTTCCCATGCAGCCTCTTTCTCGTGGATCAATCCATACCCCGGAGCGCCACGCCCCGTCCGTTCCTCATCAATTATAGGAGTGGGTTGCGCGGAGAAAACTCGGAGCGGACACTGCGGTAGTCGCAACTGGAACATGCTTCAACAAAAAAGGAAGGCCGAGACTGCCTTCCGCAGCCCCGGCCCCAAAAAACAGCCTTCAGGATTTCAAACCGCTAATTAAACTCGTCCACATAACGAGCCAAAAGAACAGTCTTGCCGTTCAAAGGGTTCTCCAGCAGGAGCCCTACCACGCGTACGTTCGCGCCGCCCGCCAAATCGCTTACGCCGTTTAGTCCACCTCGGAAGACCGTCTTGCCCGCTGTGTAGACGGTTACTGCCTGCGGAATAAGTGTTCCGGCAAAACCATTTACCGTTACCTGGAATGATCCATCGGTCGTGCTTACGCTGTTCGCCGCGACACTGGTATTGAATCCCCAATCACGCAGAACCACGCGTTTCACTGTGACGTTGCTTGCATTGGCTGCGCCGGTAGCCGGACCACCGACCGAAACGTGTTGCCCCGGCAGTAGCAGACTTTGATTGAACACGAACTCCGTGAGCGGATTGTGGAACCAATAGATGAAGTAATTTTCGTTTCCTGTCAGGTTGATGGTGGCAATCTGGCCGAGCGTGAGCCCGGTTGTCGTCGGCAGCAGGCCGCGCACATACAGGTTAAAGCTCGCAGCGGGCCCTATTGCAGGCGTCACGTACGTAACCTGACCACCGGCATAGAATCCGTTCTGCGAAAGAATCGCCACGTCATCCGCGTCGATCGTCGCATCGTCTCGGTCCAGGGCGCCTGATAGCGTAACGATACTGCTCGTCGTCAGGTCGGTCAGCGCTTCGTTGTTCTCCCATTCAGTCTGACCGTTCACGTTGACGGTGAACTGACGCCCGTGTGGACCCTGCACAACAAACGACTGGTTATTCGCATTTACGCTGACCACCGCCGCATCAAACCAATCGAGATACGCTCCGGCATCGTTGATGCCGACGCCGTTCATATTGAACGTGGGAGTAACAGCTCCGGTAATATTGCCGTTCGTGTCCACGCCGATGGACTTGCCAAGTTCGAAATCGACGTGCAGGCCAGCCGGTGAACCGCTTTGCGCCACGACAATCGGTGTCGCCAAGGAGGCCTGGAAGGTGTAGGTGGACGCAGATGCCGGGTAAGTTGCCGGCTTGGTTGCGATGGCCGGGGCGCTGCCCGTCTGAGTCTGCAGATACCCGATGGTTGCTGCGCCCAGGGTGATGGATACATTGCCGTACGTTCCCGCGGGCACATCGTTCATATCCAAAAGTGTCTCGAGCCCGTTGAGCCGAGCAAAGTCAACCGTGGGCGTCCCGCTCAGTAGGGAGACAGTCTTTCCGTTGGCGTCCGTAGCGTTGATGCTTTCGATTTGCACCGCAAACGACAAAACGCTCGCCATTGGCGAATCGGTGCCCGTGACGAACGACGGTCCTGTCTGTTGCGAGGAATTGGTTGTACTGGTGTTTGTCGAGGTGGTGCTGCAGCCGTTCATCAGCAGGGCTGCCACGGCTATCGAATTGAACAGGCGGTGAAGCCCTTTCATGTCAAACCCGTGGTTCATACGTTCAAACCCTTTCGTTCGTGCTGAAGAAATCAGGTTTCGTTGAGAGAGCGCGCGACACTTCCACAAAACTCGGTGAGAATACGGAAGGCGCAAATTCCAGTCGCGGGGGCGTCAAGCATGCTCCATTGCCCGTGAGCCTGCCGGTCTCGCGGAATTCACCGCGCCCCCTGGCCCAATTCAGCCTGATTCACTGGAAACTTCAGTTATCTTCCGTCAGGGTACGAACACCTGCCAATGACCGCTTCGTGCTACTGCCGCACCACAAATGAATCATCCCGTGCGTGTGAGCAGGCACCTTGTGACCAGATGCTATACATGGGCTTTGACTGTAAGATAGCCCGCGAACTGTAGATGGAGGATCGGCCCTAAAAACTTCAGCCAAGCGGCGTGGCCGCTACGGTAACCGGGCGGCCCGCAATTGCCGGACGAACCAGTTCCCTCGGCCACACGTAGACTGCCAGCCGCCGCGAATAGTGCAGCACAGGCTCAATCTCCGGCAATTCGATCCCGATGGCCTTGGCCAGGTCATTGCGCTCGATATCCGCCTCGGCATCCTCAAGAGGCCACGGAACATGGTGCAGGCTCGACCGCACCGCTTGTCCGGAACGATTGCGCGTAAACAAGCTGGAGCGCTCCATCAGAAAATGCTCAAGCGTGCCCACACCACCCTCTGCCAGCTTGCGTGTAGGGCCGAGTCCACGGTATCGCGCTTTGAAGATGATGGGGTAATCCGAGAGCCGCCGCCGGCTGTAAAACGAGAACTCCCGCTCCGATCGCTGCTCTAGCCGCATCTCTGCCCAGTGATACGGCAAATGAAAGAAGGTGTGCGCCAGCGCGACGGCCACCAGATTCGTCGCGTCCAGGCTGAAAAAATACATCCCGGGTGTCCCCGTATTCTGATCCCGGACGTAAGTGCGCACATTCAGATCTGGAAAGCTGCGCATACCGGGCAATGCGGGAATGCCGCGAAATTTGATCCGGTCGAGCCAGAACGGCACCACGCCCAGCCACGCCGACCCCTGAAATTGGTCGGGCTCCAGTCCTTCAGGCAAGAGTGCCGCAATCATGGCGCTCGAAACCGGCCAATGCGCAAAGAGCAGGTCGTTCCATCGCTGCGTCATCTGCCAGCGACCTGACGGCAGCGGCCGCGGGCTTTGCGAAGTTCGGATCAAATACTCGCGCATGGGCCTCTCCTTGCCGCGTTCGATGCCCGAATTCCAACCGCCGATGAGTCCGACTGTGAGCGCAATTGAACCCTTGGCCTCGCCGCGGTTCCGCACCTGTTCCAAAGACGTACGGCGACCTGTTCAGGATGCACAACCGCACACCAGTCTATCCCAACAATTGCACCCGATGGCGGTTCGCAACCAGGCTCAGGCAGCCCTCCGTAACCCGCGTCGCCTTCCACAGGACGGCCAGCCTCAAGTTTGCCCCGATGCCGTATTCTGGTCGCGAGCCCATTCCAATGTCCAGCGATTCTTTTCTCCCTCCCGGTGCACGAAACCAAACCGATGTGTATGCCGTCCACGGTGCCGACCCCGAGGTCCTGGCCTATGCCATGGCCAAGTATTCGCGCTCCGCGCTTTCCATGCGTGAGTCGCTCAAGGAGATCAGCGCCCAGCGGGCCGAGCAGTTTCTCAACACCTTCTATTTCCAATACGGACATCGGTCCATAGCCGACCTGGCGCACATCGCCTTTGCCGTCGAGCGTCTCTCACTTCTCGCCGCCATCGTCCTCGTGGATGAACAGCGCTGGGACGGCCAGGAGCGCTCCACCCGCTATCAGAACTTCCTCAAGTCCGGCTGGTACTTTCCTGACTTCGGCAAACATTCAGGACCGGACCCCGATCCTGCCCTTCTCTACGCCGGGACCATCGAAAGCCTCTTCGCCACCTACCAAAAAACCACAGCCGCCGTTCACGATGCCCTGCGCCGCCACGTTGCGTGCCCCGAGTCGCTCAAACCAGAGGCTTACGAGCGCACACTGAAGGCCCGTGCCTTCGACGTGGCCCGCTATCTGCTGCCGCTCGCCACAAATACTTCACTTGGCCAGATCGTCAACGCGCGCACTCTTGAAACCCAAGTCTCCCGTCTGCTTTCGCACCCCTTCGCCGAAATCCGCGACCTTGGAATCAAGCTGCGCGATGCCGCTGCGGGTCCGGCTTGGAACGTGAACTCCCAGTCCGCCGCCGCATTCCTTCAGAAGCTCGATCCAATGGCTGCTGAAGAGGCCGCGAACCTGTTCAACCGCGAAGTGCGCACCGCTCCCACGCTGGTCAAATATGCCGAGCCCAACCCCTACCTGGTCCAGTCCCGCGCCGAACTCGAACAAGCAGCGACGGAGATGATGAAGGGCGTGGCAATCTCACCAGCCCCGCTCGTGGACCTTGTTGAATCCACCGAAACGCTCGAAGTCGAAATCGCCGCAACCCTTCTCTACTCGGCCAGCCACTACCCGTATCGACAGATCCGCGACCTGGTCGCTGAGCTGCCTTCGGCTCGAATCTCCGAAATCATCGAGCTCGGCCTCCGCCATCGCGGCCGTCACGACGAGGCTCTCCGCGCCTTCCATGCCGGCGCTGCGCTGCGTTTCGACATCCTCATGGACATCGGCGGCTTCCGCGATATGCACCGCCACCGGCGCTGCGTCCAGATCATCCAGGCATTCACCTCCGTCCACGGCTGCGAGATTCCCGACTCCGTCGATCTGGGCCCCGACTTTAACCCCCTCGCCGAAGCCGGTATCCTGAGCGAATTCACTTCAACCCTCGACGCTGCCCTCGCCGCCAGCAAACAGATCGCCGCCAGCCAGGCGCCCGAAGCTCCGCTCTCTGCCCTCTACCTGCTGCCACTCGCTACGCGCATTCGCTCCCTCTTCAAAATGGACTTCGCCGAAGCCCAATACATTTCCGAACTACGTTCCGGCCCCGCCGGCCATTTCAGCTACCGTCGGGTCGCGTGGGAAATGTACAAAGCCGTTCAGCGCCAGCACCCCTCGCTCGCCAAGTACTTCCGCGTTACAGACTTCACCCAGCCCATCGACCTTCTGCAGCGTTGACGAAGACAACCCAACAGCCCCCGCAGTGCTCAAACCATCGGGTACCTATGCGCTTTCTTCTCGTCGTGCCGTTGCTTGTCTCGGCCACCACGTGGGCCGCACAGCCCGCCGCTCCACCCAGCGATCTGGTTCACAAGGTGATTGCCAACGAGTTGAGGATTGAAAACAACGATCACACTCACTGGATGTATCAGGTTGTCAGCAACATCCCGGCACCGCGCAAAACCAAGATCGTTGTTGAAACTACCAGCGGCGATGTCACCTACCTCGATGCCATCGACGGACGCCCGCTCACCGTTCAGCAGAGAAAAGATGAAAATGAGCGCGTGCAGCGCTTCATTCACAATCCAGACGAACAACGCAAAGCGCGCCAGGCTGGACAGAGCGACGATCGGCAGAGTTCTGAGCTGTTCGCCATGCTCCCCGACGCCTTTCTCTTCCAATTCGCCGGAAGCACAGGCGACGAGACAAAGCTGACCTTCCATCCCAATCCCAATTTCACGACCCATTCCAGCAGCGCCTACGTCTTTCACAAAATGGATGGCTCTCTGATCGTCAATACCAAAGAAAACCGCCTGGTTGAGATCTCGGGCCAACTGACAAATGGCGTTGCATTTCTCGGCGGTCTCCTCGGCCATCTCGATCCGGGTGGAACCTTCGACGTCCGCCGCCAGGAGATCGCGCCTTCCTATTGGGCCATCACGAAGCTCAAAGTGAACATGAATGGCAAGATTCTCTTCTTCAAGACCATCGCGGTTCAGCAGGACGAAAGCCATAGCGATTTTCAGCGTATTCCCGACTCGACCACGCTGACGCAGGCCGAAGCGCTTGCTGAGAAGCGTTCCGCGACGTCTAGCGCACACGGGTCATAATTCTCCACAATCAAGAACCGAAGAATGCTCGCCAAACGAGCGTTTGCAGCGCCCAAAAGAATCCTGTGGCGATACCACATGTCTTGTGTCATACTTATGTGGCATCAGCACAGGAGTTTGAAAAATGGGTGAATCGAAGCTTGATCTGTTGCAAGGCACGCTCGATCTAATGGTGCTGCAAACCCTTGCCGCGATCGGATCGCAGCATGGTTACGGTATTGCGCGCCGCATCGAGCAGGCTAGTCAAGACGAAGTTTTGCTCAACCAGGGCACGATCTACGCATCGCTGGTCCGTCTTCAGCAGCGCGGATGGATTTCTGCGGAATGGGGCACATCCGACAACAACCGCAAAGCCAAGTTCTACTCCATCACGCGCAACGGCCGGAAACAGCTAGAGAAAGACGCGGCGTACTGGCAGCGCCTATCCGACGTGATGGGCCGCGTTCTCGCCATGTCCCCGGAGGAGAGCGCGTCATGAGCATTTTGCGGCGAGCATTCGCCCGCCTTCGGTCTTTCGCTTCGAAGCCCCCACTGGACGCGGAACTCGAAGCCGAGATCGCCGCGCATATTGAGTTGGCCACGCAATTGAACATAGAGCGCGGCCTTACACCCATTGAAGCCCGCCGCCAGGCTCTGGTTCGCTTCGGTGGAATGGATCTGGTGAAAGACCAACACCGCGAAGCGCGAGGCATTATGAAACTCGATATACTTCTCCAGGATTTCCGCTATACCATCCGGTCGCTCAGCCGCGATCGCGGGTTCACCCTCATCGCCATTCTTCTCCTGGCCCTGGGCATCGGCGCCAACATCGCGGTCTTCAGCGTAGTCAACAATCTGCTGTTGCGCCCGCTGCCTTTTCCCGATGCCGAAAGGCTCGTGTGGATTGCCCCACCGCCCACCAAGTGCGGCCTGTCCTGCGCGACCTATTCCACCGATGCGTATGACGAGTTCCGCACGTACAGCCGCTCTTATCAGGATGTGACTGGATACTTCGCCTTCTCTGGCCCAGGCAATCTCAATCTCAGCCTGGGTGGCGCGCCAATCCCCGCCACCAGCGTCGATGTCATCGCTAATTTCTTTCAGGTCCTCGGCGTGCAGCCGGCTATGGGCCGTCTCTTCCGTCCTGAAGACGGCAACAACGGCGCAGCGCCGGTCATCGTTCTCAGCGACGCATGGTGGCATCGCCAGTTCAACGCCGACCCCAATATTATCGGCAAGGCGTTCGACATAAATGGTCAGCAGACCACAGTTATCGGCGTGTTGCCCGGCACCTTCGACTTCGGCGCTGTCTTTTCCCCTGGCGTGAAGATCGACGCTCTCACACCGCTCAATCTCTATGGCCCTCCGCGAGACGAAGGCAACATCATCACCATGATCGGCCGTCTCAAACCCGGCGTGACCCTCGGGCAGGCTGTCCCTGACGCAGCCTCCGCCGCGCCCCACATGTGCTGGAACAACAAATATCCGGATTCCTGCAAAGGCTACGCCAAGGATGGAGTGGTTCCGGTCTCGCTCAAGGAATACATCAGCGGCAAGCTGCGCCGATCGCTCGTCGTTCTCTGGTCGGCCGTCGCTGGCGTTCTCCTCATTGCCTGCGTTAATCTCTCCAATCTTCTTCTTGCCCGTGCCGCCGCGCGCACCAAGGAGTTCGCCATGCGCACCGCGCTCGGCGCCAGCCGGCTGCGCATCGTGCGCCAACTGCTGACAGAAAGCCTGATCCTCTCCAGTTCGGGAGCCATCTGCGGACTCGCTCTTGCCGCCGCGTTGATCGCCTGGCTGCGCCATCAGACGGCGCTCGCGCTTCCACTGGTGAGCCTGCTGCACATTGACGGCGCCGCGCTGGGCTGGACCGTTCTCATTGCTGTCGTTGCGGCCGGCTTGTTCGGGCTGCTCCCTGGCATGCGCATGGCTGCCGGCAATCTGCAGGATTCGCTCAAAGACTCCGGCGCAGGTTCCGGTCAGGGCCGCAAGCACGAGCGTCTGCGCTCCATTCTCGTAGTCACCGAAGTCGCGCTGGCCTGTGTGCTGCTGGTCGGCGCGGGCTTGCTGCTGCGCAGCTTCCTACGCGTGCTCGATGTCGATATGGGCTTCGAGCCGCAACACGCTGCCGCTGTCAATGTCGACTACGACGACAATGTCCCCAACGACAAGACAGGCGCGCTCAGCGCGGCCAGGCGCGGCGTGATCTTCAAACAGGTCATCGATCGTGTCAGTGCTATCCCCGGCGTCCAGGCCGCGGGAATCTCCGATTATCTACCCCTCGGCCAGAATCGCGCCTGGGGCTTGCCGTGGCCTAGAGGCGTGAAGCAACCCGAGAATGTTCACGGCTCGCCGCTTGTTTATGTGATGACGCCCGGCTATCTCCACGCGATGGGTACCGGGATCCACGGACGCGATCTTACCTGGGATGACGGCCCCAATAGCCAGGCCGTCGTCTTGATCAATCGCTCGTTTGCCAATTTCCTCGACAAGTACGCAAAATGGCCCAATCACGATGCCGTGGGTCACATCCTAGGCGACGGCAAGGGCCTGCTGATAATCGGTGTTGTCGACGATGTGCACGAAGAGAGCGCCGAAGGCGATGCCGGCTGGCAGATCTATTACTCGGCAATGCAAAACGGCCCCAACGGCGCGCAACTCATCCTCCGCAGCACGCTGCCACCCGCCACATTGTCTTCATCTGTGATGCGGACGCTGCGCGATATCAACCCCAAACAGGCCATGGCGGAGTTCCGGCCGATTCAAAGCCTGGTGGACCACGCCAACTCGCCGCGCCAGTTCTTCATGCTTCTGGCTTCATCGTTCGCGGGCCTCGGCCTGCTGCTTGCGGCCATCGGCATCTACGGCGTCATCTCGTACTCTGTCACGCAGCGCACGCAGGAGATCGGCATTCGCATGGCTCTGGGCGCGACGGTGGCAAAAGTGCAGCGCAGCGTACTCGCCAAGACGCTTCGACTGGCCGTGATCGGCATCGCCACGGGGGCCATTGTCTCGCTCGTTGTTTCCCGCACGATTGCAGCTTTGCTCTTCGACACCAATCCGACCGACCCCCTTGCCTTCGCCGCGACGGTCCTGCTTATCGGCGGAGTAGCTTTGCTGGCAGGCTATTTGCCGGCACGCAGAGCCTCACGCATCAACCCCATGGTGGCGTTACGAAACAACTAGCGCGGTTCCACGAACCATTCAGCAATAGCAGCCTACCGAGGAGTGCCTCTTTCCCTGAGGGAAGAGGCACTTCAGGAAATTGGTTTTTGGACCACAGCGATTATGGAACGCTGTGAACAAAATCATTCGCTCCTGGTTGACTTGCCCGGCATTCGATGTCACAAACAACGCGGTTTTAAAAAAAAGAAAAAAAGGGTATCTCTGTAAAGAAGTTGTTCATTTTCAGAGAGATACAACGACCGTATCCTTCTAAAAATTAGATTCTAAAGGACTTATTTGCAGAATCTAGACAGAGAAGGACTTAGGAGCCTGTTTTTTTCAATATTCTGCGGATAAATCTGGTTAAGACATGAATCTGGCTTCATTGTGCATGAACGAGCCAAAATTGCATGCAAATGTGCCGCGGAAAAAAACATGCGGCAATTTGAGATTTCGGAGCTGGCGCGAGACCCGATCAAGGATGTGCGTTTGGGTTTTTGACGGAGAAGATTGGACCGCGAGGCGCGCAGATGCGATTCCTGATTTGGCTGGGTGGTCAAAGCAGAATACATTCGCGCAAAACCACGAAGGATTTCTGCGACGAGTCTTGCGCCAGTTCACGCATCGTGCCGGGAAAGGCAGGATTCAACCCAACGTTGTGTGTGTTGACCGGCAAAACACGGGGAACGATGCGATTCAATCGCGGCGCAACCTGGCTCCCGATTTTGCGCAGGAAGGCGCCGCGAATAACGATTGAGATGGAGAGCCGGCCCTGGTTTTCCATGGCTGCGATATTGCAAGACTCGTGCCAAATCGCAGGCCTGTGCGCGGAAATCCTGCGCTCGTTGAAAACAAACGAAATGGCGCGAGAAGGCGAAGCAGGAGCGCGCGCAGCGGGAGACGCTGACGAAAGCCGGTGACGAACCCTCGTCATGGAGACTGCATTTAGTCGCTTCGCGAAGCGGGCTTTCGGCTCTACTGCTGACGAATGGGGGTCTTTGCCTGGAGCAGTGCGAGACGCCCTTGCAACAGCGCGGCCAGGCGGCTATTCCCTTGCTGAGTCGCAAGTTCCGTTGCCCGCTGTTGCGTCTTGACGGCCTTGTCGAAGTCCCCGGCCTCAGCGTAGGCCGCCGCCAGCGTGCCCAGCAGCATGGGTTCACGGTCCTGGGTTATCTCCACGGCGCGCGACGCCAGGGTTACGGCTTCGGTTCCATTGCGCAGCGCCGCATCGGGCGCCGTTGACAAGAGCCAAGCCGAGTCATTGAGAACTTTCACATTCTTCGGATCAGTCTGCAAGGCCATCTTCCATTGCTTGAGCGCTTCGCCGGGCTGGCCCTTCATCACCAAAGCCGTTCCCAGGTACGCGTGCGCATCGGCGAAGGAGGGAGTGATTTCAAGCGCGCGCTCAAAGTGCGGGATGGCATCTTCGACGCGGCCTTTTTCAGCGATGCCCAAACCGAGATTCGTCTGCACCTCGGCGGTCTCGGGGCCCAATTCAAGCGCTTTCTTCAAATGTCCCAACGCGCCGTCAAGATCGTTCTTCTCGAGCAAAGCCTTGCCGAGGTTCCCCTCTGCCACGCCGTATGCGGCATCCAGTTCCACAGCCTTTGAGAAGTCACCGATTGCATCATCGAGTTTGCCCTGCATCGCCTCGGCCAAGCCGAGGTTGTTATACGCGTGTGCATACTTCGGGTCGCCTACCACCGCCAGCCGATATTGCTCAATCGCTTCGTCGAGTTTGCCTGCCGAAGCCAAGGCGAATCCTAGATTGTTGTGCGCCTCGGAATAATCCGGACTGATCTTCAGCGCCTCTTCATATTGTTCAATGGCTTCGGGTATCCGCCCCTGCTCGGCAAGCACGCGCCCCAGGTTGCTATGCGCTTCAGCGTAGCCGGGATTTGCTTCGATGGCGAGCTTGTAGTGCTCCTCTGCCTCGGTGGATTTGCCGGTGGTGGCAAGCGCGATGGCCAGGTTGTTTTGTGCCTCGGGATACAGCGGCCTGGCAGCCACGGCTTTGCGAAATTCCGCAATGGCCGCATCGGTCTGGCCTGCGTGCTCGAGCGTCTGGCCGTAGTTGTTCAAGGCCCGCGCATCGCCGGGGCTCATGGCCAGCGCCTTGTTCCACTCCGGAATCGCCAACGCGTAATCTCCTTTCTTGGCGAGATCGGCCGCAACATCGAACTGCTTGTAGAACTCCACTGCCGGCGTGTCGATGTGCTCAATGCCGCTCGGCTGCATGTTCACGAACTCCGGAATATTGATGGCCCGGTTGGCTGCCGTCGCATTCTCGATCAAAATCGCCGGGGTATCGTTTCCGTTCTCATCGATGTGGGTGAGAAACATCTTGGTGTAAGGCCCGCGGCTCTTGGACGAAAATACGAGCCAACGCCCGTTGGGGCTGAAGCTGTGCCATGAGTTCATGAGAGGCGTGTTGCACTTCATCAAGCGCGCGGCACCGCCCTGAACGGGGACGATGTAGAGCTTGGAATCGGGCCGCATCAGCTGGCCGTTCTTCGCCTGTACAAACACAATCCACTTTCCGTCGGGTGAAATCTTGGGGAAGCTGTTGCTCATGCCATTCTGGCTTGCGCCCTCAATGCGCTCCGGAGTTCCACCTTTGCCTTCGTTGAAAGGCATGCGGTAGAGGTCGTATTGAATCTTCACTTCTTTGGGATCGTTGGCGTAATCGGCCATGACACCGTCGGCGGGAAACGGATCCTTTGCTTCGGCGCGCTCGAAGACGAGAAACTTGCCATCCGGACTCCACACGGCATTGGACTGAATGTACTTCGGATCATCGGCACCGGGAAGCGGCCGCAGTTTCTTCTCGTCGCGGTCGTACCACTGGATGATTCCGCGCGTGGGATAGAACACCTGCAGGAACCGGTAGTCTTTGAAATTCGATACGTAATAGAACTGGCTGCTCTTCGTGTTGGGCGGCCGCGTCGTTGTCACCACGAATCGGCCATCGGGCGAGATCTGCGACATGAAGCCGACGCGAACAGGGCTTCCGTTTTCCGACGGGAACGACGACCACGACACCATGTCTTCGTTGCGAATGGTCATCTTCTCAGATACCGGGACCATGGCGTAGAGGCCCTTGTCGTTCTGAGGGCCATCCATGTCGAGACCGAGCGTCTTTCCGTTGGCCGCGAAGGAGTGGCAATTCGCGCAGGTATGCAGATCGTGCATGACCACGTGGCTTTTGTCGTCGGCAACATTGCGCATGCTCCAGTTGATGAGCGGAACTGCGCTGGGCGCGAGCGGCTTGATGAATCCCTTTTCTGCGTCGGAAGGCATGAGCGGAACATCGCGATAGAAGATGGGCGCAGCGACGGGGTCTGCCGAGACGCCGATGGCGAGGCTTCCCTGTGAGACGGGCTCAACACTGGCTGTTTCAAGGCCGCGAATGGAAATCGTCAGCGCGCCCGCTCCAGCCTCTTTTTTGATTGCCGCCCACGTCGCCGCGTCCGGCTTCCACGTATGGGCTTCTGCTTCTTCTTTGGTCAGTTCCGGCAACTTGTTGGTGTTGGAAATGCAACGCGGGTCGACCTCGCCCACTTTCATCCCTTCGCCTACAGAAGAGACACGGATGGGTGTTGCGCCGTTGGCGAACGTCACCTCAATCTTCCAGGTTCGCGCGCTTGCTGCCGGGTCTCGCCAGATTACGGTAGGCGCCGCCATGTCTGGTGGAAACACGGTCCCATTGAGCGGGTAATCGATGACGATCCGCGCCGGCTCATTTCCCGCCCAGACAGCTCGCATGCCTAGCCCGGCAATCCCAGCCGCAAGCAGGGCACACGCCATTCCTGCCGCGCGCATCCACCAACGCCCGCTTTGTTCGATGTGAATGATCATCAGACCCCGGGTCCTCAACGGACCATTTGAGCCGCAAGCCGCTGTCCCATCCCGGCGTTCAAATCGCTTTACCCGCGAGATCGGGACCGCTTGGATCGCTGCATCTTCCGCTCAGCCAATTATCGTAACAAAACCCAAATGCACCTGGCTTTCAGCCTTAAGCCTTAGAATGTCCGTGACCATTGCATACGGTTCAACCTTAACGAGTTTTCCGCAACTGGGAAGAGGTACAAAGTGTCTGAAGCAGGCAGCGTTCTCCGTCGACGCTTCAACGGAATCAATCTGGTCTTCGTTCTAGTGGGAATCATCTTCTTCGCAGTACGCCCGCTATGCGCGCAGGTTGAGTATGTCGATCCGACCATCGGCAATGTGGGCATTCTTCTGGTTCCTACCCGGCCAACTGTGTATTTGCCCAACAGCATGGTGCGCGTGTATCCCATCCGCGATGACGCGATGGACGACCGGATCGAATCGTTCCCTTTGACGATCAACTCGCACCGCATCCAGGAGTTGTTCAGCATCCTGCCAGGCGACGGCAAGCCCGCCGCCTACGATCAGGAACATACAACCCCCTACTACTACTCGACTCGCTTCGACGGATCGCTGATCCGCACGGAGTTCACGGCCTCGGAGCGCTGCGGCTATTTCCGTTTCACCTTCCCGGATGGGAAGGCCTCCGTCGTACTCGCCAACCGTATAGGAGGAACCCTTACCGCACAAGGGACAGCCGCGCTGAGCGGCGAAGAGCACTTCGACAACATGAAGGCATATTTCTATGGCGAATTCAGCGCGCCCGTGGCGTTCAGGCAGGAGACCTTCAGTCTTCATACGCGCTTTGCGGCGCAGGCAGACAGAACGAAGCTGCTCGAATTCCGCTACGGCATCTCGTTCATCAGCGTGGAGCAGGCGAAGGCCAATCTTCAGCACGAAATTCCAACCTGGGGATTCGACACGGTCAAGGATGCCGCCAAGTCCCGCTGGAACCAGGTTCTCGGCCAGGTAAGCGTGGAGGGCGGCAGCGAAGCCCAGCGCAAAGTTTTCTACACTGCGCTGTACCGCTGTTATGAGCGCATGATCAACATCACCGAAGACGGCCGCTACTACAGCGGTTTCGATCACAAGGTGCACGAAGACAAGCGTCCCTTTTACGTGGATAATTGGCTTTGGGACACCTACCGCGCTCTTGAGCCGCTGCAAACGCTGCTGAATCCCGACGTGGAAGCCGACAAGATTCAGTCGTATGTCCGCATGTATCAACAGGCCGGCATTATGCCGACGTTCGCCATCGTGACCGGCCCCTACGCCTGCATGAACGGCAACCACTCAGCGCCATGGTTTGCCGACGCCTGGTTCAAGGGGGTGCGCAACTTCGATTTGCCCACCGCCTTCGAAGGCATCCGCAAACGCGCTACGGAAGACACACTGCTGCCGTGGCGTCTGGGGCCCAAGGGCCCGCTCGACGACTTCTACGCAGCCCACGGCTATATGCCTGCGCTGCGTCCCGGCGAAAAAGAGACCGACCCCATGGTCCATCCGTTCGAGAAGCGCCAACCCGTGCCCGTCACTTTGGAGAACAGCATGGACGACTGGGCCATTGCGCAGCTTGCCCGCGTTTTGAACAAGCCCGACGACGAGAGGCTCTTCCTTCACCGGGCCGCAAATTACACGAATGTTTTTCGCGCCGACAAGGGCCTGATGTGGCCGAAAGATGCCACTGGCAATTGGATCGAGCCGCTCGATCCCAAGTTTGGCGGTGGCATGGGCGGACGCGACTATTACGACGAGAACAACGGCTATACCTACACGTGGGATGTGCCGCAGGACTTCAACGGACTCATTACCCTGATGGGCGGCCCCACCAAGGCAGCCGCCAATCTCGATCAGCTTTTTCGCGAGCCGCTGGACCGCTCAAAGTATGAGTTCCAGGCCAAGTTTCCTGACTCGACTTCGATGGTTGGCCAGTTCTCGATGGGCAACGAGCCTAGCCTCGCTATTCCGTATGTCTACGACCGCCTCGGCCAGCCCTGGAAGACGCAGAAGCGCGTCCGCATGTTGCTTGAGTCGTTCTTCACAGACACCTACCAAGGCATGCCGGGCGATGAAGATGGAGGCGGGATGAGCGCCTTCGTTGTGTTCTCGATGATGGGCTTCTATCCCGTGACAGCGGGTATTCCCGCGTACGACATCGGCAGCCCGGTGTTCGAGAAGACGACCATCCACCTAAAAAACGGGAAGGACTTCGTCATCCTCGCCCACGGCACGTCGCGAGACAACAAATACGTCCAGGGCGTGACCTTGAACGGCAAATCACTCAACCAGATCTGGTTTCGCCACGCGGACATTGCCGAGGGAGGCACACTCGCCTTGACTATGGGCAACACGCCAAATACCTCCCTGGGAACCGATGCAGCAAACTTGCCCCCCGCATCGCTCACCGTCCACCCGGAAGACCTGGCGATCCAATGAATCGAGGCCGTCCCCTGACGGGGGATCCGCAGTCCTGAATCGTCGTAGACTAGAGCTGTACCTCCCAAATCGAGGCACCAATGTTCGTTGTTGTCTGGCAGTTTGAGATTGCCGAGGAAAAAGTTCCCGCATTTGAGAAGGCATACGGCCCTGCAGGCACGTGGGCCGAGCTCTTCGGGTCTTCCCCCCGGTATCTGGGAACAGAGCTGTTGCGCGACGCCTACATTCCCGGTTTGTATCTCACCATCGACCGCTGGGCCAGCGAAGACGACTTTCGCGCCTTCCGCAAGGACCACGACGCGGAGTACGAAAGCCTTGACCGGGCATCGGACCCGCTCACCAGCCGGGAAACCCGCATCGGGGCCTATACCGTGTGAGCGGCTCGATCCCTTATTCCAGGAGGAGAACGTTTCGGCTGAACTCCGCTCCCGCCATATATTGGACTCCTTTGTTGAAGGTGACCAGCACACCGTTCTCTTTGATCGCAAGTCCTAAGAGATAGGCATCGGTAACTTGTTGATGGCCGAATATGCGCGCTGCGAACGGAGCGGTAAGCGTCACCCAACTCTCACCGATCTCCCAATACCAATACTCCGCATGACCCTTGAGAGCTTGCAAAATGGCAATTGCTTCTGCGAAGGAGCGCGCCTTGGGAGGGTAACCTGGATTCGTCGTTACGCGGAGGAAACCAGCCTCCGTCAGGGGGGAAAGACCCAACTTGTATCGCCCGGGAGAAATGAACCAGTCTTGAACTTTTTGGTAATGCTGATGGGCCGGGTCCACGAGCGCGATCAGGACATTGAGGTCAAGCAAATGGCTTCGGATCAAACGCTTCCTCCTCGAGATCGCTCACCATCGCCGCAGTGACTACTCCCTCGCTTGGAACGAACATCGGCAAGCCGTTCGGTGAATACTGAATCTCCGGGGGCGGCGCCTGCGCCTTGGTGATCAGTTCCTCGATAGCCGCACTCAGCGTGAGTCCGCGCACATGAGCATAGTAGCTTGCAAAGGAATGGGTCTCGGAGTTCAAAGTGATCGTGGTTCTCATTCTCAGATACTACATCATCTCTCAATAATGATGCAGATTGTTGTCGCTGGTGCAGCAAGAGACAGTGGACCTCCGTGCTGGATCTTTTCCATTTGTTCGCCATTTTCCTCTGTCATTGTCCATCCCCGTCCTGCTACAATCCCATCGAAATCACTTCAGCCGCGGCGTGTATTTGCTCTCATTCGAAAGGCCGTTCAAGCTGACCACCTTAAGGAGCATTTTCATGGCCATCGTCGACGACCGCGCCAAAGCCGTAGAACTCGCACTCGCACAGATTGAAAAACAGTTTGGCAAAGGCTCCATCGTCCGCCTTGGATCGAAGGAAGCTCTTCTTCCGATTGCCGTTATCTCGACTGGGTCCATCAGCTTCGACGCCGCGCTCGGGGTCGGCGGCATTCCCCGTGGACGCGTGACCGAGATCTTTGGTCCTGAATCCTCAGGTAAAACGACCATTACGCTTCAGGTTATTGCGGAAGCGCAGCGCCTGGGTGGGTTGGCGGCGTTTGTGGACGCCGAGCATGCGCTGGACCCCGGTTATGCCAAGAAACTGGGCGTTGACGTGGATAACCTGCTGGTTTCTCAGCCGGANNCGCTCCGGCGCCATCGACGTGCTGGTCGTTGACTCGGTAGCCGCCCTCGTTCCCAAGGCCGAACTCGACGGCGAAATGGGTGACTCCCACATGGGCCTGCAGGCGCGCCTCATGTCGCAAGCCTTGCGCAAGCTCACCGGCACCATCTCTAAATCCCGCACGGCGCTCATTTTCATCAACCAGATTCGAGAGAAGATCGGCGTGATGTTCGGGAACCCGGAAACCACCACTGGCGGCCGCGCGCTGAAGTTCTACTCATCGGTCCGCGTAGACATTCGCCGCATCGCCGCCATTAAAGACGGCGACGCCGTCACGGGCAATCGCACCAAGGTCAAGATCGTGAAGAACAAGGTCGCAGCGCCTTTCCGCGAGGCCGAGTTTGACATTCTTTACGGGGAAGGCATCAGTCGAGAAGGCGACGTCCTCGATTTGGCAGTCGCCAACAACATTGTCGAGAAATCCGGCGCCTGGTACAGCTATTCCGGGGAGCGGATTGGTCAGGGCCGCGAAAACACCCGCACCTTCATCAAGGACAACAAGGACATCATCGCCAAGATCGACACCGAGCACCGCAAGACGCTGGGCATCGGCGGCGCCAAAGGCGAAGTACCCGAAGTCACCG
>PLTV01000115.1 GCA_003164635.1 Acidobacteriaceae bacterium
TCGTCTCGCGGGAATAGGTCCGGATATCGGGCACCGTCACGCCCGCTTCGCCATTGCCGCCTACATCCGCCCCCTCCAGCCGGTCGGCGAGCACCATCACCCGCTCGGAATCTGGGAACGGAAGCCGCCGCAAAAGCACACCCTCAACGATGGAGAAAATTGCCGTGGTCGCCCCAATGCCCAGTGCCAGCATCAGCACCGCCGTCAGGGTAAATCCGGGCGCGTTACGCAGTTGCCGCAGGACAAATCGCAGGTCGAAGGAAAGATTTTTCATCAGTGGCCCCGTATTCGTCAGAATTCTTCGTAATGCCAACAAAGTGAGCAATCTGCCTGCCGAAGAGGGGCCGGCCAAAGGCCCGCAAATCTGACACTTCGCGTGGTGAGATGTACGCAGACCGTCCGCCGCTGGTTCAATCGCGCAAAACCGTGTCCGCAAATGAACAGGGACCGGCCTTAGTCACGTTGCTCTTCTCCATCCGCACGGGCGCGCATTCCAGCCCGGCTACTTAGCTGCTGTCCCGAGATACGGTACTGCAGCCCGAAGTGTGACTTGAGGCACATGCGTGCGCACGTCCGGGGGTGAGAATGATCTCGTGAGGCCAGCGGTCTTTGCCGCGTTCGGCCACGGAGAAAAGCACAATGAGCGATCTAGCCCCCCTGGCTGAAGCAGTCACCCTTGATCCACTCGTCGAACACCCTGCCGACTACCACGTCTTTCATCAATTCATCGAGCGCTGCAAAGACCTTCCCGCCATCTCCACCGCCGTCGTCTGGCCACAATCCGATGTGGCGCTGAGGGGGACCGTCGAAGCCGCCATCGAAGGCCTGATTGAGCCCACGCTCATCGGCGACGAAGCAGCTCTCAAAGCCCTGGCCGCCAAAATCGGCGTCGATATCTCGGCGTACCCCATTCTTCAGGCCGACACGGAATCCAAAGCCGCCGAACTCGGCGTGGCCATGTGCCGCAGTGGCAATGCCCTGGCCATGATGAAGGGCAGCCTGCATACCGATGAGCTGATGAAGGCCGCCATGCACCGCGACCTGGGGCTGCGCACCGCGCGCCGCATCAGCCATGTCTTCATTATGGATACGCCGGCCTACGCGCGCACCTTGCTCATCACCGACGCAGCCATCAATATTGTCCCCGAGCTCGAAGACAAAATTCACATTGTGCAGAATGCCATCGATCTGGCGCACGCATTGGGCATTCCAGAACCAAAGGTCGCTCTGCTTTCGGCGGTCGAAACAGTGAATCCCAAAATCAAGTCCACGCTCGATGCCGCTGCCCTGTGCAAGATGGCCGATCGCGGCCAGATCACCGGCGGCATTCTCGATGGACCGCTGGCCTTCGACACCGCCGTCAGCGTCAAAGCCGCCAAAATCAAGAAACTCGTCTCCCCCGTCACCGGGCAGGCCGACATTCTCGTCGTCCCCGATCTCGAAAGCGGCAACATGCTGGCCAAGCAGCTTGAATACCTGGGCGGCGCGCAGCTTGCCGGCATCGTTCTCGGCGCTCGTGTCCCGACCATCCTCACCAGCCGCGCCGACTCGGCCGAAACGCGGCTCACCAGCTGCGCCGTGGCCGTCCTGCTCCACTACGCCGCTCACCCGCACATCCTGGTCTAGCCCACCGGGCCGTCGGGAATTCGTTTGGTTAGGCAAAAAGGCCACTTTCTCTTCAGGAGAAGGTGGCCTTTTTAGTTATCCCCTACATCAAAGATGGTAGTTCTATTTCCCAATACGAGTGCTAAACTCGCGCAGTGTTGATTCCTTGCCTCTCTTTCTTTGAGATAGAAAAGGCATTGCCGGGCCCTCAGAAATGAGTGGTTTGCACGGAAGTGAGCCCAATATGGCCATAAAAGCGGAAGCCACGCTTTCGGCAATGATCGAGAGCTCAGTCGACCCGATCTGGTCGGTCGATCGGGAGTATCGCCTCCTGGCTTTCAACAGCGCCCTGCGCCAGAACTGTGCGCGGAAATTCGGCTCGGACCCGCAGATCGGCATGCGCCCGCAGGATTTTCCGCCACAGGGGCGCGGTGAAATCTGGCCGCCCTTATACGATCGTGCGCTTCGAGAGGGCCCCTTCCACAAGGAATTCACCCTCTCCGACGGCCGGACCCTGGAATTCTCGTTCAATCCCATTCTGGTCGACGGCAAGGCCGAGGGCGTCTCAATCTTCGGCAAAGACATTACCGAACGGAAACGTGCAGAAGAAGCCTTGTTGGCCGCGGAGACCAAATACCGCAACCTGTACGAAAACGCCGTCGAAGGAATGTTTGCCACTTCGCTCATCGATGAGACACGCTCCGTCAACCCTGCCTACGCGCAAATGCTCGGATATGACTCGCCTGAGGAAGTAATTGCAATCCTCCAGCATGACCCCGAATGCGAATGGGCCGAACCTGGCCAACGCGAGATTTTCGCCACACGCTTGCGAGAAGAGGGCGCGGTACACGGATTCGAATGTCAGCTGCGATGCAAGGATGGCGGCTTCATCTGGGTCTCCGTCAGTTGCCGCTTGATCTACGACGAAAACGGCGTTGCCATCTCGCGTCAGGGATTCGTGAAGAACATCACCGAGCGCAAGCGCGCTGAACTCCATCTGCGCGAAAGCGAGAAGCGCTTCCGGTCCACCTTCGAACAGGCAGCTGTCGGCATCATGCACGTTTCCTTCGAGGGGGAAATCCTGACCTGCAATCCGCGTCTCGCAGAGATTGTCGGCTATGGGGTCGATGAGCTCGTTGGAATGAACCTTCAACAGATCACCCCGCAGGATTTCCTGCCCAGGTGCGAGGAGTACCTGCATCGGCTCAACCAAGGTGAGCCCAACTTTCCGGCGTGGGAAAAACCCTATTTGCGCAAAGACGGCGGACTCGCCTGGGTGCGCATTACGGCTTCGATGCAGCGCGACGCCGAAGGCCGCCCCCTTCACCATATCGCTTTCGTCGAAGATATCAACGCGCAGAAAGGCGCCGAAATGGCGCTGGCGACCGCGGCCCGCGCCTTGAAAACAAGCGAAACCCGCTTTCGTACCGTGTTTCAAATGATGATGGATGCTCTCGTCATCAGCCGCGCCGAGGATGGCGTCTTCCTTGAAGTGAACGAGGCATTCCTGCGCTTCTCCGGCTTTGAGCGCGATGAAGTCATCGGCAAAACCGGCCGCGAATTAGACCTCTGGGAAAATGACAACGATCGCCGCATGATGGACAAGGCTCTGGAACGCACCGGCAACTGCCGCGACCTCGAAGTGCGCTTCAAGCGCAAAAATGGCGAGTTCTTCTGGGGACTGCTTTCCGCATCGCTGATCGATCTCGATGGCGTGCCCAGCATTCTGTGCGTCACAAGGGATATCTCCAGCGTGAAAGCCGCGGAAGACACCATTCGCGATCTCGCTTTTTACGATTCGTTGACCCGCCTGCCCAATCGCCGCCTTTTGCTCGATCGGTTGCAGCAGTCTCTCACAGCCAGCACGCGCAGTCCCCGCAAGCTTGCACTGCTGTTCGTGGATCTCGACAATTTCAAACTTCTGAACGACACGCTTGGCCATCAGACTGGCGATCTGCTGCTGAAAGAGGTAGCCATCCGGCTACCATCGTGCGTCCGTGAATCCGACACTGTGGCGCATCTCGGCGGAGATAAGTTCGGCGTCATGCTCGAGGGTCTCAGCGGAACTCCGGAAGATGCAGCCGCGCAGGCCAAAGCCGTGGCCGAAAAAATCTTCGATTGCCTCGAACGCTCGTTCTCGATTGATGCGCGTGAAGTGCATTCCCGGTGCAGTGTTGGCATTACGGTCTTCGGCCTTCCCCATCAGAATCCGAACGCCATTCTGCAACAGGCCGAGATCGCCATGTATCAGGCCAAGGATGCGGGACGCGGCTCAATACGCTTTTTCTCTCCCGAACTTCAGGCAGCGGTCAATGCACGCGCAGCTCTCGAGGAAGATTTGCGCCAGGCTATCCGCAAAGAAGAGTTCGCACTTTACTTTCAGCCCCAGGTTGATGAAACAGGGCTGATCGGCGCTGAAGTCCTTATTCGCTGGAACCATCCGGAACGTGGCCTGCTGCTTCCGGGCGAGTTTATTCCACTGGCTGAAGAAACCGGCCTGATTCTCGGTTTGGGAAGCTGGACCCTCGAAGCCGCCTGCGCGCAGGTTGCCGAATGGGAAAAACACTACGACAAGCCGCGGTTTGCCGTCGCCGTCAACATCAGCGCCCGCGAGTTCCGGCAGGCGGATTTTGTGGAGCGCGTGCTCGCCTCCGTGGCCCGAACCGGCGCCAATCCCATGACCCTTAAACTCGAGCTCACTGAGAGCATGCTCGTCGACAATCTCGACGACATCATCGCCAAAATGACCGAGCTCCGCGAGCACGGTTTGAGCTTCTCCCTCGACGACTTCGGCACCGGCTACTCCTCTTTGTCGTACCTGAAACGGCTGCCGCTCGATCAGCTCAAGATTGACCGCGCCTTTGTGCGCGACATTCTAAGCGACGTCTCAAGCGGCGCAATCGCCCAGACCATCATCTCCCTCAGCAAGGCAATGGGACTCTCCGTCATCGCCGAAGGCGTTGAGACCGAGGGACAACGCGACTTCCTCATGCAGCTTGGCTGCTCTTCGTTTCAAGGCTACTTATATGGCCGGCCGTTGCCCGCGGCGGAGTTCGAGCGCCTCTGGCTAAGCTCCATGTTCTCCACCACCCACATTACCTGCTGATCGGCGCTATCTGCGAAACTACAAGAGTGCCCAACCAGCAGCCGGCTCTCATCTTCGATCTCGATGGAACCCTCACCGACTCCAAGCCAGGCATTGTCGCCTGCCTGCGCAAGGTTCTCGATGCCCGCAATCTGAGCAGCAAAGGCGACCTCGCACGCTTTGTCGGGCCCCCCGTTGAAGAGTGGACCCGCGAGTTGTTGCCTGATGGGTCCGACGAGGAGCGCCTCCAGCTGGGGCGCGAGTACCGCGCCTGCTACGACCGGGAGGGCTGGAACAATAACTCGGTCTTCCCCGGCGTGCGCGCCATGCTCGAAGATCTGCATGCCAGGGGGGTTCGGCTCTTCGTCTGCACGTCAAAACAACAGCATTTTGCCGATCGAATTCTCAATGTTTTTGACCTCGCCAGGTTCTTCGCCGCGGTATATGGAGACAAAGCGTCGTATGTGGACCATAGCAAGGCCAACTTGCTCGCGCGGCTGCTGCGCGAACAGGATCTCGCCCCCGCAACCTCATGGATGGTGGGCGATCGCATCTTCGACCTCCAGGCCGCACAAGCCAACCGTGTGCGCTGCGTAGCCGCAGGGTGGGGCTACGGCGATTCCGGCGAACTTGTTCGCGCAGATGCCTTGGCCGCCACTCCCGCGGACGTTGTCGCCCATATGCTGCTCCCGGTTGGAGGATTCCGAACGTAGTCATCGCGCCTCCCCAATGCCGTGAAAGTGGTTCAACGACTCCATCGCCCACCAAGCTTCGCTATCGTTCGAGGTCCGTCACATTTTTTTGAGCCCATTTGCACTCAATTTCGGCACGTTGGCGCAGAATCAATCCAGATCGGCTTCTTGAAGCACGCCGACGGGCAGAAACCGTAGAAAAAGGAGCCGTAACTCCTTATCTGTCTAGATTCTGCAAATAAGTCCTTTGGAATCTAATTTTTACAGTAGGGGCGTTGCTGTATCTATGTGAAAACAGGGAACTTCTTTACAGAGATACCCTTTTTTTCTTTTTTTATTTTCAAGAAATGCGTACGGGGATCGATCCGCGTGCCCTGCGGTTTCCACCAGCGCCCTCCTCAAGCCAGAGCGAAAAGTGGGCTTCAGTCCGATCGACATCACAGCGGAACCAGGCAGGTTGCGGCCCGCTGCAATGCGCTGCCGGCACTTTGTAGAAGACCCATTCCCGCTCCTGCGCATCGAATTCGGATGCAGGGGTGGTCGAAACGGTTGCTGCAAATCGGTCCCTCCGCCGGCCTGCACCAAGGAGCTTTACCCTATGTCGACACATACCCACGAATCCAGCAAGGCCGCCAAAATCAACGTTTCCGACGGTTTCGATGGCGAGCAGATCAAGAATCTTTCCAGCGTGCTCAATGCGTTGCTGGCCGATGTTTTCGCCCTCTATCTCAAAACGAAGAATTTTCACTGGCACATGAACGGCCCGCACTTCCGCGATTATCACCTCCTGCTCGACCAACAGGGCGATCAGATCTTTGCCATCACCGACGACATTGCCGAGCGCGTGCGCAAGGTAGGTGGCACAACAATCCGCTCCATCGGCCACATTGCCAGGCTGCAGCGGATCGCCGATAACGACCAGGAGTTTGTGCCGGCGCGCGACATGCTGCTCGAACTGCACAGCGATAACCGGGCTCTTGTTGATAGCCTGCGGTCCGCCCACGAGGTAGCCGGCAAGGCGAACGATTACGCGACGACCAGCTTGATTGAAGTGTGGATCGACGAAGCCGAGCGCCGCGCCTGGTTCCTTTTCGAAGCCACCCGCTAGCAATTTCCACCTTGCAGCCCTTCACGCAGCGGACGCGGGAAATGAAACTCCCGCGTCCGCCCTGCTCCCGCGCGACTACAGAAAGGTCGCCGGTTTCGCGGTAATCCGGTTACACTGGTCGTGACTTCCCCAGACAGTTTCGCGTTTCTTTGAAGTTTGCGCCTGCTCCTTCCGATAAAGCAGATGTGCAGGCCGAGTGGAATGCTGCGTCCGATAGCAACGGCCGCAGCGAGCCGGTGAACAGATCAACCTGAGGAATGGGGTAAGGGCCATGTCGAACGGACATTCACTCCAGGCTGAAGCTGGAAACCCCTATCAGCAGACTGTGGCCAGCCTGACCGCTCTGTTTCAAAGCACCGAAGACCTCATCTGGTCCGTCGACCTGAATTTCAGAATTCTCACCATGAACGAAGCACTGCGACAGCATCTGGAACGCAACTTCGGCGTTTCTGCCGCTCTCGGCAAGCTCCCTGAAGAAGTGCTGCCTCCCGAAAGAGCGGACTTCTGGTCTCAGCTGTTCCGCCGCGCCCTGACCGAAGGCCCCTTCCGCGAAGAAATCCTCTTCCCCGATGGCCGTACCCTCGAGTTCGTCTTCAATCCAATCGTTCTTGAGGCCCGAATCTCAGGCATCTCGATGTTTGGTCGCGATATCACAGATCGTATCGCCGCCGATCTCGCCATCAAATCGGCGGAACGCCGCTACAAAGACATCTTTGACGGCGCCATCGAAGGGATGTTCCAGAACCGCGGCGACGGCAAGCCAATCCGCATCAATCGTGCCCTCGCCGCCATTCTTGGATACGACTCCCGGGAAGATTTCCTCTCCCATGTTCACGATGCGGCTGCCGACATTTGGAGGTACCCTGAAGACCGCCGGCGGCTGTTGCGCGAACTTGCGCACAACAGGGCTGTTCGCGGGTTTGAAACCCAGTTCAGGCGAAAGGATGGAACCTATATCTGGGTCTCGCTGAGCGTGCGCCGAGAATTGGAAGCCGATCAATCAGAACCGCTCCTCGACGGTTTCTTCGAAGACATCACCAAGCGCAAGGAAACAGAGATTAAGCTGCATGAAAGCCTGGAATCTCTGCGCGAGGCCCAGACGATTGGTGATCTGGGGAGCTATGTCTTCGACGTCGCCACCGCCCGATGGACGAGTTCGCAGAAGATGGATGAGATCTTTGGCATCGGCCCGGACTTCGATCGCGGAGTCGAGGGATGGACCTCGCTCATTCATCCCGGCGAACGCGACACCATGAGCAGCTATTTCCTTGACGATGTTCTCGCCCGGCATAGTGCGTTCGATAAGCAATATCGCATCATTCGTCCCGCCGACCAGCAGGTCCGCTGGGTTCACGGCTGGGGCCAGCTCGACATCAATCCCGAAGGGCAACCCGTTCGAATGCGCGGCGTGATTAAGGACATCACCCAGGAAAAAGCGAAGGAAATTCAGTTGCGTGCGAGCGAAGAGCGTTTTCGCGCGACGTTCGAACAGGCCGCCATCGGCATTGTCCATTGCTCCTTTCAGGGCGAGATCCTGCGCTGCAACTCGCACTTCAGCGATTTGCTGGGTTACCAACCCTCCGAGCTCCTCGGCAAGAGCATGGGACAGCTTATCTTCTCGCCGGAGATACCCGAGGCGGTTCAGTCGCTCGAAAGACTCTTGCTGGCAGGTGTGGGCACCGTCGTCCACGAGAAACGGCATGTCCGCAAGGATGGCAGTTTTCTCTACGTCCGGTCCACAGTCTTTATTCAACGCGACGGCGACGGACAGCCACTGCATTTCACGTCCTTCGTCGAAAACATCAACCCGCGTAGAGTGGCCGAAGAGCAAGTTGCCACAATGCAAGCCGAGCTGCAGCGCAGCGAACTGCGCTACCGCACCGCCTTCCAGACCAGCGCCGACGCCATCAACATCAACCGCATCGACGATGGCGTTTGTATCGATTGCAACAAGGCTTTTCTCAACGCGATTGGATACTCGCGCGAAGAAGTAGTCGGCAACTCATCATTGACGATGGGTATCTGGGCCCGCCCCGAAGACCGGCAACGCATGCTCGACGAGTTGGCGCGGACCGGCTTCTGCCGGAACCTCGAGGCCGAGTTCGAAACCAAAGCGAGAGGCCGTCTGTGGGGAATGTTGTCCGCGTCGCCGATCGAGATCGACGGCATTCCCTGTGTTCTTTCGGTCACCCGCGACATCTCCGACGCAAAGGCCATTGAAAAGCGGCTCGACGAGGCCGCGGATGCAGTGCGTATGAGCGAAGAGCGCTATCGCATGGTTTTCCAGATGACCCTCGACGCCATGACGATCAAACGACTCGATACGATGGAGTACCTCGACGTCAACCAGGAGTTCCTGAACGCTACGGGGTTTGAACGTTCCGAAGTGATCGGAAAGAGCCCACTCGACCTGGGTATCTGGACGCATCCCGAAGACTTTGAGCAGTTGTCGAAGCTCCTTGTGGAAACCGGCGAGTGCCGCAATCTNNACGAGATCCGCAGCCTCGCCTTCTACGACCCGTTGACCGGGCTGCCGAATCGCCGCCTGCTGCTGGAACGATTGCAATATTCATTGTCGTCCGGAAAACGCTGCGGCGATCTACGCGCCCTGCTCTTTGTGGATCTGGATCACTTCAAGACGTTGAATGATACGCTTGGCCATCAGACCGGCG
>PLTV01000255.1 GCA_003164635.1 Acidobacteriaceae bacterium
TGATGGGAATCATGGTCCACAGCAGGGAGTAACCGTATTGCGCGCCGGCCTGCGAATAGGTGAGGATCCCACCGGAGTCGTTATCCACGTTGGCGGTAATAAATCCCGGGCCGAGCACGGCAAAAAACAGCAGTATCCGGATTCGCCAACGCTTCCACATGCTCGCGGGTTCCTAAGGAGGATTCATTTTTTCCTCCCTGACCATAACAGATGACAGGTGACAGATGACAGGTGACAGTCATCGGTAATCAATGGTTAGTTTTCAGGATCAGGGTTGAGGATTCGGGGATCGGCAGCTTCCCCTCCGGTGCTGTCCTCTGTCAGCCGGTCACTCTCATCTGCCATCTGTCATCTCCCCTCTGGTCTATTGCATGATTTTTGTTATCTTGGTACATTCGTACCAAGATGACAAAACCTGAGATTCCACCTCGCCGCGAAGCTGTCCTTGTTGAACGCGTCCAAACCGGTGTCCGCCTCGAAAAACGCATGCTCAAAGTCCTGAAAGCCATCGCCGAACAAAAAGATATGTCCCTCGGCGACCTGCTCGAAGGAATCGTCCTCCACGCCTTCGAAGGCAAAGCCCCCTTCTCGCCGCAAACCCTGAAAGAAATTGAGCAATTCAAAATCCTCTACGCCATGACCCTCAAAGCCGCCGACAGCCACAACCTCAAGGAGCGTAGAAAATGAACGCCGCCCATATCTTCATCGCCCTCGCCGCCGCGATTCCCGCTCTCGCGCAAACCTCCGCGACCCTCGCTCGCTCCCGCGCCAGCTTCGACCTCATCGTCCACCAGCCCTACCCTGAAGCCGCAAAGCTCTTCGGTCCGGAAGGCGAACGCGCCTGGGCCGGCTCCCATTGGAATCCCGAGTTCCTCCACCCGCAACCCGCAGCCGATGTTGAAGGCGCCGTCTTCACCATCCAGCACGGCTCCATGAAGGCGGTATGGGTCTCCTCGCTGCGCGACCTCGACGCCCGTCATCTGCAGTACGTCTACTTTCTGCCCAACCTCCTGGTCACCGTAATCGATGTGCGTTTCCAACCTTCCGGCGCCGGCGCAACAAACGTCAACGTGGTCTACACGCGCTCCGCACTCACACTGGAAGGCAATGAGCATGTTGCAACCCTGAGCCGCGGCGACCAGGCCGCCGGCAAGGAATGGCAGCTAGCCCTCGACGACTACCTCATCACCAACAGACAAAACCGTAGACCATAAGCGGAATGCGTTGCGGAGCACTTATGGATCTGTCGCCATTCCTTTCCCCCGCGGATGCTGATCGCGCGCACCGCACACTTTCGCTCCTATGCCATCACCATGTGCCTCCGTTTGTGCTAACGGGCAGCCTGGCCGTGCAAATCCACCTGCTACGTGTCGGACATTCCATGGATCCTCGCCCCCTCAACGACATCGACTTTCTCGCTGGCTCGTTTGACGAAATCCCGCAAACGCTCGCTGACGATTTCTTCTTTTGTCATGTCCATCCCCACCAAGCCCCCGGAAGGACTCTCTTGCAGTGCATCGATCCGCAAACGGCTGTGCGTATCGATATCTTTCATGCGCTCGGCAACACTATGCTTCGTGCAATACCCTTCAAGCCTGGCAACCGCGCCATACGCATCGTCTCGCTTGCGGACCTGACCGCATATACGGGCCGCCTTTGTATGAGCCTCGCCGAAGGCGCCACCCTGCCGCACAAACATGCGCAGGATTTTCTCCGCCTGCTTCCCGTGATCTCGAACGGCGAGATTGAGCCAGTCTGGCGAGAGCACCGCAAGCCAAATCATCCCGAGTCCTTTGCCGAAGCGGCGCTCTTGTTGCAGCACTTGATCGCTTCCAGAAAGGATTTGCAGGTTGTGACAAAGTATGCGCAGGACATTCGAACCGCCTGTCCTCACTGCGAACAAACCGAGGCGTTCCCTTTGGCCGAGCGCTCGCGCATTCCTTCCCTGCTCGGCTATTGCTGAACCGCCCCACGCAACCTTGACAGCCCCCGGCGCGCAAGACTACAACACGCTTTCAACCATCCGCCGCCTGGAGGCTGTTCCGAATGCAATCATCCGATTCCAATCAAAGCTTGCCCGCCCGCCGCAAAGTTCTCTCCGGCATGGTCTCCGCCGCCGCCCTGCTGGGCCTCAATGCCGCCACTGCCGCCGCATCGCCCAGCTCCTCCGCAAACCCATCCGCACTCGAAGCGCCCGAGGCCTTTCCTGAAGAGCTCATCGCCCAGGCCCGTCTGCGCAACTACAAATCCCGCCGCTCCTCCAGCTGGGATCGCACCGGCGCCAACGCCGACGCGGTCCCCGTCGAGCCCGGCGCATCTGCCACGCTGCTCGACGTCTCCGGCGCCGGCGTCATCACCCANNNGCGCCCATCAAGGCGCTCAACGCCTACTTCCAAATGCCGTTCGAAAAATCCGCCCGCATCACGCTCACCAACGAAGGCCCCATCCGCACCGACAGCCTCTACTTTGCCGTCGATTACGTGACACTCCCGTCGCTTCCCTCGGGCATCGCGCGCTTTCACGCGCAGTATCGCCAGGCCGCCCCGAACAAAGGCTGGACTGACAACTGGAAGAGCAATGGAGATGACCTGGTCAACAACAAGAAGAACCTCGACGGCAAAGACAACTACGTCTTCTTCGAAGCCACGGGCCAGGGACACTTTGTCGGCGTCACCCATGCCATTGAACAAAACCAGGACAACTGGTTCGGCGAAGGCGACGACAAGATCTTCATCGATGGCGCCACGCTGCCCACCATCAACGGCACCGGGACTGAGGACTACTACAACG
>PLTV01000177.1:0-17509 GCA_003164635.1 Acidobacteriaceae bacterium
TGAGCTGCGGGTCGACGAGCGGTTGTTCATAGGAACTTTATTTTACTTTTACTGGAGCAGGGAGGCTTCTCTGCTCCAGTTTTTGTGTTCGGCGTGGAAGTGATTCATAGGAACCTTTACTTATTCTGCAGAGTCCATAACTCAAGTATCAACTCGTCTCCGGGAAAAGGCCGAGTGCCTATGCAAATTTTGCTCATGCAAAATATAGTCCCACTCGACATATAAATTGTTCGTTACTATAGCGCCCGACCCACCCAGCGAAGTGTTTCGCAGCCAGGAGACTATCGCACAGAAAGTGCGGATGCAGGAGATAACGGACTGGCGAGGACCGATTGTCTGCGGCCGAACGAGCGCGGACCACTCGCAGGATCAAGAGTGGAACCCGCCCACCCTCGCACTTCTCAGTAGCCTGCAAGGGAGCACACATGCTTACATATATCTTCTAGCTCTTCCAAATTATTTGTTGACATGCTATCGACGGGGCGCTGCCCCCCAAAAATATGATTGGAATTTGGCGTCGTAAACCAGTCCAGACCAATCGCCATGCGAGAATGTTCAGCTGCACTGAAGGTCCGAGTGATACACGAAATGCGGGCTGATTGCTCTTCCGTCAGTTCTCTCAGTCTTCGCTCATTACTGAGAGCACAAGCTTCCTCGATTGGCATTCTGAGCACTTGCTCAACTTCGTCGCTGGTCAATCTGAAGGTCTTTTCCGCCGAAGCCAAGTACGCCATACACCAACCGAGCTCATACTTGGTCATGACCACTGCAATCAGTGGCCAGTTCTCAAAGCTTGATTCCGGCTTGATTACTTGTTCGATCACGTCCCGGAAATAACTGAGCCGAGATATCAGTTCTCCCCCGGGATCGTTTAGCAAGCTGATGTACTTCGCAGCACATCCGAGATGCAAAGCTCGAGTGATCTGCACAAGCGTGATCCCACGTAGAAAAAGTTTTTCAGCGAAGCTTGCGTCAGAGGTCGAGAATCGACTGAGAATGCAGGGGCGCATCTGCAGTGCCTCTTTGATCGCGATTTTGTACGATTCGAATTCTCCAGTCTTCTCCGGTCCTGTCTCTTTCACGTAGGGCCAGGCGATATCACAAATCTCAAGCTCGCCCGATTCATACTGATTCAGAGAAGGCCTCGAAACACAGATACCCTTATCCACCATCTCTTGGATGTAGGTGTTTACAGACCGCAGGCTCTTATCCTCTTGGCCAGCCAAACCTCGAGCCTTATACGGCATGCGCCCATTGGAGCGCTGCGCGTGAGTTGCGATGTGCATGTAAACATTGAACGCTCCATCTGAAAGGAGGCGTCTAGCATACTCACATTCGGGACCGTATGCGAAGAATGTTTTGCTTTTTATTTTCATGCCTACACGATTGTGTGCAAGAATTTTTGCGAAACGGGACTGTTGTGCAGACAGGTCAACTAGTTTTCCGCTTCATCTTCCAAGGGAATAATTGTTACTGCTTTCCAGAGCACTTCAAAGTCGCTTTTTTCAATGAAGGTGCGCCCGTTTCTGTTAGGCGCGACCACTCGGTCTCCAATGCGTTCAAGGCCAAATTTGCGTAGATGCTCTGAACTAAGTAGCTTCCGGAGAGCCGCTGCGAGTTGCAGATTCGCCGTCTGTTCAGTTTGATCGACTCGAACCAGATGACCGGACCGGAGAGTTTTTTCCAGGTCATAAATACCGGTCAACTGAAGAGCGCGCTTCAGGTTCTGAGTCCGCTTCTTTTCCCGCCTTATCTCCGCTTCCAGCGTGTCGTAGATAGTTTGCGTCTCCGGATCTTTGGCGTGAAATCGATTCTGCTTGCCAGTTGCACGCACTGGAATGTGCTGCTCACCTCTACGCAATTCTATGTATTGCTTAAACCTCCGATTATTGTGGATGCTCTGAAGAGCGGGTCCGCTCTGCTGGCACAGCACCGCAACCTCTTGGACACTGATTTCAATTCGGCGTTCTTCTAGATAGCCGCACGCAGCCTTGATGTGTGTGAGCGCGGTAATCGTCTTTGGGTGTCTCGCAATTGCAGAGATCTCTTCGAACAGGGTCTCAGCATGTGTTTTGGACGGCGACTCAGGCATACGTCGCCTCATCGTTCAGCGCAATCCGATCAAGCCAGGTCCGAGGTGGAGGCAGGGCGTGATACCTCTGCGATAGTCGTTGCATCTCCGAATGGGTTTGATCCATTAGCTGCTTTATCCGTTCGTCGAGACCCGGAATTTCGCCGGTGGCAATAAGGCCTTGAAGAAGTTTTTCACGGTTATCTGTATCAGGAATCATAGACTCCAACAATTGAGCGAGCTTGATTGTTGCGGCCCGAGTCACATCCTTGGGAAGACCAGCGAGATAGGCATCTGCACCGTTTCGACGCAGCATGTCGAGAAGGATATCTTTCATTTCAAGTTCCGCGATTGCTGAAGAGACATGCCGGCCTGCAGGTAGGATCTGAGATACCTCAACGAGTTCCTTGAGCGCGTCAAAACGCGGCAATTGCTTAAGAATGACTTCCAACTTCGCATCTGGCGAGATGATCTGCAGCCCGCTGAGGCCTTCCGGGCAAGAGTTGAAAGCATCAATGCACTCGTTGAGGATCACGTAGAGCCTTCCCAGAACGGCGATATCGAGACTCGCTTCACGGTCGATTCGGTCGTCTTCGGCGCGAAGCTGATGGACTTCACCAAATTTGCCGTCATCCTCGGCGCGCTGGGCGGATTCGCGGATCTGAGCTTGTACCTTTGCTTTGCGTTCGATTTCCATCAAAACACAGTTGAACTCATAGACGAGACCTGGGAGAAAGGCGGGTCCATAGACGAAGAATCTGCACATTGCGCACCTAGCGCCGGGAACTGCCGTCACAACTCTCGACCCAAACTCTGGCTCAAATCCTTCTTGGCAAGACGCTCCAGGACATATACCGAATGACGATATCGTAGGCAATCCCGTTGTTCGAATCGCCTTTAGTTTTTCCAAACCGGCAGAGTTCCCGAGAAAAATCCCTTCTTCGTCGCTTTCGCGCAACAACTTCGCAATTCTGTATGCAGTATCTCCGGGGGCCATCTTGTCATACGCTTCCTTGAGTTTCATCCGCAGAAGCCCAAGCTCTGGCTTGAAATAGTGAATTGTCATCGCAATGCTCTTGTGTCCAGCCATCGCCGCAACCATCGCGAGGGGAAGTCCAGCTTCAAGAAGAGAGGACACCGACGCGACACGCAGCGAGTGCAGGTCGAAGTTTGCTACCCACCACGTGTTTCCCTGTTTGCCAATGTATGGGCGCGCCATCTTGGGTACGCCAGGACGGGCTTCGATCATGCCGGTGGCAGGATTGACCCATCTGGAGTTCAAGTCGTCCCAAAGCGCACATAATTTGCCCCAAAAATACGCAATCTGCTTGTGTGATGGCGGGAAGTACGAGTGCTGCTCGCGGCACCTAAAGAGAGGGCAAATATCTGGATAGAACTCTGCAAGGGCCTGATTTCGTCTGCTCTGAAGCACAGGCTCGTGAACCTCTTTCACGAGATGAGCAGGCGGCCCATATCGCTCTTGATACGTGGACACCTCCTTCAGTATCCAGAGCACGTCGGGAGGTAGAAAGGGTATCGTGTAAGAAGAACGCATCCGCTCGGTCACGATCGTTTTATTAACCGCTACTTGGAAATCGAGCATGATTTCAGTTGAGGAGTCCTTGGCCGCCTGGATTACCCCGGACCGTCTGCCTTTCATGCCCCGCTCGAGATTGGGAAGGAACCGATTTGTCTCGAAGTCGTAGATTTCTTCATCCATCTCGCAGGAATCTAGCCATCTCACTTGATGTGTGCGGAGGGGAAAGACGAGCATGATGTAGATGATGGCTGGGAGGACGGGACAGAAGAGGTCTTCGCCTGAGTCGACATTAGGATCGAATAACATCGGAATCTTCCTCAGTTGGTTAGACCATCGGAAGCTGCCGTCTTTTGTAGGCTCCACGATTAGAAGCTTCATTTCATCCAGAACGAGTGAGGGGATTCGCGACCGGTAGGTTCCCTGACCGGAGAGGCTGCTATCTACGATGAATTTGTCGATGTCGACGCGTATTGGGTTGCTGAAATGCCTGTCCTTGATCTCCGCTTGTGTCACTAATTCTTCGAAGACGTGATTCAGCAAGAACAGGTGTCGGTTCTTGCATCTTGGAGAGATGTCGAGCTTCTTGAGACAGTCTCGAAAGCATATCCCTGAAAGCCCTCTTCCATTGATATGGGGCCTCGTGATGCCGAATACCCCGGGAACTTCTGGCAACGTAGAAAGCCATTCAAGCCAAGTCGTAAAGGCCTGATAGAGGGGTTCGAAGTTTCCGCCCGCATGGCCCTCGAGCCTTTCAGATAGAAGATCAATCCAGTCACTCAAACGAGGATCGCAGAATCTTTTCTTTAGCTCCGCTCTATGATCTAGCTCGATCGACTCGGGGGGGAGCATAGCGACAGGCCCGTTCTGCTCGCATAATTTTGTCCATTGAATGCGAACTGTTCGACTGTCTAGAAGCGGAGACGATAAGCGTATCGGCTAAAGAAGCCGAGTTCAGCACACTCAGGTGCCAATCGCGAGCCGACGGTGGGATGGATTCGATATGACCGTATTTGGTCAAGACCGCTGATGTGGATTTCGCCCCCCAGCCACGAAGTCCCGGATAGCCGTCGGCAGAATCGCCAACAAGTGCAAGGAAGTCCGGGATTGAGTCGGGATAGACGCCGAACTTGGCGACAACTCCAGCTTCATCCATGGTGACTCCCGTGCGCCGAATTAACTGCACCACCCTTGATCCCTGAACGCATTGAGCGAGATCTTTGTCTGGCGTGCAGATGACAACCTGTTCGACGCGACTATCTTTTAGAGCGAGGGCGGTGGCCGAAGCTAGGGCGTCGTCAGCTTCAAAATCCACCATCGGCCAGACCGCGAAACCGGCTGCCGACAGGACTTCTTCGAGGATAGGAAACTGCGAAAGAAGGTCGGGTTCAATGCCTTTGCTAGTCTTGTAATCTGCCCAGAGGCCGTTTCGAAACGACTCGATCACGTGATCGGTGGCGACTCCAATATGGGTCACACCATTACGCGTCATTGCAAGTAGCGATGCGAGCACACCGCGCACCGCACCGACCTCACGGCCGCGTGCATCTCGTGCCTTGGGCAAGGCAAAGTAGTGGCGAAACAGTTCGTAAGTACCGTCGACTAGATAAACTTTCAAAATGCAGTCTCGCAATCTCGACAGGAACCACTGGGCTCAGAAAGAAGTTCGCTTGTTCTATCCTTCAAAATTTCCACCTCATTGTCTCCTTTTATCGGTGGTGCGATCACGATGCAACTGACCATCAATCGTTTGAAAGTTGCTCTTTGACCAGTCGTGCTCCGGCAACCTCTGAACTCGAGCAGTGAAATCTTTCGTTCGATGCCGGCCAGATGACCGCGCCTACTCGAACCGGATTGGCGAACAGCCCCCCAAACACCAAATCACCATCTTCTACTTCAAGTTCGGGTTCGGGCGTTGGATTAGATCCGAGATCGACTCTGCTTCTAGAATCATCTTTGCTTCGAGCTGGGCCGCATCCAACTCCGGCTTCGAAGCAGGACGGTAATAAAGTGTCATTTGCAACGCGCGCTGGCCCACAATTGTGCGTAGGAGTTGCGGGTCAATTCCAGATTTCATCAGTCTCTTGAGCCGAGCGACCGATAGCTTTTGCATTTTGGTTGATCTCCGTTCAACTTGGTGATTTACATTGAACTTGGTAACGCAGGTGCCTTTGAACCTTCTGATTCATCCGGAGATTTCGAGGATCGCGCAGCTCATGCAGGCAGACATACTCCAAGTGGCCGCCTCCTGATCGCCAATCATCAATCTTCAAACCGCTTTTTGAGAGGGCCGGCTCCGGCAACCCTGAATTCATGTAGCGAGATTTCTCGCTCGATGCCTGCCCGTTGGGCGCCGTGATTGATGGCAAGGTGCGCGGCTCTCGCTGACAATGGTTTGCTTGTGATTTCACCGGTCCTTCGATCGATAGTCCGAAACATTGGGCTGTCGGGGTCGGAAGCAAGATGTGCTTTCTTGATATAACCATCCAACGCTCGCAGGGCGTCTGGAAAGCAGGGCACAGAGAACTTGTCTTGTCGATGCGTGAGTGTCCCCTTCCTTCCAATCAGCAGACAGGGACTTGTACTCTGCAGATGGACGTCCCCGCACTTGAGTTCTAGCGCCTGGCCAAAACGTAGGTGATTGTAGAACATCACAGAAACGAGCGCCTGAGTTTGCGTTCCGGAAACATCGGAACAGTCTATTGCCTCAAGGATTCTGAGTGCCTCGGCTGGGGTGAGCCAGGGTCTTGGTTCAGCAGGCTTCAAAGCTCTCCTGGTTTCCGGCAATCTCTCACGATCTTGGTTCATTCAATCTCCTCCGGAGCTGCCGCTCCCGTTTTTGGTCTCTCTCTATAAGATTGAAGGAAACGTCAGATGGCGAAAAGAAGATTTCGAGGCGTCTACTCGAACTCGGACAATGAGTAGAAAATACTTTTACAACTTGATGAAACTAAACGTCTTATATGCAAAAGTATAGTTTATCTATATATAAAAGCGGGTGCAGCTAGGCAGCAAGCCAGCAACGAATCATCCCGGAGGGATGCTACGAACTTAGCCACGGGTGAAACCCGTGGGATCGTGTGCCCAGCACGATGTGCCGCCCCGGAGGGCGCGGCGTGATCAGCCGACCGATTGTCCCGACATCGGCATCGTGGCGCAGTTCGTCCATTCGTGGCGTCGTCTCGGTCCGCCCCTCCGGGGCGGACGGCATTCTCTTGGACGACTCGCCCACGGGTTTCACCCGTGGCTAAGTTCAATGGCTCCCTCCGGGAGCCTTCTACGTGATCAACCGATGCGTAAGGCGAGATCAGGCCCACACGTGCCGCGTGATCAGCCCCACGCGTACGAGGTGATCACCCCCCCACGTACTGCCGCCCATTGAGCGGCCGCGGGCGGGTGCAACTTTCGGGGGATTGGCTACTCCAGATTTGTAACGTTACCATCGGCACAATTCAACGATGCCGGGAGGCTCCCCCATGCAAACTGCCCGACAACCAGCCACTCCGTTTCCACATCGAGTGAACCTGAATGGAACCTTCGATTCGATTTGCCCAACGTGCTACCGGACAATCGCGCACGAGTTTGATGAAAAGGTTCTGCGCAAAACCGAGCGCCTTCACCGCTGCGATCTCGAGGATTTGATCCCTGCGGGCGTTCCGTTCAACTAAGAAGAATCAGCCGACGGTCGGTTGTGCTGATGAACATCAAGGGTTGTGCTTTCCCATTTGGATGGGGGGCCAGCCAATTTCCCTTCGCCCCTACGGGGCTGAATCATCTTTGCGCCTGCACCCAGGACTGCGTTCGCTATGCGAATTTGTCCTGGGCTAATTTCCTTCGGCCCCTACGGGGCCACAAGCATCGGACTCACACCGGCTTCGGTCCAGATCGTGAGTTTGCGCTGGGTTATTCTCGTTCGGCCGCTGCGGGACTTCGGTGAGACTACTTTTGTTCAGCCATCGTCGCGGCGGGCGAGTTCAGATAACCCATAAACCACGTAGTCCAGCGGCGAAACACGTCCCTTGACCGAATCGGATCGGCAGGGCTGTGTCCGGGGACTGGATACGCAATAAACTTCACCGGCACATTGTTGTCTTTGAGGGCGTGGTAGAGCTTGTAGGCCTGGGTGGTGGTGACGCGCCAATCGCCCACGTCGGACATGATGAGCGTGGGCGCCTTGATGCGCCACGCGTAAGTGATGGGCGACTGCGCGGCGTAGCTCTTGAGGTTGTCGGCGACGAACGGCGAGGGGCCGTAGCCGGCGGCGCGCTGCACATTATTGTCGCTGAGCGTGTACTGGTCGACGAGGTCGGTGACGGGCGCGCCTGCGACGGCGGCCTTCCACACTTCGGGATAGTTGCCGATGAGCCACGAGGTCATGAAGCCTCCGTAGGACCAGCCGCCGACGGCGATGCGCGACTCGTCGACGATGCCGCGCTTCTTCAGCATGTCAAGACCGGCCATGACATCGCGGCCGGGGCCTGCGCCGGCGTCACGGTCAATGGCGATTTGGAAGGCGTTGCCCTCGTTGTTGCTGCCCCGATAGTTGGGCTCGAAGACGAGCCAACCCTGACCGGCAAAAATTTGCGCGGGCATGGAGAAGGTTTCAAGCGAGGTTCCGGTGGGTCCGCCGTGAATGTAGAGAACAAGCGGATATTTCTTGCCGGCGGTGTAGTCGGGCGGATAGGTGAGTACGCCATCCACGTCGAAGGAGTCGCTTTTCCAGTGGACGGTTTCAGGCTTCGCGAGCGCGACGCCGTCGGTGACGGTTTGCAGATGCGTGAGCTGGATGGGCGCATCGCCGATGTGTGCGAGATAGAAGAGCTCCGCGGCGTGGCTGTTGCCGGTTGCGGTGAAGGCGATGGCGCCATCTTTGCCGACGTTGACGGCGGCGGATGGACTGAGTGCGCCGACATCGATGCGGCTGGCTTTACCGCCGATGGGCTGGAGCCAGAGCGCGCCGCGGGCTTCGTCGTTGCCGGCGAGAAGGAGCGCGTTGTTGCCGGGCATCCAGGCGGCGCCACTGATGGCGCGATCGAGGGTGTGGGCGACATCGGTGCCGTTGCNNGTCGGTGTCGCCGCTGAGCGGGGAGTCGGCTTTGACAAAGACGATGGACTTGCCGTCGGGGGTAAAGGCGATCTGCGAGGGCGGGGCCGCAGGCGCAAAGTGATTGGGCAATGACCACTCGCCTGAGGTGAGACGCTTGCTTTCGCCGCTGGCGAGTTCGACGAGCCACAGATGGATGGGCATGGCGCGGGAGCGTTCGAGATAGCCGTTGTTGCCGACTTCGAAGGCGTCGTCGAATTTGGCTTCGTCTTTCTTTTCCGGCTCTTCATCGGGCGCGGCGTAGGCGAGTTGTTTGCCGTCGGGATTCCAGGCGATGAGCTTGATGGAAGTTTTGGAGTGGGTAAGCTGGCGCGAATCGCCGCCGGCCATGGGCATGATGAAGATCTGCGCTTTCTTGTCGGCGTCGTCGGCAAGGTAGGCGATGCTGGCGCCGTCGGCGGACCAGCGCACGGAGCTGATTCCGTGGCGGTCGTGAGTCATGACGCGGAGGGACTTGGGGGCTATGTCGACGAAATCGATCTCGGTGTCGTAGCGATCTTCTTTCAAATTGGCGCGGCCCACAGTCATGGCGATGGTCTTGCCGTCGGGAGAGATTTGCGGATCGCTGATGCGCACGACCTTGGGCATGTCGTCGGCGGAGAGGCGACGCGTTTGCGCGAAGGCTGGAAACGCGAGCGCGAGGAATGCGGCAGAGAGCGCAAGGGCCTTGCTGGGCATGGGGAATCTCCGGTGGGCCTGTCTGTGAGTTCTCAATGTATCGCGCTTTGGCGCGCGTGTCGACGGGAGCGGGTGGTGCGGTGACGCAGAGGGAAGGCGAATGGGGTTGGTATACTCCAGTTCCAATCGCACGCGCCGCAACCTGACAATCCAAACGAACCTGCGCAAGGAGTGTTGCATGCCCATCGATCGCCGCTGCATCGTGTTTTTCGGTCTCGCTGTTTTGAGTGTCGCCCCGCTGTGTGGGCAGCAAAGCGCGCCGCCGACGGATTTGAAGTACCAGACGCCGCCGGAGGTGATGGTGAAACTGGTGGACGCGCCGCCGACACCGGCGATCAGCTTGTCGCCCGCGCACGGAACTGGACCGAGGCGCATCCTGATTGAGCAGAGCTCGTCGCTGCCGAGCATTGCGGACCTGGCCGAGCCGGAGCTGCGATTGGCGGGGTTGCGCTTCAATCCGAAAGTTGGAATGCCAAGCCGCACGCGGTATTTTGTCTCGCTCAAGCTTCAGACGCTGCCGGCCGCGGGCGCAAAGGCCGGGGCGGAGATGGCGATTCGAGGGCTGCCGGCGAAGCTGCATGTTCTTTCAGGCAGTTGGTCGGCAGATGGGCGACACATTGCGCTGGTGAATGCGGATGCGGCAGCAGGGGACTCGGGCGGCGCAGGGCTGGGTTTGTGGATTGTGGATGTGGCGGCTGCAACGGCGGCGCGTGTGCCTGGGGTGCGGCTGAATGCGGTGCTCACAACGCCGGTGTCGTGGCTGACGAATGAATCTCTCGCGGTTCTTACGGTCCCATCCGACCGCGGGCCAGCGCCTACGCGGTCTGAAATTCCGACGGGGCCGGTGGTGCAGGAAAACGAAGGCCGAGCGACGCCTGCTCCGACGTATGAAGATCTGCTCAAGAGCCCGAGCGACGAGAAGTTTTTTGAGTATTACGCGACTGCGCAACTGGCTGAGGTGAAGATCGGCGGCGCGCTGAAGAAGATCGGCAAGCCAGGAGTCTTTGAGCGCGTTGAAGCGTCGCCCGATGGGCGGTATGTGTTTGCCGAAGAGCTGCACCGGCCGTTTTCGTACACGCAGCCCTCGGAGCGGTTTCCTGATCGGCGCGAGGTCTTCACTGTGGCGTCGGGCGAGGTGAAGGTGATCGACGATGCGCCGCTGATCGACAATCTGCCGATCGATCGGGATGCCGTGGAACCGGGGCCGCGCGAATTTGGATGGCGCAGCGACGTGCCGGCAACGCTGACCTGGGTGCAGGCTGCGGATGGTGGCGATCCGAAGCGTGAAGCGGCAATGCGGGACCGGATTTTCGCGCTGGATGCGCCGTTCACCGCGCAGGGCAAGCCGATCGCGGACCTGGAACTCCGCTTCCGCAGCGTGGAGTGGGGCAGCGAGCATGTTGCGGTGGTGATGGAAGGCCGATGGAAAGACCGCAAGATGATTCTGGCGGCGCTTGACCCCACGACAAGCAAGCTGACACAGCTTTACCAGGGATCGATGCAGGACCGGTATCACGATCCGGGGCGTCCTCTGCTTGAGCGCAATGCGCAGGGGCAGGCGGTGCTGCAATTCACCGCGGACAAGCAGGGGGTCTATTTTGCGGGACAGGGCGCTTCGCCGAAGGGAGACGCGCCGTTTGTGGCCATCATGCCGCTTGCGGCCGGGGAAAATCCTGCGGAGAAACGGATATGGCAGTCGCGGGCGCCATTTTATGAGCTGGGAATCGCTGTGATTGATTCGCCTTCCGGAGCGGAGGTATTGGCACGACGCGAATCGGTGGAGCAGAGTCCGAACTACTTTCTGACCGGGACAATTGGAGATGGGCAAGACATCAACAGCCCGAGCCAGTGGACGGCGGTGACGCAGTTTGCCAATCCGTATGCGGGGCTGCCTATGCCGTCGCATCAACTGTTGCACTACAAGCGGGACGATGGCGTGGAGTTATCGGCGGACTTGTACCTGCCGGCGGGTTACGACAAATCGAAAGGGCCGCTTCCGACGCTGATGGAGGCGTATCCGGCGGAGTTCAAGAGCCGCGCGGCGGCCAGCCAGGTGACTGGGTCGCCGTATGAGTTTGTGCGCATCGGGGCAGGTTCGCCGGTCTTCTTCACGATGACCGGTTACGCGGTTCTTGCGAATGCGGCGATCCCGATCATCGGCGAAGGCACTGCGGAACCGAACGATACCTATGTGGAGCAATTGGTCGCGGGGGCCAAGGCGGCTATCGACACAGGCGCGGCAACGGGCACGGTGGATGCCAATCGCGTGGGCGTGATGGGACATTCGTATGGGGCGTTCATGACGGCGAATCTGCTGGCGCACAGCACTTTTTTCCGCGCAGGGATTGCGCGTTCGGGAGCGTACAACCGCAGCCTGACTCCGTTCGGATTTCAAAATGAGGAGCGAACCTACTGGCAGGCGCCCGAGGTCTATTACAAGATGAGCCCGTTCTCGTATGCGGACAAGATCAAGACGCCGATCTTGCTGATCCACGGAGAAGCGGACAACAATACGGGAACGTTTCCGATCCAGAGCGAACGCTTTTACGATGCGCTGAAGGGAGAAGGGGCAACCGTTCGCTTTGTGCTGCTGCCGCTGGAGGCGCACGGATACCAGGGGCGCGAAAGCGTGCTGCACATGCTTTGGGAGATGGAAAACTGGCTCGACAAATACGTGAAGCCCGCCCAGGCGGTTGCGGCGCGGTGACCTTGACATGCAGCGAAGAAACGAAAGGTAGGTCGATCTACCAGTCTTTGCTGAAGACCAGGTTGTAGGCGTTCAGAGTGCCGATGCCGGTGGCGAAGTCCCAGCCGGTGGCGGCGGAAAAGGCAGGCTTGTCGGAGGAGTCGGAGGTTGACAGCACTCCGTTTTCGCCGCTGGGGCGATAACAGTCGTGGGAGCCGGTGCAGTTGACATCCATGTCGCCCGCCGTTACGTCGTAAAACACGCAGCTTGAGGCGACGTCTTTGCCCAGGGACGAGTTGCAGGAAGATTTGCCTTTGCTTCCATACTCGGAGTTCGCGATCTTGTAGTAAATGGGGTTGGGATTTCCCTGGCGTCCCCATTTTTGAACGACAAGCGCTTGAATGCCCGCCAGGATGGGCGCGGTGAAACTTGTTCCGCCGGCGCTGGCCCAGTTGGATGGCGACTGATTGCATGACGATCCGCCGTTGTCGGGATCGGAGAAACAGTAAACGTAGTAGTGGCCCCAGACGCCATTGGCGGCGAAGAGCGAAACGTCGGGAATATCGCGCACACCGTCGGAAGGCACACCCACGAGGGATTGCCACTTAGGTTTGGCCCATCCCTGGCACGAGCCGCTGGTGACGTCTTTTGCCGAGGCGGTTCCCTTGGCGCACGCGCTTGGCCCGCCGGAGCCGCTGTCCACGGTCATATATCCATCGCCCGTTGCGGTGTTGCAAAAGCCTTTTTCGCCGTAGGCCACGGATGAACCTGACTCATAGGAGGCGAGAAGCTTGCCGGCGCAGGAGTCGTTCCAGGGGATTTCCGGAATATAGCCGCGGGCCGACTCGTAGGTCGACGAGTTCGTCCCACTCCAATAGGTGGAACTTTCCTTCAAGTACGTATCTTCAAAATCGGTGCCGCCGACGGCCACGTTATACGGAGTGGATGCGTACCCGCTGATTGAGATTCCGAGAGTCGCGGAGGGCTGATTGGCGTCGCAGCTTGCCGCTCCCTCATCGCCAGAGGAAACAAAGACGGACACACCTTCCGCAACTGCCTGTTGATACAGGTTGCTGAGCGCCGCGTTGGCGGCCGCGCCATTGTCGGATTCGCAATCGCCGTAACTGATGCTGATGAGGGCGGGCGGCGTGGATGCGCCGTTCAAGAGATTTTGGAGAGCAATCTGGCCGCCGAAGGTCGTGTTCGTGTTGTTGCAGGAGGCGACTTCAATTTCCGCGTTGGGTGCCGCGGCAGAGGCGTACTCCGCGTCGATGGTTGCTTCGCTGTCGTCTCCATCGGCGTTGACGCCTGGATCGGAGCAGTTGCTGGTACCGGACTTGGGCGCCGGATGCACTTGCTTCAGGCTGCCCGATGTGTAGGTGGAGAGGCCGAACTTCTTGCGGAATGTTGTCCAATCGGCAGTGGAGTAAAGGTTGGTGTCTTCAATAACGGCGATGGTCTGCCCTTTGCCGCTATGCCCGGAACTGAAGAGCGGCTTCAGGTTGTAAATGGCCGCCAGGTCGCCCGGCGTTACGGCGTTCTGTTCGCCGCCGCTATCGAATGTGTATTGTGGCCGGCGGGGCTTGAACATAGGGCGAGGACGGAAGTCGTGCAGCGAAACGATGCCGGCAATGGTGGGCGCGAGGGCGGCGGGAACGGTCGGGTCGGTGTTATTGGCGATGTGGCGCACGCCGTTCACTTCGTAGTTGTGGATCTCAGTCTGGAAGGCTTCGCGCACCTGCGCAGCGGTGCCGCTGAAGTCGATGGCAATTCGATTTGGATACACCTGGTCGACATGAAAGCCGTGGAGCGCGAGCCAACCGGTGATGGCGTCGATATCCTGCTCGGCCACGCCGAAGCGCTGGCCAAGCTCACCGGCCGTAAGCCATTGATGGAAGTTGGCGGAGCTCTTATCGGAGAGGCTTTCGGTGTAAGCATCGAGTTGCTGCTGAACGGCGTCGGGACGGCGCAGGAGCAATTGCACGTGATCGAGGGGGAGATCGTCGTCGACGGCTCCGAGATCGTTCCGCGGCGTGGCCTCGGGGCGAATATTCCCGGTCAAGGCTACGCGTTGAGTTTCATTCACAGGACGAACAATTTGACGTTCAGCTCCGCCGCCCGCAGGCGGGTTCAAGAAGCTGCCAATAACCAACACGAAAGATCCAGCCGAACCGAAGCAAAAAGAAGAATGAAACATAAAATGAATACCTGCTTCCAAGCTTGAAGATGCCAAATTGGCATGTACTGTTGCATCTTTAGCAAACAATCGGAGCACCGACTGCGACGAGTCTACCCCGGTCCGCCGCAGCACTGACGCGATACCGACGGCTCGCGTTCCTGCATGGTTAACAGCGGCTTTCAACGCCATCCGGTCTGAGTGATTCACCCAAGCGGCCCGATTCGGCGACGACCGATGTCCGGTTGCGGGGAAAAAACAGGCCCGTGTTGTTTGATGGCGCTAAATCGACTTGATCCTCACCCCGCTGCGAGAGATGGGAAACTAGCTTCACTGAAGTAATCAAAAAGGTAACCAGGAGACAGGTTATTCGAGGTATCTAGCGGGGCATCGAGTTATAAAGAATTGGGCAATACGGAGGGCTGGAAAGGCTTTCACTGAGCTTTCACAAGTGAAACGCAGATAAGCAAATAGATTCATTGAAATACACAGGCTTCGGCGCGAACTAGCTGTTGCAAAGTACAAGTTTGCGTGTTACAAGTTTGAGTTAGCTGGCGGAACTGGGACTGGGGATTTCCGCAGAGCAATCCGTTCTCAGAAGTGCACGCTTTTTCGAGAACCGGAACGTTCGAAACAAAAGACAACCAAAAGAAGAATTGAGACGGAACCATGAAGATTCTGCCTTGGGTTAGTTTGCTTTCCCTTCTTGCCGCGGTACCGGTTTTTGGAACTGTGAAAGTGACCAGTCCGACGCCGGGGTCGACGGTCACATCGCCTGTCCAATATGTGGCGACGTCCACAGCTTCGACCTGCTCGAAGGGCGTCGCGTCGATGGGCGTTTATGTAAACAACAAGAAAATCTACGTTGTGAGCGGCGCGAAGCTGAATACGTCGATCACTCTTGCCACAGGATCGCAGCACACCGTGGTGGAAGAGTGGGACAAGTGCGGCGGCGCGACGACGGAGACGGTGAACCTGACTGTGCAGGCAGCGAATGCTACGACGGTGAGCATTTCTGCCAATCCGACAAGCGTTACGCCGGGGAATTCTTCAACTCTTACGGTGAATGCGTCGAACGCGACCGCGGTGACAGTCGCCGGCAGCGACAACACGAGCGTCACGCTTGCCAACACCGGCGGAACGGTGGCGGTAACGCCGACGCAGGCGAGCACAACCTATACCGCGACCGCGGTTGGCGCCAGCAACACGGCAACGGCGTCAACAACCGTGACGGAGACACTGGCAACGGTTACGATCAGCGCGAGCCCTACGTCGGTTGCACCGGGCGGCTCGTCGAAGCTCACGGTGACTGCCACAAACGCGACTGCGGTGACGATTGCCGGCAGCGACAACTCGAACTACACGCTTGCCAACACGGGTGGAACCCAGACCGTAAAGCCGACGTTGGCCAGCACAATCTACACCGCAACGGCGGTTGGCGCGACGAATACCGCAACGGCCACAACGAGTGTCACGGTGACATCGGGCCCGGCGGCAACGGTTACGATCAGCGCGAATCCTACGTCTGTTTCGCCTGGAAGTTCATCGCTATTGACGGTCACGGCTACGAATGCAACCGCGCCGGTGGTGATTACTGGAAGCGATAGCAGTTCGTACACGCTGACTGCGACAGGCGGCACACAATCCGTGAGCCCTACGGCCGACACAACCTACACAGCTGAAGCAACGGGAGCGGGGGGAAACGCCTCGGCCGAGGCGACAGTGGATGTTGTCTCGTCAGCCACGCTTAGTTCGATCAAGCACGTTGTTTTCATGCTGCAGGAGAACCACTCCTTCGACAACTATTTCGGCATGTTGAACCCGTACCGCAAGACGAATGGTTTCAATATCGGCGACGACGGCAAGGAATACGACGTTGACGGGATCGATGACAAGCTCACGACGATCAGCAACGAGAATGACTCGGGTACCGAATTCTCGCTCTTCAAGTTCACCAGCACATGCATCGACGACGACAGTTCGGCGTGGTTGGCGAGTTATGGCGACGTGAATCGCTACAACTTCCTTACGACGCGGCCCATCAAAATGGACGGTTTTGTTCATACTGCGGAAGGCTTTGCGACCGATTGCAATGAGCCAGGCGCAGGTTGCAGCGGCAGCTTCACCGACACGGCTGGTCAGCGTGCCATGGGCTACTACGACGAAGACTATTTGAACTACTACTACTACATAGCATCGCAGTTCGCGGTTTCGGACCGGTGGTTCTCACCGTTGGCAAGCAAAAGCATCGACAACCGCATTGCGACCTTTACGGGCGGCACGACGCAGGGACTGGTGCAGGATCCGGGGTCGAATGACAAGCTGCCGCAACTCGCGATTGAGACGATCTTCAATGAACTGGATAAAGCCAAGGTCACCTGGAAGATTTACTACACGGTGACGGAAGGCTTCTGCCAGAGTGAAGACGAGTGCCAGGGCGAGTCAGCCTACGACAAGTTCCCTGCGACGGACTTCGGCAGCCTGAGCTACGCGTTTAACTTCCTGCGAGAGAACCCGACCGGGACGTGCCCGAGCGGACTGCAGGGGTCGAGCGTGGTTGGGGATGCTTCGAATTCGTTCTGCATCAACCCCAGTCACATTGCGCCGTTGTCGCAGTACTACACCGATCTGACCAACGGGACGCTGCCAAGCTTTGCCTTTATTGAGGCCGGTTACGCGAACAACGACGAGCATCCGGGGTCGGGCCAATCCATATTGATGGGGCAGGCGCAGGTGGCCAAGGTCGTCAACGCGTTCATGGCCAGCTCTTCCTACGCCAGTTCGGTCTTCTTCTTCGCCTATGACGAGGGCGGCGGACCCTACGACCACGTTCCGCCGGTGCCGGGCCACTCCAACGACTTTACCGATACATCGCTGGGCACGATTCCGGACATCGGATCGATTTCGGTGCAGCCGGACAGCTATTTACCCTGCTTGGGCGCCAATAACGCAAAGACCACGCATTGCGATCTGGACCCCAGCTATCCCGGCGCGCACGCGGGCGATGCCGCGGCGGTTAACGGATTCGGCGCGCAGATTGGCTTCCGCGTACCCAACTTCGTGATTTCGCCCTTCGTCCGCAGACACTACGTGTCGCACATCCCGATGGATCACACGGCCATTATCAAGTTCGTGGAGAACCGCTTCATCAGCTCGTCGACGCATCTGACGGCCCGGGATGCCGCGCAGCCGAATCTGCTGAACTTCTTCGACTTCACGAATGTTCCGTGGGCCAAGCCGCCAACAACGCCGGCGCC
>PLTV01000177.1:17518-18264 GCA_003164635.1 Acidobacteriaceae bacterium
GGACCGCAGACACCCAGCGCTTGGGAGGCTTTTCGGTTTCTCACCCCATGCCGCGAGAAGCGTGTCATGGATGGGGCACATAGCCTGGTTCGGGGCTGCGGGGAAAATCTTAGCAACTAAATGATTAGTTTCTCGTCTATACTACTGGAAGCAGGAATCGACCAGGCCGGGTTGGCTGGGTCGAGCTCCCACTAGAAACGCTATGCCTCCTAAACGGTCCATCACGCTTACGCCTGCCGAACTTCGGCTCATGAAGGTTCTCTGGGACCGGGGCGAGTCGACTGTTGCCGAAGTGGTAACGGCAACGGCAGACGAAGGCGAACTGGCGTATACGTCGGTGTTGACGACGATCCGGGTTCTTGAATCGAAGGGATATGTGCATCACCGGCAAGAGGGCAGAGCTTTCCTGTACAGCTCGTGCGTGGGAGAACTGGAGGCAGGGCGCTCCGAAGTGCGGCACGTGCTGCAAAGGTTCTTCGGGAATTCGCGCGAACGGCTGCTGCTGTCGCTTTTGGGCGACGAAGAGGTGACCCCGCAAGAGCTGAAGCGTTTGCGCGAGGCGATTGCGCTGGCTCCGGACGATGTGCAGGAGGCGAATTGATGGAAATGCTTCTGCATTTGGGACCGAATACGGCGGCGCACCTTGTGAGTGCGTTGATCTCGGCTACGTGGGAAGGCGCAATTTTGGCGGCAGCGGCGTGGACCTGCCTGCGATTGCTGCCTGGCCTGGGTGCGGCGGCGCGGTC
>PLTV01000093.1 GCA_003164635.1 Acidobacteriaceae bacterium
CGGATTCCCTTTGCTGTCGCGCGCAAACTGTGCGCGCAACTCCTTCGCATACAAGCCCACCTCGTGCTCGAATTGCTCAAGAAAGCGAATGGCCGTCGAGCGCGGCACATTCCCATCCATAAACGCGAAGCGCAGCATCAATTCTTCGAGCCCGAGCACCACCCCCTCGCGCGTCACGGGCTGTTCGAGCCAATCTACGAATGACTTGAAGCCCGCCGGCGTAACGTGGAAGACCTCACGCCCGCGCCGGTCCTTCGGTTCTGCTTTGATCAGTCCGCGCTCAGCCAGTCGGCGCAGCGCCGGATAGATCGACCCCGGGCTGTCGCTGTAGTGACGCATGGCCGTCTCGACGAACGTCTTGCGCAGGTCGTAGCCCGACTGCGGCCTCTGCCGCAGCAGGCCAAGAAGAGCGAATCCAAGTGCGGAAGGCAATTTCATAGTACGTTTCGTACTATAGTACGAAACGTACTATTTGTCGAGAGCGATCACAAGCCGTTTGCGCTTGCGCAGGTGGGCCCTACCTGTGACAATGGTCGCGACCCTCTTCCCATCCACCNNACATCTTTCCGAGGACTCCCCGCATGATTCGCCTGACTCACCTCATGATTCCGGTTTCACTTCTCCTCGCTGCCCCTGGCATGCGTTCGCAAACGCTTTCCCCCGACCAGGCCGCCCAGGTCGACAAAGTCTTCGAAAAATACAATCGCACCGACTCGCCCGGCTGTGCGGTCGGCGTCTACAAAGACGGCACGATCCTCTACAAGCACGGCTACGGCATGGCCAATCTCAACGACGACGTCACCATCACCCCGCAAACCGTTTTCCACGTCGCCTCCATGTCGAAGCAGTTCACGGCCGCGTCGATCCTGCTGCTTCAACAACAGGGCAAGCTCTCCATCGACGACGATGTGCACAAATACATTCCCGAATTGCCCGACTTCGGCGAGCACATCACCCTGCGCCATCTCATGCATCACACCAGCGGCATGCGCGACCAGTGGTCCCTGCTCGAGCTCGCCGGCTGGCGCTATTCGCAGGACCTCATCACCGACGACGATGTGATGTCGGTCCTCGTGCATCAGAAGGCACTCAACTTCAAGCCCGGCGAAAAGTACATGTACTCGAATACCGGCTTCACGCTGCTCGCCATCGTCGTCAAGCGCGTCAGCGGCACCTCGTTCCGTGAATTCACAGACAAGAACATCTTTCAGCCGCTGGGCATGATGCACACCCACTTCCGCGACGATCACGAAGAAGTCATCAAGCACGACGCCCTCGGCTATGACCAGGATGGCGACGGCAAACCCTACCGCATGAGCCTCACCAACTTTGACACCGCCGGCGCAACCAGCCTGCACACCACAGTCGAAGACCTGCAACTCTGGGATGAGAACTTCTACCACCCGAGGATCGGCGCTCCGGGCCTCATTGACCTCATGCTCCATCGCGACAAGCTCAATAACGGCGAGTTGCAGCATTACGCTTCCGGCCTCGCTATCGGTAAGTACAAGGGCCTTCCCACCGTGGGCCACGGCGGCGCCGATGCTGGATATCGATCCAACATCGTCCGCTTCCCCGATCAGCATTTCGGCGTCTCCGTCCTCTGCAATTTTGGGAGCACAGACCCCACCGAGCTCTCGAACAAAGTCGCCGACATCTTGCTTGCCAAAGACTTCAAGGAATCAGCCAAGGAGCCCGCGAAGGCAGCCGCGGCAGTCCAGCCCCAGGCTCCGCTGACCACGGCGCAGATGACTGCCCTGGCCGGACTCTACTGGGGCAAGGAAGAAGATAATTTCACGCATGTGCTGGTAAAGGACGGCAAACTTCAGATGGAATTCGACCGCGACGAATTTCACGAGCTGAAGCCCTTCGCACCGGACCACTTTCATGTTGCCGACGTTCCCTGGGGCAACGAAGTCGACATGCATTTCGTCCCTGCCGAGGCCGGAAAGCCGCTCCGTCTTGAGCCGTCATTCGGCGACGGCAAGCCGTATGTTTATGAAGCAGTCACAGCCTTCACTCCAACCGCTGCGGAGTTGCCCGATTTTACCGGCTCCTATGTCAGCGAAGAGATCGATCCCGTGTATCGCGTCGTTCTCAAGGAAGGCAAACTGATCCTCGAACGCCTCAAACATAAGCCCGACAGCCTTCGCCCAGCCACCCGGGACGTCTTCACTGGCGACATCGGCACGCTCCGCTTCACGCGCAATGCAAAGCACCAGATCACAGGCTTCATCCTCGACGCAGGACGCATTCAGAACTTCCGCTTCACCCGGAGAGAATAGTAGACTGCGGAGCCGGGCACTTCAGGCCCGTGCATCCTCCAACGCACCAACCCATCTTGTCCTCAGCCGGAGCGCCACCTGCACCAGCAGTATCAGCGCGGGCACTTCGACCAGAGGGCCTATAACAGCTGCGAATGCTGCGCCGGAGTTCAATCCGAAGACTGCAACCGCAACCGCGATTGCCAGCTCGAAGTTATTGCTCGCTGCTGTGAAGGACAGTGTCGCGGTCTTTGAATAATCGGCGCCCACCGCGCGCCCCATCCAAAAACTCACGAAAAACATCACTACGAAATAGATCAGCAACGGCGCCGCAATGCGCAACACGTCGAACGGAAGCTGAACAATGAGGTTGCCCTTCAAGCTGAACATCACCACGATCGTAAAGAGCAGCGCGACCAGCGTAATTGGGCTGATGGCCGGAAGAAAGCGCGTTTGGTACCACGCCCGGCTCCTCACTCTGAGAAGCATGAAGCGCGTCAGCATCCCGGCAAGAAATGGGATGCCCAGGTAGATGAAAACGCTTTGTGCAATCTGGCTCATGTGGATGTCAACAACGACACCCTTCAGTCCCACCAGCGGCGGCAGCACAGCGAGAAAGAACCACGCATAGACGCTGTAGAAAAGCACCTGGAACACACTGTTGAAGGCCACCAGACCTGCGGCATAATCCGTATCTCCGCGCGCGAGCTCATTCCATACGATCACCATGGCAATACAGCGCGCCAGCCCAATCAATATCAAGCCGGTCCGATACTCCGGATACCCGCGCAGAAAAATTACCGCCAGCGCAAACATCAACACCGGGCCGATCACCCAGTTCTGCAAAAGGGAAAGCCCCAGCACGCGGCGATTGCGGAACACATCGCCAAGACGCTCGTACTGCACCTTGGCCAGCGGCGGATACATCATCAGGATGAGCCCCACGGCGATTGGAATATTTGTTGTACCCGCCTGGAAGCGCTGCAGGGCGATTGGCACCGCCGGCACAAATCGTCCCAGCGCAACGCCGATGGCCATTGCCAGAAATATCCACAGCGTAAGAAACCGGTCGATGAATGAAAGCTTCGGATTTCCCGGCACGGGCACAGCACAGCAAAGCTCTGCATCGGTCTGCATTCAGTTTCTCCTTGAAGGGGCGTTGTCTGCTCACAGCGGCTCGTTGCCAAGGGCGCGCATCCGACTCTCCACGGCCATGCGGTCCAGCGTCTCCAAGGGCAAACTCATGAATAGTTGCACGCGGTTCCTGATCTGATGCATCGTNNGGAAATCCCCAGTGCGCCGTCACCGGCTTTCCCGGCCACACCGGACACACTTCGCCCGCCGCGTTATCGCAGACCGTCAGGATAAAGTCCATCACTGGAGCATCGGGCCGCGCGAACTCGTCCCAGCTTTTGCTGCGCAAACCCTCCGTCGGATATCCCAGCGACCGCACCTGCTCGGTCGCCAATGGATTCACACGGCCCGTCGGATGGCTGCCGGCACTGTATGCCTTGAAGCGCCCGGCACCCATCGTATTCAAGAGCGCCTCGGCCATAATGCTGCGCGCCGAATTGCCCGTGCACAAAACAAGAATGTTGTACGGTTTTCGCATGTTCTCGCGCTCCTAGCTGCAGCATCCGCCTGCGCAGCACCCACCCGCCGGCTTCGTAGCCCGGATAAACGCGCTCATGAACTTGCCTTCGACGCGGGGCGCAATCGTGTCCACATCGATGCCGGCTTGTACGAGAAAATGCCGCGCATCTTCAATCGAATACTCTCGTGTTGGCTCAATCGATATCTTGCTGAAGCCCGCCTGCGCAAGCTTCGCGCCGTACTCGTGTTCCTCTAACGCGCCCGCAATACAGCCCACCCAAAGCAGCATGCTCTTACGAACCTGCTCGTCCACCTCGCCACGCACCACCACGTCGGAAACGGCAAAGCGGCCGCCCGGCTTGAGCACGCGGAAAGCCTCGCGCAGAACACGGTCCTTGTCTGCCGAAAGATTGATCACGCAATTCGAAATCACCACGTCTACCGATTCATCCGGCAGCGGAATGCTTTCGATTTCGCCCTTCAGGAACTCCACGTTTTCAACCGCTGCCTGGCGCTGGTTTTCGCGTGCCAATGCCAGCATCTCGTCGGTCATGTCCAGCCCATACGCCTTGCCCGTCGGACCTACCCGCCTGGCCGAAAGCAGAACATCGATTCCGCCCCCCGATCCCAGATCGAGCACCGTCTCGCCCGGCTTTAACTCGATCAATGCAGTCGGATTGCCGCACCCCAGCGATGCCAATACCGCACTGGCAGGCAATCCGCTCTTCTGCCCCTCGTCATAAAGGTTGGTCGTGATGGGGTCGCAACACCGCAACCCCGGGTCGCAACACGCCACGCTACCACTCTCCGTTACTTGCCGCGCTGCGGCTCCATACTTTTCCTGCACCGCCGATTTTGTATCCATTGCCAACACCTCACATTCGCTTAAGCGAATATATTCCCCAGCATCATATCTGTCAATCCATATATAATGGCCGCATGACGCAACTCGGCAAACCGGTTCCCCTTGACGTTCTTTTTGCGGCGCTCGCGGACACCACCCGGCTGCGTCTGCTCAACCTGATGGCCGGACGCGAAGTTTGTGTCTGCTACTTCGTTGAAATACTGCGCCAGGGGCAGCCCAAGATCTCGCGCCATCTGGCCTATCTGCGCCGGGCCGGAATCGTTGCCGCGCGCCGCGAAGGCAAGTGGATGCACTACCGCATCGTTTCGCCATCCGATCCCGCGGCCGCCGCCATTCTCGAAGCCACGCTGATCTCCTTGCGATCCGACAAGCAAATGCAATTCGATGTATCCAGGCTTGACCGCGCCTGCTGCGCGCCGCAGAAACTCGTTCTGCCCGAAGGAGCACCGAGGCCTTCTGTCCTGGTATCAAATTAGTCCGACGCTTGGTTTAACACGGAATCCCGCACAGAACTGGCTTCGTCCCATCCAATTCGGATAGGCTGATGCAAACCGCATGCCTTTTGCCGCCACCCTCGGAACCACGCGCTACGTCTTCGCCGATCTGCGCGACCTGCTCGCCAAGGCCACGCCCTATCGCAGCGGCGATGCCCTCGCTGGCCTTGCTGCGGAATCCGCCGAGCAACGCGTAGCCGCTCAATTCGCTTTGGCGGATCTGCCACTGGCGCATTTTCTCTCCGAGCAGATCGTGCCCTATGAGTCCGACGAAGTCACGCGTCTTATCGTCGACACGCACAGCGCCGACGCTTTCGCGCCGATCCGCTCGTTGACGGTTGGAGAATTCCGCAACTGGCTTCTTTCCGACAATGCCACGCCTGAACGCATAGCGGCTTTTGCGCCCGGGCTCACGCCCGAGATGGCTGCCGCCGTGAGCAAGCTGATGCGCGTGCAGGACCTCATCATCGCTGCACAGAAAATCCGCGTCGTCACGCGTTTCCGCACGACGGTGGGCTTGAAGGGCCGCCTCAGCGCGCGCCTGCAGCCCAACCACCCTACCGATGCGCCCATCGGGATTGCCGCTGCGATTCTCGACGGACTGCTGCTCGGTTCCGGCGATGCGGTTATCGGCATTAATCCCGCCGGCGACAACGTGGCCGTCACAACGCTTCTCCTGCGCATCATCGATTCCCTTCGCCAGCGCTTTCAAATTCCCGTGCAAAGCTGCGTGCTCGCACACATCACCACCCAGTTGGATGCACTGCGCGCCGGGGCTCCCGTCGATCTGCTCTTTCAATCCATCGCCGGCACTGAAGACGCGAATCGCAGCTTCGGCGTGAATCTGGCGCTCTTGTCTGAAGCGCACCAGGCTGGCCAGGAGCTCAAGCGCGGCGCGATCTGCGCTGGCGGCGTGCGCGGCGACAACCTTATGTACTTCGAAACCGGCCAGGGCTCTGCGCTCTCAGCCAACGCCCACCATGGCGTGGATCAGCAAACCATTGAGGCTCGTGCCTACGCGGTGGCGCGCCACTTTAAGCCGATGCTGGTGAACACGGTAGTTGGTTTTATCGGGCCAGAGTATTTGTACGACGGCAAGCAGATCGCGCGCGCCGGGCTCGAAGATCATTTCTGCGGAAAGCTCCTCGGACTGCCCATGGGCTGCGACGTGTGTTACACCAACCACGCCGAAGCCGACCAGGACGACATGGANNAGCACCAGCTTTCATGACGCGCTCTATGTGCGCCGTGCGCTGGGCCTGAGGCCTGCACCCGAGTTTGAAGCGTGGCTCGCGGGCGACAACTTCCAACGCCTTGCGCTTGAGGCCAATCAGCCGGAAAGGCTGCTGGCCGTATGAGCGACGAGTTCAATAAGGAAAGCAACCTCGCTGCGTCGCAGAATCTTGCTCGAAGGCTCCGTGCGCTCACACCAGCGCGTGTGGGGTTAACCCGCACAGGCATCAGCATTGGCACAAGCGACCTGCTCGACTTTCAGCTGAGCCACGCACAGGCTCGCGACGCTGTGCAAAGTCGCCTGGAGGCTGCGGCGTTATGCGCAGCGATCGGCGAGATCACTGCGACTGCGGTACTGCGGCTGCATTCCGCCGCGCCAGATCGCGCCACCTATCTGCAGCGCCCGGACCTGGGCCGTCGACTCAACGAGTCGAGCCAGGCCGAGGTTGCCGGCCATGGGGCGTCCCTTTCCGCAGATAAAGGGGACGCGGACACACTGGTTGTGATCGTTGCCGACGGCCTTTCGGCGCTGGCCGTCGAACGCCACGCCGTTCCGCTGCTTAAGGAGTTGCTGCCGCGCCTCGACGGCTGGAAGCTGGCGCCGGTTTGTGTTGTTGAGCAGGCCCGCGTCGCCATTGGCGATGAGATCGGCGAGGCCTTGCACGCACAGCTCTCCATCGTCCTGATCGGTGAGCGCCCCGGCTTGAGTTCCCCCGACTCGTTGGGCGCATACATTACATGGCAGCCTCGCCGTGGCCGCACCGATGCCGAGCGCAACTGCATCTCGAACATCCGCGGCGAAGGCCTCAGCTACGCCCAGGCAGCCGCTCAACTCAGCTACTATCTCACTGAGGCGCGAACTCGGCAGTTGACCGGCATTGGACTTAAGGAAGCTGCGCCTGGATTGAAAGAGGGCTGAGCGATGATCAAACGGTGGCTACAACGCGCGCTGGTGGGAGTGGTAGCCGCCTTTGTACTGGTTTACGGAGGGGATTGGGCCATTTACAAGTTGCGTGGAGCGCCCACAGCCAACGTCACCGTCAGCCGCTTTCTTACCGTGCCCCTCAAGGGCAACAAGATCGAATACGACTACGAAGGCACGGCCCAGGTGTCGTGTTCCGTTTCGCTTTTTCCGCAAGCCGGCCAGAACCCTTGCTGGTATCTCCGCAGCCACCCCAACCAGACAACGAGTCTGTAAAGCTTCCCGCGATCGGTATTCCGATCCGGCCCGTGCTCACAGCGATTCGTGATATCCGGCACTCCACCAACGCAGAGGACAATGTACCATCGCCAAGTCTGTGGAAAGGCCAAGCTGCGATGTATTGCCGTACATTGAACGAAAACGGCACATGGAATGCCCGCTGCCTGCATTGCTTTATGACCATCGCATCCGCTGTGGAAACAGAAGCCGCACTTGAGGCATTCGAAGCCAATCACATGTGCCCGGAGGGGATCTTTGCGGAGCTGAACGCCGAAAACACTACGCAGCCCGCGCACCCGCAATTCAATTAGAGCCGGCTGCCTGCGCGTGTTGATATTCGCGCATTCTCAGTGCGGCGCATCGGGGGCTGGAGAGTCTTGCGTCTGAGGCGGACGCGGCTTGCCGTTGGCAATCTTCTTATAGAGATCGTCATCGGCCGCCTGGTTCAACTTCCCCGCCTTTTCAAATTCTGCCTTGGCTTCGTCCGCTTTGCCGGTTGCCCGGTAAAGTCGAGCCAGCCGCCAGTGAACGTTCACGTCGTTGGGATTGAGTTTCTCCGCCAGTTCAAGCTCCCGCAGCGCATCCTGCTTTCGGTCCAACTCGGTGTAGACGATACCCAGATCAAGGTGATCGAGCGCAATCGACGTATTCTGCTTCTCCACCCGCTCAAGAAGCGGCGCCGCGTCGTTCATCTGGTTCAGCTGAATGTCGGTGTCGCCCAGGTAGAGCAGGGCTTGCACATGGTCAGGATCGTTCGCCAGTTCCGCTTGGAACTCGCTCGCCGCCTCTTTGTATTGCTTCTGCGTCCACAGCAGGTAGCCCAGTCCAAAGTGAACGTTGGGAAACTTCGGGTCAGCCTTGACGGCAGCGCGGAACATCTTGGTCGAACCTTCGTTGTCTTTCATTTCATCCAGTGCTTCGCCGGCCAGCATATCGGCTTCAGCGGAATCCGGATTCAAGGCAAGAATCTCTTTGTACACGTCGAGCACGCATTGCGATTGCTTCGACCAGAGACAGCTATGCGCCAGCGCCAGGCGCAGCGAAATGCTCTGCGTATCCTGTGCGGCCGCGTCGCGCAAATATGGGACAGCCTCGGCATACTGGGCAAGGCCGTAGTGCGCCATGCCGATCAGCGTCGTCAATTGCAGGTTGCCCGGCTGCGCTTTGAGCAGTGGATCAAACTCGTGAATCGCTGCCTCGGGGTCGCCGCTCTTGAAGAGCGCCAGGCCCAGGTTCAGGCGCAGCCCCGCTACATCCGGCCCAAGCGCAAGTGCCTTGCGATAAAGCGAAACTGCTTCCTTGTAGTGCTCCTGCCGCGATTCGAGAAGGCCCAGGTGTGCGTAGGGTTCGGGACTTTTGGGATGGGCCTTGAGGTAAACATTCCAGGCAGCAACGGCTTCCCGATTCTTGCCTT
>PLTV01000107.1:0-4030 GCA_003164635.1 Acidobacteriaceae bacterium
CGGACATATTATTAGCTAACGACAGTCGCCAATCCGGAAGTTATGTTTTGGTAAATGCGGGGCTCATTTAAGGGTATTTCTTGGGCAAGTGGCTTATTTAATGGCCAAGATCGCTTTCTTAAGCAAAGCCCCTGGACCCTGGGGGCATCCAGATCGTGGAAGAAGGTTGGTGCGTTCCCCGGTCCCCATTTCCTTGCCCTTATCTTGCAATCCCTCGTCGCTGTTTCTTTCAGGCTTCGTGGGCTGTGGGCACATGGGGCTGAGGCACCAGTTCAGTGAGTGCGATGCCGGCCAGAATCAGGAGAGCGCCGCATGCTGGCCGCAGGGCCAGGCGCTCGCCCATTATCAGGAAGGACGTGATCCACGCGAAGACGGGCTCCATGGTGAGCAGGAGGGCCATGTGCGTTGGCGGCAACACGGACTGCGCCCAGCTTTGGATGGAGAACGCGGCGGCTGTCGCGAGAACGGCGGCTATGGCCAGCGCGACAATCAATCTCGGTGTCCACGCAAGATGCGGGTGCTCGATCAGTGGAAGGCTCAGGGCCATGAAGACCGCACAGAAGCCAACCTGAAGCAGCGCCAGGGGCTGAAACGCGATGCGCGGAGACACATGGCTGAGCGCGATGCAATGGAATGCGAAGCCCACGGCGCAGCCGAAGGTGAGCATGTCTCCGACGTTGATGGACTGCAGATCGGGCAGAAGGCTGGCGACCGATTGCGCCACCGAAGCAGGGCCGCGATCGATGGCGGCGCCGGGTGCGGTGAGAAAGACAATGCCGATGAACGCGAGCAATGCACCGACGACGGCGTTCCAGCGCGGCGCATGCGCGCCGGGTGAACGCAAACCTGGAAAGGCCGACAACAAGGGAACCAGGACAACGACAAGGCCGGTTATGAAAGCCGATTTGGAGGGAGTTGTCCGCGCCAGGCCTGTGGTCTGGAACTGATAGCCCGTCGCGAGGCAAAGACCTACCAGCGCGCCGGCCCCAACCTGCCATAAACGAATGCCGCGCCAGAAGCGGTGATACGCGACGGCAAGGACGAGGAACGCCAGCGCCATGCGCGCAAGGTTGAAGGCCGCTGGAGAAGCATCGGCTAACGCGCTCTTGATGAGGACAAACGTCGATCCCCACACAGCGACGACAAACAACATCAGCAGGTAAGCGCGTGCCTTCATCTACGGCGCGCTCACGCTCGCGGCGTAGGCTTCACGCCCGCCGACATAGGTTGCCAGGACTTTGGTCCCGAGGATTGCCGGCGGGTCGACCTTATAGAGATCGCGGTCGACAAGGATGAAGTCGGCCTCGTAGCCGGGAATCAGCCGGCCCTTGCGCGTCTCGGCAAACTCTGCGTATGCCGAGCCTTGTGTATATGCGTATAAGGCCTCGCCGCGCGTGAGCTTGTTCTCAGGAAAATACGTTTTGGTTCCTTGCTCATTTTTGCGTGTGACGGCTGCGTACAGTCCGCGAAACGGCGTGATCGGCTCCACGGGATAATCGGTGCCAAAGGCAAGCGGAACACCCGCGTCGAGAAAGGCCTTCCACGCGTAGGAATAGGCGGCGCGTTGGGGCCCGAGGCGATCTTCGGCCCAGTTCATATCTGTGAGCAGATGATTGGGCTGCATGGAAGCGATGACGCCCAGCTTTTTGAAGCGTGGAATATCGGCGGGGTCGACAACCTGCGCGTGCTCGATGCGATTGCGCGCGGTGCGCGAGACGCCGGGCTGGTCGAAAGCATCGAGGGCCATCGCCGCCGCCTTGTCGCCGATGGCGTGGAAGCCAATCTGAAAGCCGGCCTTCGCCCTTTCAAGCGTCATGGCGTTGAGTTGTTGCTGTGTGTATTGCGGAAGGCCCGTATTGTTGGGGTCATCTGAGAAAGGTTTCTTCATGGCCGCGGTATGCGAGCCGAGCGATCCATCCATGAAGCCTTTGAGGAAGCCGGTGTGCAGCAGCGGATCGCTGGCATCGTGATGCGCGCGCTGCTGGAGGAGTGTGGCGAGAGGGTCCTTGAAGGCGAGCCACTCGGTGATGCGCAGGTTCAGCCTGCCCTGCTTTTCCAAATCTTCGAAGACAAGAAAATCATCCCATTCGCTGAAGTCCTGCACGCTGGTGACGCCGTGCGCCAAGGCATCGGCCATGGCGAGCTCGTCGCCGCGCACGCGCTCGTCGTGCGTGGGCGGCGGAATGATTTTGTAGATCAGCTCCTGCGCCGACTCGCGCAGAATCCCGGTCGGCTCGCCGCTGGCATCGAGATCGATGGCTCCGCCTTGCGGAGGTTTCGTCTTGCCGGTGATTCCAGCTGCTGCGAGCGCCGCGGAGTTGGCGATGGAGATGTGGCCGTCGATGCGGTCGAGAAATGTTGGATGGCCCGCGGTCACTTTATCGAGATCCTGGCGCGTGGGGAGTGTCTTCGAGTCCCACAGGGTGTGGTCCCAGTTGCCGCCAATGAGCCAGTGGCCGGGCGGCTGGCTCTTCGCGAAGTCGGCAATTTTGGCGAGCATGGCGTCGAGCGAGGGCACGCCGGTAAGGTCGACGTTGAGCTTGGTCTGTCCCGCGCCATTCAGATGGGTGTGCGCATCGTTGATGCCGGGAAATACATAGGATCCGCCCTGGGCCGAATGCAAATCAAGCTTCTTTGTCTGCGGCCCCGCGAGACGCTGCACTTCTTCGTTGGAGCCGATGGCGATGACCTTGCCGCCGCCAATGGCGATGGCCTGCACTGTCTCCGGCTTGCTTTCCTGGAGTCCGTCGCCGGTGTAGATGACGCCGTTGAAGAGAATCAGCTCGGGTGCTGCGCCGCCAGGCACGCGCCTGGCTGTTTGCGGAAGCTGGTGTTTGCTGGTGAGTGTTTGCGCAGGACCAGTGGAGGGAAACGAAGCCGCAACAAGGACGGCCGCAATCAAGGGGAAGGGAGCGCGCATGCGCGGAGTGTAGCAGAGCGGGGGCTACAATCCCGCGGCCCACTCTGCCATGGCCAGCGTTAAGAGAAGGACCCGCTTCAATCCCGTTTCACGATTCTTGTCGGAGTACCACTCCTGACGCGTGTGCGCGCCGCCGCCGTCGCCGCCCGCTCCCATGGAGAGCGCCGGGACGCCTTGCGCCATGGGGATGTTTGCGTCGGTCGAACCGAGCCGCAGATCGGTGCGGATTCCCATGTGGCGATCGACGGCGCGCAAGGCTTCAAGCAGCGGAGAGTCGGCGGGCAATTGAGCAGCAGGGCGGTCGCCGATCATGTGAATGGCAAACGACAGCAGCTTGTTTGCGGCGACGCCGTTTCCACGCGCAATCTCATTGGCTCGCTCGACGGCATCTTCCACAGCGCGATGCACGGCGACTTCAAGGCGGACCAGCTGCTCGGGCGCGATGGAGCGGCAGTCGATGGAGGCCGAGGCGATTTCGGGAATCGAGTTGACGCTTGTGCCGCCATGAATGGTTCCGAGGTTGAGCGTAGTGCGCGGTTCGGCGGGCAAGGGCGTTTCAGCAATCGCGGCGAGTGCGGACGCCAGCGCCGCAATGGGATTCGGCGTTCCGGCATCGGTGAAGCTGTGGCCGCCGGGGCCGGAGATGACTACCTGGTAGCGCTTGCTTCCCAGCGCCTGGGTTACGGCGGATTCTGCGCCCGCGCCATCGAGAACCACATGCGCGGCAATGCGCCCGGCCAGCGCCTCCTCCTTATACAGATGGCGAACGCCGCGCAGATCGCCTTCGCCTTCTTCGCCGACGTTGGCCAGAAACAGGAGCGAGACGGGTGCTTCGAATTTGGCGTGCAACAGGGCATGGGCAATTGCCAGCATGCCGATGACGCCGGCCGCGTTGTCGCACGCGCCTGGGGCTTCAAGCCGGTCTCCATTCACAAGGGGAGCGAGGGGCGTGTCGGCGGGAAAGACGGTATCGAGGTGGGCGGAAAGAACCACAATCAAGCCCGTGCTTCCTTCGCCGAGGTGGGCCTCGGGCAGAAAGCCGAGAACGTTGCCGATCTCGTCAGTTCGCACATGCGCCAGGCCTGCCTGGGCGAAGCGTTCCGCGATCCA
>PLTV01000107.1:4067-6618 GCA_003164635.1 Acidobacteriaceae bacterium
GGTGGTCTCAGGTTAGCAGGGGGTGCGGGGGGAGGGACCGTTGGCCGCCTAGATTGCTTGGAAGTGCGGGCCAGATGCTGCAGCCTTCAAGATGCCGGAAACCGCCGTGAAAGCAAGGAAGCCATATCTTGCCGTCCGTCGGCAATGGCGGCAATAAACACAGTTCTGCCTCGGGTCCGATAAAGGATGCGATAGGGTTTGAAAAAGATTTGGCGATAGGCACGGCTGCCTCGTTTGAGCAGTTCGGGTGGATGCGCGCCACGATTGGGTAGATCACGGAGCGTCAGGGCCGCTTTGATGATCTCTCGCGCGACATAGTCGGCATTCCCCAACGTGTCGTTGGTCGCAATATAGGTGTGAATCGCGCGAAGGTCTTTGCTTGCGCTCGACGTGAACCGGACCGCGAATGACATCAGTCTCCGCCAGCTTCCACGCCATACTCTTTCATCAAGTCTTCAATTGGAATTGTGTCTCCGGCTTGAATCTCCCTGTCTGCGTGCGCGAGCACCTTCAGGAGAGCCTGGGTTTCATGCATCATCTCGTCGTAACTGGCAACGTCCATCAGTACGGCGCGGGCTTCGCCATTCTGGGTGATGATGATGGGCTCGCGCTCTGCGGTGATGCGGTCGAGCAGNNCGTGGGCCTTGACGTAGCTGATGGGTTTGATCTGGGTGGAATACCGCATGGAGACCTCCTGTGGTTCTTTATCGGTCCGATTATAGTCCTTTCCCGGTACTATTTTCGGTCTTTATTGGGGCGGGCGGCTGTTAGTTCGGCTCGCCATACTCAACCGAGTGAAGGAAGAGCCCGCGGGCAGGCGCAGTGGGCCCAGCGGCGGCACGGGAGTGGGCGGCCAGGATTTCTGGAATCGAATCGAGGTGCATGTGGCCGCGGCCCACGTCGAGCATGGTGCCGACCAGGTTGCGCACCATGTGGTGAAGGAAGCCATTGCCGCGGACCTGGTAAATCAGGAACTCACCCTCCGCGGTGGCGCGCGAGGACCAGTGCGAGGAGTAGATGGTCCGGATCGCGCCCTGGCGTTTGGGAAAGAAGGGCTCTGCGGGTGGGTCCTGGCTTGCGGATTGCAGATTTCGCGTGTCCAGGTCGGGGTCGGTGGCCGCGAAGCTCAGGAAATCGTGTTCGCCTTCGAACATACGCGCGGCCTTTTTCAAGACCTCCAGGTCCATGGGCCACGGGCAGGCATGGGCAAAGCGGGCGAGAGTGGGCGGGCAGATGCGCTCGCGAAAAATGCGGTACTCGTAGGTTTTGGCGATGGCTGAATGGCGCGCATGAAAAGCCGCCGGCACAACGCGGGCATCCACAACGCGGATGGCACCTGGGAGGGTGCGGTTGACGGCGTGCTGCAGGTTTTCCGGCGGAATTGCAGCTGCCAGCTCGAAGCTGGCCACCTGGCCGAGCGCGTGAACCCCCGCGTCCGTTCTGCCGGAGCCTTGCGGAAGGGGTAACTCGCCGAGCACGCGGCCCAGGGCGGCCTGCAGTTCGGCCTGGATGGTCGCCTCTCCCGGTTGAATCTGCCAACCTTTGTAGTCGGTGCCGTCATAGGCCAGTGTCAGCTTCCAGTTTTGCGGCGAAGTTCCGGTTTGGGATGGGTCGTTCACATGAAATTCCAGGTTATGGAACAGGTTACCTGACAGCAGTCGAGCCGTGGTTTTTGCCGGCTGTGGGATATACTCAGCTTTCTGCACGAAAGCGGTTCAAGGCTCCGGGGAAAGGGCGAATTTTGCCGCAGCGGAGGATTGGCTGGAACGAACCGGACGAAGCGCGCGTAAGTACACGTGAGCCCATCAACTGGGTTTGCAGCGAAAAGCGGTCCAGCACGTCACAAATTTGCGTCCGGAGTGGCTCTCCGAACGTCTTGAAGAATGGCACCCCATATGCCTCAGCAATAGCGGAGATGAAGAATGCATTTGTACGGTATACGTGTGTTTGAGCAGGACGAAATGTCCGCGGAGCGTGTTCGTGGTCAGGCAGGAACGCGGCTTCGCGCCGCTGCGGCGGTCATGCTGACGTTGATGGCGGGTGTGCCCTCCAGCTTCGCCCAGCAGCAGGCTGTGCAAAATGAGCAATCGGTGCAAGGCGCAGGCGCCAAGAATCCGGAAAAGCAGGCATCGGAACTGCCGGGCGCACCAGCTCCCGTGTTGACCGAGCCGTTGAAGCTTCGCTCGGCGGATCGTGATTTTTCAAGGCCATACGCGCGTCTTACCGGCAATCCTTTTAAGACATTCAAGGGAACCACCATTCCCAAGGCCAGCTTCGCAAATTCCGTTCGCCTTACCGACCTGGTGAAGGAAGGCAAGATCTACCTGAGCCTTTCCGATGCGCTGGCGCTGGCGCTTGAGAACAACTACGACCTTGCGATTGCCCGCTATGACCTGGACATCGCCGACACCGACATTTTGCGCACGCGCACGGGAGCGGCGCCACTGGGCGCACCTTCCGGCGTGATTCCCAACACGCTGGGTGGGTCATCCTCGACGCTGGCCGCGGGCGGTGGCCCGGGCGGATCGACGGTCGGCTCCGGCGGCGCGGG
>PLTV01000057.1:0-9020 GCA_003164635.1 Acidobacteriaceae bacterium
ATTGCGCGCGGCTTTTTGCATACTCCGAAAATTCTCTTCCTCGATGAGCCGACGCTGGGGCTCGATCCGCAAAGCCGCAATCAGCTATGGAACCACGTGAAGAAAGTGAACGAGGAAGAAAAGGTCACAGTGATGCTGACCACGCATTACATGGACGAGGCGGATCGCGTGGCGCATCGCGTGGGGGTCATCGATCACGGCAAGCTCGTGGCTGTGGGCACTCCCGCTGAAATCAAAGCTCAAACCAACACCGAGACGTTGGAAGACGCGTTCCTGAAGTTGACAGGCTCAACGATCCGCGATGAAAGCGCAGGATCGGCAGACCAAATGCGGCAGTTCGCCAAGATGTGGCAACAGGGAGGCCGTCGATGAGCGCAATTTACATTCTTTGGCTACGTGAGCTGAAGCGGTACACACGTTCGCGCGCGCAAATTGTTGCGTCGCTCGGCCAACCGATGCTCTACCTGCTGGTACTCGGCTTCGGGCTTGGGCCCGTGTTCAAGCGCGCGGGCAATGGCAATTACTTTCAGTTTGTGGCGCCCGGCGTGATCAGCATGTCGGTCTTGTTCTCGTCGATCTTTTCGGGATTGGGACTGCTTTGGGATCGGCAGTTCGGGTTTCTGAAGGAGACGCTGGTTGCGCCGGTTCCGCGCATTCAAATCATGATCGGGCGCACGCTGGGCGGGTGCACGGTTGCACTGATCCAGGGATTGCTGGTGACCGTCATCAGCGTGATTGCGGGTTTCCGGCCGTCGAACTACCTGGCGATTCCCATTGCGCTCGGTTTCATGCTGCTGATCGCGCTGACGTTTGCCGCAGTGGGCGTGGCTATCGGCTCGGGTTTGCAGGATATGCAAGGCTTCCAGCTCATCATGAACTTTCTGGTGCTGCCCATCTACTTTCTATCCGGCGCCATGTTTCCACTTGCAGATCAAAAGCTGCCATTGCGCATTGCAACCGGAATCGATCCGCTGTCATATGGTGTGGACGGGCTGCGGTCGGCGCTCCTGGGCATTTCGTTCTACGGCCAGTTCACGGATTTTGTGGTGCTGGCAGTGCTGGCGACCATCTTGATGTTCTTTGGCGCGTGGCGCTTTTCGAAGATCGAGATCTAGCGATGGCAACGCATAGGAGCGAAGAAGCGCACGATCGGGTGCTGCGGGCGGCGCTGGCGTTGTTTGGTGAGCGAGGCATCGACGCCACGAGCATGGACGCGATTGCGCAGTCTTCAGGAGTGAGCAAGGCGACCATCTACAACCATTGGCCAAACAAGGAATCTCTGCTGATGGACGTGATGCTGATGGTGAATGGGCTAGCCCGCGACCCGGAGGATGTTGACTCGGGCGATTTGTGCAGGGACCTGGCGACGGTGCTGAGCCGCAGGCCTCCTGACCAGTTCGATGAAGCACGGGTGCGCATGATGCCGGCGATGATTGCTTATTCGGCAGTGCATCGGGAATTCGGAGAGGCCTGGCGGCATCGCGTGATGGAGCCATCGCGGGTTTGCCTGAAGCGGATTTTGCGGCGCGGCATCAAGCAAAAACTGTTGCCGGCGGCGTTGGACATGGATTCTGCGATGGCGCTGTTGCTGGGTCCGCTGCTTTACGGGCACATCTTTCACAGCGAGCAGGCGGGCGGGCCTTTCGACTTTGGGCGAGTTGCGGCGGAGTCGTTCTGGCGGGCGTTTGGCGTGAACGATCGGCGTCTGAATCCCGCTAAGCGGTAACGCATCCAAGCGGGCATGGAATATCGGCTGCTGGAGGCTAGGGCCTCAAAGTTTCTGCGCTCTCATTCGGAACAGGCACGTTTGGCGGCGGCAACGAGTTTTTCAAAGCGTGGGGCGCAACGCCGGATGCGGAGGGACTAAGGGACTTCGGACTGAGGGCTAGGGACTAGGAGGGATTTACTCGGTGCCTGGATGCTTGTGGTGCTTGTGCACCACGTAGCGCCCCACAAGCCAACCGACTGCGCTGCCCACCACAACATCCGAAGGAAAATGCTGGCGGGCAAGGACGCGCGAAACACTCAGCCCCGTAGCAAGTCCGTAGGCGGCGATCTGCGTGAGTGGCCCGTTGTACTCCGACGCGATCACACCGGCAGAAGCCCATCCAATCATGCTGTGCGTTGACGGAAACGACGAATCGACGCCCACGCTGGATTGAAAAAACTTACCCTTTGCGTTGTCGAGGGTTGGGCGCTCGCGCATGGTTATGACCTTGAGAACTTCGTCAACGACCAGGCTATCGACCATGGCTTCTCCGGCAAGGATGCCCGTCTCGGTGGCGTGATCGTCGTGGTGGATGGCGCCCAAACCGTAAATGATGACGGGAGCCGCGACAAACCCACCGAGAAGGCCGTTGGATGCGGTTGAAGCCTGGCTGTTGAGCGACGGATTGTCGAGCTTTGCCGACGACATGACCTGGTGGTCCGTGGTGACGGCGAGCGTCGCTGCGAGGCCGATGGGGACCAGGTACGCGAGGTCGCGATCGCGAACGTGCGCTGGACTGGTCCAAATTGCCGCCTGCCCTTTGAGAATGTCTTTCGGCACTCCGCGCAGAGTGACATCGGAGCGAGGCTCGGCTCCGACGGGATTGGCAGGTTGCGCCTGGGGTGTGTCGGGAAGAGTGCTGGATGCGGTTTGCGCGCCAGCGGCCGGCCCAACGGCGATCGCCAAGAGAAGAATGAAGACGGCTGGGCGACTGTTGTTGCGCAGAGAATGATTCGAGGCGTTCACGGTTGATTCGATGGTAAATGATGCCGGAGTGCGAAGCGGATGACGTAGCTGTCCGCCACAGGCACCAACCGGATCAACGATCGGGGTCGGTAACGGCTTCGTTGAGGTAGAGCTCTGTGTAATCAAGGTAATTCTGCGCGTACTCAAGAATAAGCGCGCGGTCCTTGTCGGTGAGTTCGCGGCGCATTTTGGCCGGAACACCGGCCCAGAGTGTGCGTGGCGGAACGACGGTGTGCTCCGGCACAACGGAACCTGCCGCGATGATTGATCCGGCGCCGATGTGGCAGTCGTTCAGTACGCGTGCGCCAATGCCGATCAGGCACTCGTCCTCGACCACGCAGCCGTGGACCGTGGCGTTGTGGCCGATCGTGACCCAATCGCCCACTACGACCGGATAGAGATTCCGCTGGCCATGGAGAACGGCGCAATCCTGAACGTTTGANNGCCGACGGTGACGTCGCCGATGATTTGGGCGGAGAGATCGATGTAGCAGGTGGAAGGGATCCTGGGGAGCAGTCCCCGGTAACTGCGGATCATAAAGGAAACGCCTTTCCTGCCGATTTTATTGCATAGGGGCTTTTCGACGATGGACAAATCAGGTTGCGGGTGGTCCGGAGATCGTCTGCGGCAGGCGCATAGATGCCAAGGAAACGGGAAAACTCCGTGGATTTTAAGAAAGAGAGGGTATAAATTCCATCAAATCAACATGGATTAGCACGGGGTGGCCGGAAAAGGTCAAGCAAATGCATGAGAAATCCGCTATCATTGAAAGGCCACTCGGCAAGTTCGGAGGTGGGAATCTTTGGCAGAGGTTCGCGTACAAGAGGGCGAGCCGCTCGAAAATGCATTGCGCCGGTTTAAGCGGAAGGTCCAGCAGGAAGACATCATCAAGGAAGTTAAGCGTCATTCCTACTACCTGAAACCCGGCGAAAAGCGTCGCGTGAAGGCAGCATTGGCACGCAAGCGGAATCGCAANNAGAAAGCTCGTAAAGAGGCGGATTAGTTTTCCGCGTTTTAAGAAGTGAATCCCGTGGCGCCCCGGCGATCATTGCTGAATACGGCAGTGATTAGGCGAGTAAGACAGAGCCGGGGCGGCCAGATTGAAATGAATTCTTTGTCATCGTCGTTTTGATATGAACTTTAGGTTTTAGAATGGGTTAAGCCCTTCCTCAATTGGGAAGGAATTCGCATTTTGCCGCTCTTTGTTGCGGCCCGGGCCCCTTGTTGTGCAAGCACGTACGAAGACAGGGAAACGGGACCGGCAGGCACCTGCATTCATGGCCGATTTCACTCATTTTCCCTGTCCCAGGGAAGCCGGCCATGGAATTTATCGACAGAGTTTTGAAGTGCAACGATTGTGGCGCCGAGTTTATCTTTACGGCCGGCGAGCAATTGTTCTTCCACGATAAGCAGTTCAAGAACGACCCAAAACATTGCAAGCAGTGCAAGGCGAAACGCGTCCGCGGCGGACCAAGAGTGCGCGCAGAAACGCGAACCGTTTGCTCACAATGCAGCGAGGAAACAACTGTTCCGTTCAAGCCCACGCAAGGGCGTCCTGTTCTTTGCCGGTCGTGCTTTCAAAAGCAAAGACCGGGAGAAGAGGCCTCAGCGGATGCACAAAGGTTGAGCGAACACGCATCGCCGCCGGTAGCTGACTGAGCTCGGGGGTGAGGGCATTCGCCTAAGCGAGTGCAGAACTGTAGAGCAGGTCTCCTTTGAAACCTGAAGGATGCCCTGCGGCGCGAACCAGTGTCGCTAACTGTGCCCAGTGGCGCGGCCCGTGGGTGAGCGCGTGCGCCAGCGCCTTGCGCAACGTGGGGTTTCGTTTTTCCGGCGGCAACCAGGAGACATCCAGAGACAATCTCCGTTCCCAATCGAACGAGGCGTCGTTCAACGCGCCTCGCAGAATTCCCGCTGCCTCAACGTGGAGCCCAAAAAGTAGGTCAAGCGGTCCGGGAGGGACCTTTTCCCGGTCAAGATCTTCGAGACCGGCCACACGCCGTGCCCAAACCAGATCAACCGCCCAAATGTGGCGAAGAAACTCCATTACGTTCGTCGTCCGCCCGATGTCGCAAGGGAGCTCGAGCAGCGCGGGGTTAGCATCGAAAAAGTCTTTCCAGAATCGGGACGACTCCTGATGCCAAATCAGCAATTCGTCGAGGGTGATGGCTGGATTCACGTTGATTGCTCCGACTCGCATTCTGCGATCTCTCTCGAAATCAGAATAAATCGCCGGATCGTGCGATGCCGGTTAAGGAACCTTTTTCAGCGCACGCTGGCCAATGTCGCGCCGGTAGTAAATTCCGTCAAACTGGATCTGTGCGATTGCCTGATAGGCGCGATCGAGAGCTTCGTCGAGGGAAGAAGCCGCGGCGGTAACGCCGAGGACCCGCCCCCCGTTGGTGACGAGCTGGTTGCCGAGCTGCTTCGACCCAGAGTGAAAGACATGAACGCCGGGCACCTGCTCGGCCTTGCTCAGTCCCTGGATCGGAAGGCCGGTCTTGTAACTTCCCGGATAGCCGGCAGAACTGGCAACAACGCAGGCGGAAGCACCTGCAGACCAACGCAGCTCTGTTTGATCGAGGCGACCGTCGATGCAGGCTTCGAGCACATCAACGAGGTCGGATTCGAGCCGCACCAGGATCGCCTGCGTTTCCGGATCGCCAAAGCGGGCGTTGAACTCGAGCACTTGTGGACCCCGAGCCGTGAGCATCAGCCCGCAATAGAGCACGCCAACGAAGGGCGTGCCTTCCTCGGCCATGGCCCGAATAGCCGGCTCGGCGACATGGTGAAGGATCCAGTCCGACATCTCGGGATCGAGAAGGGACGATGCCGTGTAAACACCCATTCCGCCGGTGTTGGGCCCGGTGTCGCCGTCGCCGATACGTTTATGATCCTGCGCTGGAAGGAGCGGAGCGACATGCTTTCCATCGGAAAGACAGAGGAAGCTGACCTCCTCCCCCACCAGAAACTCTTCAATAATGACTTGCCGTTCCGCTTCGCCCAGAAGGGCGCCACTGAAAAGACCCTGGGCAGCTTCAACGGCGGTGCGGCGCGACTGGCAGATGAGTACGCCCTTGCCGGCTGCAAGCCCATCGGCCTTCACCACGATCGGCGAATGAAACACCTCGACGGCGCTCTCCAGCTCTTCGGCAGTGGAGCACATTGCGTAGTGGGCGGTCGGAATGTTGTAGCGCTGCAGAAACCGCTTGGCAAAACCCTTGCTTGTCTCCAGCATCGCGGCCGCGCGCGAGGGACCGAACACGCGAAGCCCGAGATCGTGCATTGCATCGACGACACCCAGCGAAAGTGGGAGCTCCGGGCCGACGATGGTGAGGTCCGGCCGCTCTTCGACCGCGACACGCACCAGGACTTCAAGATCTTTCAGATCGACGGGGACACAGCGGGCTATCTCGGCGATGCCGCCATTGCCGGGCGCACAGACGACCTCGGTGACTCGCTCGTTGCGCTTAACCGCCCAGGCCAGCGCATGCTCGCGGCCTCCAGAACCAAAGATCAAGACTTTCATCGATGCTTCCCTGCTCTCGTGCTATCCATGACGTAATTCGAAGCTGAAAGGTTATCTGAGCAAACCGCGGGTCCGAAGTCAAACGGACCGCCGATGCGCCCAGACGCATTCTCCTATACTGGTGCGTAACGGGCCAACTTCGTTTCATAGGACGTTTTGCATTTGACCGACCGGATCATCAAGCCATATTTGGAAGAGCGCGCCGCGGAGACACAACGAGCGGAGCAGACGCGCGTCTACCGGCGCAACCAGAGGATCGGGTTGGTCATGGTTGCAGCGGGAATTTTGGGATGGTGGCTTTGGCACACGAATCCGGCCTGGATTTTTCCGACGGGCTGGTGGCGGCCTTGAGTTGTGCGCGGACGGCGAATGGCGACTTTGCCGCGATGGAAAGCGAGCAAGCTGAGGGCTCGCTTGCCGTCATCGTTCTCGGTCCGACAGGGAGCGGGAAGACGGCGCTTTCGCTGAAGCTGGCTGACGAATTCGGCGGAGAGATTGTCAGTTGCGACTCAGTGGCCGTNNGAGCGGCCCTGAACGACATTGCCCACCGCGGCAAGCTGCCCATTGTGACCGGTGGAACCGGACTCTACCTGCGTTCGCTGACAGACGGGCTGTTCGCCGGGCCCGCGCGGCACGAGCAACTGCGAGCGCGATTGAATCGAAGCCGGGAACGGTTTGGCGCCGCATGGCTGCACAGGATCCTGAATCGGCTGGACCCCGAATCGGCGGCGAGGATTCATCCTCATGACGCGGCCAAGCTGACGCGGGCAATCGAGGTTTGCCTGGCGGCGAAAAAGCCCATGTCCGCGCTGCTGGCGCGCGACCCGCTGGTAGGTTTCCGTCTGCTACGCATTGGTCTGAATCCTCCGCGCAAAGCCCTGTATGAACGGCTCAATCGGCGCGCGGCGGCGATGTTTGCGGCCGGGCTCGTCGAGGAAACGCGCACTTTGTTCGCGAATTTTGGGACGGTAAAGGCATTGGACTCGCTGGGTTATCGGCAGGCGCTCGCGGTTGCCNNAAGTGCGCTGGCTGGAAGGCTTCGGCGACGATCCTCAGATCGTAGAGGCCGCCTTGGCGATGGTTCGAGAGTCGCTCGAAGCGGCCGCCCTCAAACCGTCAATTAAGGAATAGATGCGGCGCTTCCGGCGCCTGCGGGCGGCTGCGCAGCCGGCGAAACCGTGGGTGCGGAAACACTCAGAACCTGATAGCCGGCAGGCACATCGAAAAGAGAAGCCGGCGGTTCTTCGCGCTTGAGGTTCGAGATCCCGACAGTGTTGGTGCCGAGGCGCGGATCCGCGTGGCGCAGGAGCAGGTCGAGGTGAAGATCCTGCGAGTACCAGACTTCATCCGTAATGTCGATTGGCTGGCGAATTCCGCTCTCCTTCTTTGAAAGCGACAAGATGTGGCGGGTGCCCTTCGCGGGCAGGCCGTTCATGGTCGAAGTGCCGAGATCTTCGGCCCGCTCGCTGGGATTGGGAAAATCGGGCTTCGCTGCGGCAATCGGAACGAAGGTTCGGTGCACAATGTGGGTTTCGGGCTCGTAAACGATGCGCATGCGAGTGGCCGGATCGAAAATCTCAACGCTCGTGAGTTTGGGCGAGCCATGAAATGACTCGGGCATGAGTTGACGGGATTCGTTGTGGGTGCGGCCCTTGGAGTCACGGGCAATGACGTTGATGGTTCGGTAAACCTCGGTCCATCCGTCGGACCAGTCCTGTTCCGATTCGATGACGGCTGTCGCAGAAAACGGCGCTCCGGGAATGGCTGGAATGGTGATGCCATGCACCCGGGCTGGAAGTTCCTGCGCGCAGGCAATCGGCGGGGAAAGAATTCCCAAAAGGGCGATCGCAGCGAAAATCGAAACTTTGAGCGCAGTTTGCAGCATGGGTTGATCGCCGTGCCATCGCGGCCAGCGGGAAAAGACTACCACAAGGCGGATCTTGCGCCGGCAGCATAATCCATGGCCTGCGATAGCGGTTAGATGGCCGCGGCGCTGCGACGGTTAGGCTGAGAAATTAGACTAGGCTTGTGCGGCCTGCTCAGGAATTCGCGAGCGGCGAGGAATGGAGAAGCGTGTGGCAGAGACAATCTTTGATGTGGCGATTTTGGGCGGCGGTCCAGGGGGTTATACAGCGGCATTTCGGGCCGGCCAGTACGGGCTGAAGGTAGCGCTGATCGAGTCGTCTGACAGGCTGGGTGGAACGTGCCTTCATGTGGGCTGTGTTCCCACCAAGGCGCTCCTGTTCAACGCCGAGATCTGGGATCACCTGCAGCACGCTGCGGAGTTTGGGATTGGCGGCATCGGAACTCCCACGCTGGACTGGGCCGCCGTGCAGGCGCGCAAGAATGGCATTGTTACCAAGCACACCAAGGGTCTGGACTTCCTGGTCCGCAAAAACAAGGTGACCCGCCTGCGGGGCTACGGGCGCTTGACCGGGCCGGCGGTCGGCGGCATTCACACGCTTCATTTGACTGGACCCGAAGGGAACGTAAGCCAGGTGCAAGCGAAGAATGTGATTCTGGCTACGGGTTCCGAGGCCAAATTGCTGCCGGGACTCAAGGCCGACGATCGGATTCTGACCAATATCGAGATTCTCGCGCTGGAGCAGGCCCCCAAGTCGCTGATTGTGATTGGAGCGGGCGCGGTGGGCGTCGAGTTTGCCTCCATCTTCAGAACATTTGGCGCCGAGGTGACGATTCTGGAGTTTTTGCCGCGCATGGTGCCTGCCGAAGATGAAGAGGTTTCGAAGGAGCTGG
>PLTV01000057.1:9089-15831 GCA_003164635.1 Acidobacteriaceae bacterium
TCGATCGCGGATTTGTGAAAGTGAACGAAGCGCAGGAGACAGCCGAACCGGGTGTGTTTGCCATTGGCGACATCGTGGCTGGATTGCCGCAGCTGGCGCACGTAGGCGGCATGAGCGGCCTGGTGGCCGTCGCGAAGATTGCGGGAAAGACGTTCAAGCCCGTCCGCCGAGATCGGATTCCGGCCTGCACGTATTGCGAGCCGCAGATTGGTTCAGTAGGGCTCACGGAGGCGCAGGCGAAAGAAAAAGGCCACGAAGTGAAGGTGGGTAAATTTCCGTTCGCCGGCAACTCCAAGGCGACGATTCTGGGCAGCCACGATGGTTTCGTGAAGATTGTTTCCGACGCTAAATATGGCGAGATTCTGGGCGTGCATATTGTGGGTTCCATCGCGACCGAAATCATCGCGGAAGCCGTCGCCGTGCTGGAGCTCGAAGGTACGGTAGAAGAGATGATGTTCACCATCCACGCGCATCCCACAGTGGCCGAAGCCATGCTCGACGCCTACGGGGCCGTGGAGGGTATGGCGATCAACGCGTAGAGGCAGCGCGGTTAGCGCAAGTGAACGCGAGTTCCCTTCACCCCCCCCACCCCTATCTCTGTAAGGAAGTACCCTGTTTTGAACAGAATAGAGGGTGGGTTGCGCGGTAACTTATTGAACCTAAACGGGTTATTTGCAGAAATTAGAGAACAAAGGGGTTACGGGAACCGGCTCTCTCGTATTGGCGTTTGGGAGTTCATCTGAAGTGATTGTGCACCCGCAGGCCGTAATTCTCTGCAATTCCGTGCGTAGATATTTGCCGACGCGCTAGCGGAGACTGGCGCAGCGAATTTGCGCTTGCGATGCCACTCAATATTTTTCTGAATCTTCGCGCGTTGGCGTTCGCTGCGCGGACGTGGCGAGTCAGCAAGTNNGCGAATGGATGGGGCACAGTGCTTTTGTGGCTGTCTAGAGTTCGGCGGATTTATTGGCGACCAGATCTTTGGCTTTGGCGATGAAGTCGGCGAGGGGGATGGAGCCCTGGTCGCCTTTGCCGCGGGTGCGCACGCTGACGGCGTTGGCGGCTTCTTCCTTGTCGCCGAAGACGAGAATGTACGGCGTCTTCTGATTGGCGAAGTCGCGGATCTTTGCGTTCATCTTCTCGTTGCGATTGTCGGTCTCGACACGCAAGCCTGCGTCCCTGAGTTCGGCTTCGACCTTTGCGGCGTAGGTTGCGTGGCGTTCGCTGATGGGAACGAGGCCGACCTGGATGGGCGCGAGCCAGAGCGGAAACGCCCCGGCATAGAGCTCGATGAGGTAGGAGGTCATGCGCTCCATGGTGCTGATGACGCCGCGATGAATCATCACGGGGCGGTGGCGCGCGCCGTCGGCTCCTGTGTATTCAAGATTGAACTGGTTGGGCAGATGGAAGTCGACTTGAATCGTGGAGTAGGTTTCTTCGTGGCCCATGACGTCGGCGAGCTGGATGTCGACCTTGGGCCCGTAGAACGCAGCTTCGCCCTTCCCTTCCTTGTACTTCAGGCCGAGGCTATCCATGGATTCACGCAGCACGCGCTCGCCCAGCTCCCACATGGCGTCGTTGTCGACAAATTTCTCCTTGTTGGCGGGGTCGCGCAATGAGAGCCGATAACTGTACTTGGTGATGCCGAGGTCGCGATAGGCACGCTCGACGAGCTTCATCACGCTGGAGAATTCTTCCTTGATTTGATCGGGGGTGCAGAAGATGTGCGCGTCGTTCAGCGTCATGCAGCGGACGCGGCTGAGACCACTCAATGCACCGGAGAGCTCGTAGCGATACATGGTGCCGAGTTCCGCGAGACGGACTGGAAGTTCGCGATAGCTGCGCCGTTTCGACTCGTAAATGAGAATGTGGTGCGGGCAGTTCATGGGGCGCAGGACCATGCGTTCGTTCTCAAGATCCATGGGCGGGAACATGCTGTCCTGGTAGTGAGCCCAATGGCCGGAACGTATGTAGAGATCGACTTTGGCCAGATCGGGCGTGTGGACATGCTCGTACCCGTTGCGGCGCTCGAGATCGAGGATGTACTCCTCAAGCAAACGGCGAATGGTTGCGCCTTTGGGCAGCCACAGCGGGAGACCGGCGCCGACTTCTTCGCTTACGGTAAATAGCTCGAGCTCTTTGCCCAGGCGGCGGTGATCGCGACGCTTGGCATCTTCGAGACGGGCGAGATAGTCGTCTAAATCCTTCTTTGAGAAGAAGGCTGTTCCGTAGATGCGCTGGAGCTGCGGGTTCTTATCATCGCCGAGCCAATAGGCGCCGGAGATGCTCATGGTCTTGAAGGCCTTGACGCGGCCGGTTGAAGGAACGTGAGGGCCGCGGCAGAAATCGACAAACTTCCCGTTGCGATAGAAGCTGACTTCCGACCCCGGCTCGGTGAATTTGGTAACGAAGTGCGTCTTCATGAAATCGCCGTCTTGCTCAAACTCGGCGAGAGCCTGTTCGCGCGGCTCGTAGATATGTTCGAACTTCTCATCGCGCGCGACCACTTCAGCCATTTTGGCTTCGATGGCGGCGAGGTCTTCGGGCGTGAAGGGTTTCTCACGATAGAAGTCGTAGAAGAAGCCGGCGTCGGTGGCGGGGCCGTGGCCGAGCTTGGTCTCGGGAAAGAGCTCGAGTACCGCCGTCGCCAAGACATGCGCCGCCGAGTGACGGACAACCTTTAAGGCTTCGGGGTCCCTCTCAGTGATTAGCTCCAGGCGGGTGTCCGTCGTGAGGGGGGTGGACAGGTCGACCAGGCATGGAGCCTGAGAGTTTTCAGGGGCATACATCGCAGCTTCGGCGGTGGTGGTTTGACCGTCGGAGGCGGAGCTTTGCTCGGTTGCGACCGCGAGAGGGGTGAGGCGGGCGACGACGGAGGCCGCGGCCAGGCGCGGAGAGATGGCGTTAGCAATATCGAAAGGCGTGGTGCCGGCGGGCACTTCGCGAATGGCCCCATCGGGCAGGTGTACGGCGATTGTCTGCGTGCTCATAGCGGGTCGGAATCCAGTGAGACCGCGTGGAAGAAAGTGCGGCCATCTGTATTGAGGATAGAGGGGTGAACGGGTGGAAGTCGAGCGGGTTGGGCTGGAAGGTAATAGTAACTGCCGGTGACGGATCGGTCGGGATGGTCACACCAAAGACCTGCGGCAGGTGCCGGACGGGGAATGGGCAAAGATTCAATGCGGGAGCTATGGTGGTTTGCATAGTTCTCAGAAGGCGGAGGCAAGGGCAGTATGCAGGTCTTATGCAAAAGCACGAATGGCAATGCTGAAACACACTGTTGCGTATGCGGGCAGGGATTCGTGATGTTCTGGGAGCGTCAGTCGCGCACGGAACGGGTCCAGGTGATGAAGGAAATTCAGAACACGCTGCGCCATCATCATCGCAACCAGAACCGCAAAGAAGCTCATCCCCACGGAACGTTTCTGGTTCCGGAATGGAACGATTCCACTTCGGCAACGGTAGCCGCGATTCGCGGCCACGCACCGAGCTGGGCGCTCTAGAGTTGCCGCATTTCTGGCGTTGTAAACCGTGAGAGGAGATTTTCAAAGCGAAATTTGAGCTCAATGGCAGACGAAACGTCGCCGACAAAAAAACAACAAGAGCTCAATTGAACGAAAAACCTGGGGTCATTAGAGTTTAGATCGTAGCCTTCGAGCACGGAACGAAACTCTTCTTAGTTTTACCTTGTGGATGCCGGCCAGCGACTTCGCCCTTAGAGGTCATCGCTGCCGGCCCACTTTTTTGTGCCTCATTTTCATTCCATTGGCAGCAGGGCGGAAGTCGTTTGAATCGGCGCACAGGAAGAAGATGATGGGGTTTTCGCGGTCAGAAAATGATGAAGAGGTGAGAGATGCGCTGGATCTGGCTTGCAGTGTGGCTGGGAATCTGCCTCTATGTGGGCGGGGTGAGCGGGCGGTGGACCGCCGGTGAGATCCCCGGCTGGTACCGGACGCTGGTAAGGCCCTCCATCGCCCCGCCCAACTGGGTATTCGGGCCGGTTTGGACGACGCTCTATGTGCTGATGGCGATTGCCGCGTGGGGAGTGACGCAAGAAGCTGCATCGACAGAGCGCACCTTGGCCGTCGCTCTGTTTCTTTTGCAGCTGGCATTGAACTTTGCGTGGTCGTGGATTTTTTTCAGGAAACATGCGCTGGGCGCCGCGCTTGTCGAGGTGGTCTTTCTTTGGATTACGATCGGAGCCACGACGATCGTCTTTGGGCGCCTCTCCTCATGGACGGGATGGCTGTTGGTTCCCTACCTGGTGTGGGTGGGCTTCGCGAGTTTTCTGAACGAGGAATTCTGGCGGCTGAATTAGCTCCAAATCGCAACTGGAAACGAGCCGGTCCCACCATTGTGGGAGATCGCACTCCCCTCAACGGTTGAGCGATGCACCTGTTTGGGGATGTTTCAAGTTGGTTCCATCCCATACGTTGTCTCTTAGTCAGAAATATTCGGGAGAGCCAGTGACATGCAAGTTTTGTGCAAGAGCAGCAACGAGCGGGCAGAGATCCGCTGCGGAATTTGCGGACAGGGATTTTCGCTGTACTGGGAGCGCCAAACACCCCAGGAGCAGGCAGAGGCGTTGAGTGAAGTAGAAACAGCCCTCAGGAACCATCACCGAGAGGATACGGGTGCTTCGGCGCATCCGGCAGGTGGATTTCTCGTTCCGGCATGGGATGGCCCCATCGCGTTTTCCGGTGCGGCCATGCTTGGCAACGTGCCCAGCTCAGTCTTCTAATTCGAGTCTTCAACGGGGAGAGGAAAGAGAGGCGGCGAGCTTATTTCGCCGCCTTTTCTTCGTGATACTCCATCTCGGTGTTGATGGCCCAGATGTTGTCTTTTGACTTGACGCCGTTGGCGATATTTTCGACTGCGGTCATGGCGGTCAGCATGGAGTGATCCTGGTTGTTGTACTTGTGCATGCCGTTGCGGCCAACCAGGAAAAGATTCTCGACGGGGTCAAGGTAATCTCGAACCACATCGAAGCGGTCGTAGCTGCCAAAGTAGGCGGGGTAGGTCTTGGGCACGCGCACCACGTGCGCATCTTCGACATCTTCGGCGCGGAGAATTCCAATCTTGGCGATTTCGGCGATGGCGAAGCGGATCATTTCCTCGTCGGAGAGCTTCCACAACGCATCGGTGTCGTTGCAGAAGTATTCGAGGCCAATCCAGACTTTGCCGGGATCGGCGACAAGCCAGGGGCTCCAGTTATTGAAGATCTGCAACCGGCCAACCAGGACATCGGGCTCCTGGATGTAGATCCAATTGTCTTTGAGCGTCGAACCGTCTTTTTCCTGCACAGCCAGCCGCGATGCGAGCAAACCGACCGTAATGAAGTCGCGATACATCAGGCCTTCAGCAACTTCGGTCACGCTGGCGGGAACTTTGCCGGATTCCACCGCGGAAATGGCCCGCATAAGATCGCGAACGGGCATGGTTGAGAAAAAATAGTCGCCGGCAAAGGTGACGCGTTCTCCTGCTTCATTCACTCCTTCGACGGCCGACACGGCGTTGCCGGTTAAATGCACGCGGTCGATCTGGATGCCGAGGTGAATCTCCCCGCCGTTCTGGCTCACAAGATCGGCAACATGCTCCCAAAGCTGGCCAGGTCCGAATTTCGGATAGAGGAATTTCTCAATGAGCGAGGTCTCTGTTTCCTTCTGGGCGATGTCGTCTGAAGGTTTGCCGCCAAATGTCTTGCTGAAAAAGTGAGCGATGACGCCACGCAGCGACAGGCTCTTGATGCGCTGTGCGCCCCATTCTGCGCTGATCTCCTTGCAGGGAACACCCCAGACCTTCTCGGTATAGGACTTGAAAAACAACAGGTAGAGCTGCTTGCCGAAGCGATTGACGATGAAATCTTCAAGCGATTTCTCTTCACGGCGCGGAAAGATGGCTGAACGGACGTAGCTGAAGCCACATTGCAGAGTCCGCGTGAGGCCCAGATTGCGGAACGTGGTGGCGGTGAGGCGGATTGGGTAATCGAAGAATCGGCGCAGGAAGTAAATGCGGCTCTTGCGCTGGCGGACCAGCATCACCAGGTCCTGGGAGTCGGATACATTCGCGGGATGCGGCAGTTCGCGCTTTTGGCCCTGATAGCGCAACTGGCCCGCTTCGGCATCGCCAGCGGCCACAGGAAGCATCTCAAGCCACCATTGCATGACGCGGTCCGATTTTGAGAAGAAACGATGGCCGCCGATGTCCATCCGATTGCCCTTGTAGCGGACAGTACGCGAGATGCCGCCGATGTTCTGGCTTGCTTCGACGATGACGGGCTGGATGCTGGTGGATCTCTGCAACTCAAGCGCTGCGGTCAGGCCGGCCGGACCGGCCCCGATGATAATCGCTCGACCTTGCCTAATCGCTTGACCCGGAAGCATTGCTTGAATGGTAACGCAGCTGAAATCCTCGCGGTTGCATGCGCGAGCTTGATCCACTCCGGAAAAGAGGCGAAGGAACGCCGCCGAACAAGAAAAAGGGCCGGGAGGATCCCAGCCCTTCGGTTTTCAATTCCGATGTGTTGCAGAATTCTGCCGGAGTGCGGCCTGTGGGTCTGTTTTGAACCAATTCACGTACGTTCACCCGGGCCGTGCGTCTTCCTCTCTTTTCTGCGACAAAAAAGCGCAGAAAAGCCCAGCGAGGCACTTGACGCTCAACATGTGCAATGTTCGGGTTGCAGCAAGCGGGGAGTTGATTTACAGCGGCTGTACGTCAGCAGCCTGCCATCCCTTGGGGCCCT
>PLTV01000284.1:0-1557 GCA_003164635.1 Acidobacteriaceae bacterium
CCGCGCTTGGCAGCAAGGATGTCGGCCGCGGTAATTTCAGCCGCGCCATACGTGCCGCGATTGACGAGAACGGCGACCGGCGCATCGGTGAGCACTTTGGCGGTGTCGGCGGTGAAGGTTTGCGCCGGGAATTTCTGCCCTTCCAGTGTGGCAAGGGTCCCCTGATGAATGAAGAAGTTGGCCAGGCGAATGCCTTGCTGAGCGTCTTCGCCGGAAGAATCGCGCAGATCGAGAAGGACCTTGCGCGNNATGGTGGAGTTTTCGTACTGCTGTTCTGCCAGGGGCGGCGCCGACGGAAGAACACGGGTGAGGGTAAGCTTGTCAGGATCGGGTTTGCGCGGCCTCACCAGCGAGACGGTGACCTGGGAGCCGGGCTTTCCTTCGAGCATGAGGCGAATCACGGCAAGGGAAAGCTCGCGGGTCGACTGCTCTCCGATGGACTCNNGCGGGACGATCCTTGTAAATTTTATATTCGGTCGGGGTCAGGTAGCTGGAATCGGCATCGAGAGATTCAAGCAGGCCGTGAAGCGCACCCGTAGTAACTTCGTCGACGCTGGGCGTAGTTACGTAGTCGGTCTGAATCTTTTTGAGCACCTCGGCATAGACGCGCATCTGGCGATAGGCGCCGTCCTGCTCGCCGCCGGCATGCACACCGAAGAGGCCAAACTCGCCGAGACCGAAGCCAAGGCCAAGAGCGGCAAAGATTGCCACGGAGAGCACAAAGACCACACGCTTGAAGACTCGAGACACGGACACCACCGGTGCAGCCTTTTCAGAGTTAGAAGGGGAACAGGCCGCTTTTCTTATCTTAGACGCAAAGCGGCCTGAAGGGGTGCGAAAAGGGGTGGACGGTGCTCTTCAGGGGTTCGTGGTTTCCCACCCATGAATCAAGAAGCGATTCATGGATGGGGTGCCCGATGCCGGTTTGTGGTTTCCGACTTATGAATCAAAAAACGATTCATGGATCGGGTACCCGACGCCGGTGCGGGCTCGTGGTCTTTAGTTTGAGGAGGTTGCGCCGGTAAGGACGACGATTGAGGCTCTGGGTAGCGCAGTTATCTGGCCGGGCTTCCAGTTGATTACGGTGCGCTGCGGCGGCCCGTCGGGGTCGGCGTGGCTGGTAGCGCCCGTCGAGTGCCACTTATACTCTGCAGCGCCGAAGACAGCCTTTTTCACCGGCCCGGCGAAGTGCATGGGAGAGGCTTGTCCATTGGCATCAAAATCAATTTTGATTTCGTGAGAGTTATCGGGATCCTTATTGACGATGAGCAGGGACCAGTCTCCATCCGGGCGCTTGGCGGCATATGCGGTAATCAGCACGTGACCGGCATCGTCCGTCAGGTCGCCCGCGGCAGGATAGAGCTGGTGGACGCCGGCGCCGTGCTTCACCCAGTCGAGATTCAAGAGCTGACCGGCGAAATACTGTGCAGTGTATCCGCTGATTTCGAGCTTCTCGTTGGCCACGAAGTTTCCATAGGTTCCCCACGCGCCGCACCCTGAGCGAAGCGGCTCAGGCTGGACGGGCGAATGATAGTAAGCCGCGTTGGGGCCGGCGTG
>PLTV01000284.1:1662-3695 GCA_003164635.1 Acidobacteriaceae bacterium
GTGCGGCCTTGCGCATCGGGCCAGACCTTGATGTCTTCGTTCTCGCCGGTAAACACGGGGCCGCCCAGCTTCAATTTCGGGTCGACCTTGTGCAGCGCCGTCGCCCATTGCAGATAGAGGGCCGCGTAATCCTCTGGAAGCATGTTGTTGCCATCGGGCTCCTCGCTCATCTCGACGAAGCCGATGGGGTAACCGCGCCTTTCGATATAGGCGATCTGCGCTGCGCTGTCTTCCGGCGTGGAGTAAAACATGGCCACGGGAATCATGGCGGGCAGATGGTTTGTGTAGCCACTCTGGAAGAAGAGGTCGAAGCCGGCCTGCACGCGTTGCGGAACGATGCCCGCATCGGTGTGCCACGGATCGACGGAAGAAATCTGCGTAACGGTTTGCGTTTGATCGGGCGCGTGCATGACAAGGTCGACGAACTGGCCGAGAGAATTGAAGTTTCCCGCCGAAATTTCGGAGATGGCGTAGCCAACACAATTGCGTGGATCGGCGCTGCCGTGTGAATCACAGGTGTTTGAAGAGGCGGTCATCCAGATGCGCAGAAAGCGTGTATTGACGGGGCGATCGGCGAGCCGAAGCACGTGGCTTTCGCCGTTTCCGCCGGTGATTTCACCTTGAGGGAATTTCACCCACGTGCCTCCGAGCGGCTTATCGAGAGGGCCTGGGGTGCCGTTCCAATATTCGACGGCGTATTGCGTTGCGTACGGATTGGCCCAGGCAATCTGAACGGCATCAATGTCAGTGGGCCGAGGAAATTCAATGACGACCCACTGCGGGTGCGCAGAGTCCGGTTCGCCGGTGAAGCGGCTGCTGAGGTAAGGGTTGCTCTTCCAGTACGTCGCCGGATCGCCATCGGTAATGCGCGAGTACTCATCCTGGCCCGAGTCACTGCGTGTGGTTCCGCGGTGAGCGATGCGATACCCATACGAGTGCGTGAGTTGCTCTGTGGGCTCGGCGCTGCCGACAAAATATCCATTCTTGTGCGCAGCATCGCTCCATGCGCCGTTTGGATTCCAGTGCCATGCGTCGTAGGTGAGCTCGGTGTTCTGGCGGTAGGTTATGGGGCCCCAGCCGGCCGAGAGCCCAGCTTTCTTGATGGGCTCAGAGAAGACAGCGTCCATGTCTCTGGCCATAAGGATGTCCATGGAGGTTCCCATGGCTTTGTCGGGATCGAAGGCGATGGCCTTCTCCGGTGTGGTATCGACATGCACAGTTTGCGATGGGACGGGAACGGGAAACAACGCGAGAAAAAGGCAAGAAATGAAGACGAAAGTGCGTGATACGGACGGAGTGGCAGCGACCATGTCGATTCCCCCAACCAGCAATCTTATGCGGTCGATGCGCCTTTGCAAGAAGGGATCACGCTGAGATATTCAAAGGCAGTGCGGAAAAACTGGCGCAGCCCGACGCCTTATTAAGCTGGCGATCATGGTCCGGTTCTAACAGAAAACTCATCCCCGATGGCCGGTCAACACTGAGGTTGCTTCAAGGCAGGTGTTGACCGGCGGCGGTTGGCCCGCATTCATGCTGGCGCAGAATGTCTCAGCGGGATCCGCTGTAATTCTGTGCGTAGGTGTCGCCGGGAAGGCCGAGCTGGCGTGCCTTCAGCACGAAGGCCAATGCATTGTCGCGAGTCATGACGCCGCCGACGGTTACCAGGTAAGGTGCATGGCCGCTGGGTGTAAATACGTCCGGGTGCAATTCGGGGTTTTTTGCGGCAATGGTTTCCGACTTGTTCCGCGCCTGGTCTTCGCGATTGTAGGTATAGGCAATCACACGCCATTGAGTGTGGGTTGATGTGGGTGAGTTGGCTTGGGCGGCGTGGTGAATGCTGCCGGACCCGGCATTTGGTTTTGCGGCCGGCGGGGGCGCAGCGGTTGGCGGGGCTGGTTGGGTGGTTGTCGCAGAAGGCGCATTTTGTGGCGGGATCGTTTTGTCGTTGGCAGAGCCGGTGCGCGCAAAGTGCCAGCCGAGCCACAAGCCCAGCACCACGACGAGCGCGATGGCAATGATGGATCCCTTGCGCA
>PLTV01000284.1:3716-10795 GCA_003164635.1 Acidobacteriaceae bacterium
GCGGGCGGCGACGGCCTTTTGCGGGTTTGCAGCGCAGCCTGAATCTCTGCGATGCCCCACTCGCCGCTCATGCTCTTGCGGACAATGTGATCGAACGGGGAAGGCAGAGGGAGGTCGCGCGCGGCAGCCTCGAGAGTTCGCTCCTGGGTAAGGGCCTGCAGCAGCACAACTCCCAGATCGTGGATGTCGCGCCGCTTGGCCTTAGCACCTTCTTCGACTTCTGGAGCTTCGCGGATACAGTCGCTACGGAGCTTGACGACGTCGCCGACTGCAAAGATGTTTGCCGGTTCAACATGTTCGTGCACGAAGCCGTGGGTGTGGAGCACATCGAGCGCCGAGGTCAGGCTGGCGGCAAGCTGCATGGTGTCCTGAACCGTAAGGCGCTGGCTGTTGACGACCGCGGCGAGATTGGCCTCCACCGGCTCCATCACGGCGTAGATCACGGTGGTGCCATCGATTGTGACCTGGTCGTAGCGCTCGAGGCGCAGCAGGTTGGGGTGTCCGAGGGCCTGGACGCCGTGCCAGCGGGCCAGAATTTCGTCCGCGTCGAAGTGCGACTCGATGAGCCGGATCAGGGTGGGGTCGCCATTGCCGTTGGCGGTGGAGAAGAAGGCGCTGCGGCCTTCGGGAGCGACGAGCTTATTCAGCGGGAAGACGCCATCAATGGTTTTGCCTTCGTAGTCCGTCCAGAGTTCCATAAGAAGTATCCAATAAAGGGGAATTTGATCCAGGGCGGAATGCCGCAGAGGGCAAGTCAAACAGGGGAAGGGTCGATCGCTCCACGTGGGTGACAGCGCGTCGAGGGCAACCGCTGGAGCTATTATCGTCCATCGCGGGTGGGTGCGACGACCGGCTCATCGAGATGAGTGTGTGCAAGACAGGGCACAATCCGGGTGATGATTTTGGAGAAGGTGCGGGGTATCGGAGAAGTTGTGCCTCGCAAATTCCAGGTGATGCGCCATCGCCCTATTGGCTCTGTCCGTCCCGATACTGACCCAGGCGGGGCGTTTTGAGGTTTTGCCGCTGCCCGTCCCGTCCTCTGTCCGGCGAGGGAAAGGATGAGCGTGTCGCGTTCCTTTGCAGGTAGAACATGTCGAGGACGTCAAAAAACTCATCGCTTGCAAAAGCCAGGGAGCCAATGTCGCTCGGCCAGACTCCGGCGGGAGGCTGAGACTTGGGAGTTTGCAGTTTCACACGAGACCTCAAAACACCATGATTCGCAGCACATGGACTTGTTCTCCGAAGCAAGCGGCATCGAGGGAGCCCGCTCATCCCGGCCGACGCGATCCGAATGGGCTGGGTCCGCACGGAACGTGCCGGCGGCACACCCACCTCGATAGTCAGTAGTGGTTTGAGAAAGGAATTCGTTACGCGGAGTTTAGAGGCGCTTCAATTTGGACCTTGATTGCCTTGCATCCCGGTAGTATCGACAGCCCGCTCATCGCGATGAATCCGCGATGAGCGCGGTACAGCCCGGATTGCGGTGAAGAAGGGTCCACGGGCGAGATTTTTGGTGGCGGAGGACAGGATCGAACNNACGGGTTATGAATCCGTCGCTCTAACCATCTGAGCTACTCCGCCGAGGAGTTGAAAGGCAAAGGCCGCCTGGGAGGGGCCGGGGGTGCTCAGCATTTTTCTGCGGACACGCCTCAAGTTGATGATACGGGGGCGCGGAAGCGCGGTCAAACGCGTGGGATAGCCCTTTTGGGTGGCGGAAGGCGACGGCAGCGGCACGCCGCCCGGTGCGGTAGACTCGCCTGCATGAGCACGTTACGAGTCGCCGGGGTGATTCCGGCGCGGCTGCATTCGACCCGGCTGGCACAGAAGGTGCTGCGCACCCTTGCGGGGCGGCCCATGGTGGAGTGGGTGTGGCGGGCGGCCGTCGAGAGCGGGCAAATGGACCCTGTGGTTGTGGCGACAGATGCCGACGAAGTGGCAAAGGTCTGCGGCGAGCGCGGCATTCCCGTGGTGATGACCTCGGCGGAGTGTGCAAGCGGATCGGACCGGGTGCGCGCAGTGGCGCGGCAGATCGAGGCGGATATCTATGTCAACATTCAGGGGGACGAACCGACGCTGACTCCGGACTTTTTTCCGCCATTGCTGGCGCTGTTTGAGCGCGCGGAGGTCGAGGTTGCGACGCTGGCGGTGCGCTGCCCTTCGCACGAAATTGCCAACCCTAATGCTGTGAAGGTAGTGACTGCGCAGGACGGGCGGGCGCTTTACTTTTCGCGGGCGGCCATTCCGTTCGATCGCGATGGGCAGGGGTTTGCGGGCTATCGGAAGCATCTGGGAATATACGCCTATCGCAAGAGCGCGCTGGAGCGGTTTGCGAGCCTGACGCCTTCGTGGATTGAACAGGTGGAGCGCCTGGAGCAACTGCGTTTGCTCGATAACGGCATCGATATCTATGTGGCCGCCGCGCCGCGCGACACGATCGGCGTGGATACGGAAGAAGACCTGGTACGCGCGGAAGCAATTTTGAAGGAGCGCATCGGACGGGGATAGGTATTGTGCTTTCCCACCCATTCCGCGATGAAGCTGCGGAATGGATTGGGCACCCACTCTCAATCTCACCGAAGAATCTGAATTGCGCGCAAGAATCGGAGTGCGCGGCGCATCGTAGTTGGGCGACCATTAGCTTCATGAAAACGAATCTTCAATTCGCTCGAGCTACCGCCAAGGCGGAGACCATCGATCCCGAGAGAGCGTGGAAGCAATTGCTGGCGCGCGATCCGGAGGCGGAGTTTTTTTACGCGGTGGCCACAACGGGCGTGTTTTGCCGGCCGAATTGCAAGAGCCGGCAGCCACGGCGGGAAAACGTGTGGTTCTTCGCCTCGCTCCAAGCCGCGCAGGCCGCGGGATTTCGCGCCTGCATGCGCTGCAAACCCTGCGCTCCGCGCTCTAACCCTTTGGACAAGGTCCGTGGCTATCTAGAGAAGAACCTGGATCGTCCGGTGCCGCTAGCCGAACTGGGGCGCGTTGCTGGTCTGAGCCCGTTCACTGTGCAGCGGCTTTTCAAAAAAGGATTAGGCGTGAGCCCATTGCAGTATCAGCGGGCGCTGCGTGCAGGCCGGCTGCGCAACAAGCTGAAGGATGGTGGTTCTGTGACCGATGCGATTTACGAAGCGGGATTCGGCTCTTCGAGCAGGGCTTATGAAGGATCGGCCCTGGGGATGACGCCGGCGCGTTTTGCGCAAGGTGGCAAAGGAGAGAAGATCGGCTGGTGTGCATCGTCAACACCGTTTGGGTGGATGGTTGTGGGTGCGACCGAACGAGGACTGTGCTGGCTGGCACTGGGTGGCACTGCAACGGAAGCTGAGGCAAGCCTGCGCGCGGAGTTCCCGCTGGCGACGCTGCGCCGCGATCCATCGCTCGCACACCTGGTCTCCGCAGCGTTGGCCGGTGTTCGCGATGGGTCAGACCTTTTTGCGGGGCGGGATCACGCGGAAGCGCTCGACCTGCGCGGCACCGTCTTTCAATTGCGGGTATGGCAGGCATTACGCGCGATTCCTCGTGGGGAGACGCGTACTTATAGCCAGTTGGCGCGGGAGATGGGGCAGCCCAATGCGACGCGCGCTGTGGCCCGGGCCTGCGCCTTGAATCGCGTCGCCGTGGTGGTGCCATGTCATCGCGTGATCGGCGCAAGCGGCTCGCTTACCGGCTACCGGTGGGGTGTGGAGCGCAAGCGGCAGATGCTGGAGGCCGAGAGGGCATGACCGGGCCGCTCGGAATGCGGCGGCCCGAGTGCACAGAGTTACAGCCGAGCGCCGCCCGAGGCCTGGATGGTTTGGCCGGTGAGCCATGCGGAGTCATCGGAGGCGAGGAACGCGGCCACGGTGGCGACGTCGTCCGGCTGGCCGATGCGGCCGAGCGGCGTATCTGCGGCAGCTTTCTTCTCGAAGTCGCTGCCCATGATGCCGGCAGCATGAGCGCCTTCCGTCTCAATCATTCCGGGGTTAAGGGAGTTGACGCGGATGTTGCGCGGGCCCAGCTCTTTCGATAGCGCCAGCGTGACGGAGTCGACCGCACCCTTGGTGGCACTGTAGACCGAAGCCGCGGGCACGCCCTTCGCGGCGACGGAACCGATATTGATGATGCTTCCGCCATCGGGGCTGAACTGCGTGAGAGCAGCCTGCGTGGTCAGGATGAGCCCCAGTACGTTTAGGTTGAACTGCTTGTGGAAGTGCTCGGGCGTGACGCCTTCGATGGGGCTGAAGTCGTAGATGCCGGCGTTGTTGACGAGCGTGGTGATAGGGCCGAGATCGCGCGTAACTCTGGCCACCAGCGGGCCAATGGATTCGGTGTCGGCGAGATTGGCCTGGACGGCGATGGCCTTGCCGCCGGCGGCTTTGATCTGCTCGACGATTTTGTCGGCGCCGGCTTTGCTGCCGGAGTAATTGACGGCGACGGCCGCGCCTTGAGCCGCCAGTTCAAGGGCGATGGCCGCTCCGATGCCCTTGGATGCGCCGGTCACCAGCGCCACTTTCCCCTGCAACTTTTTTTCCTGAATCCTGGTCATAATTCGCTCCTTTCGCCGAGGCATCATCACTTCGATATTTCGACAACTATCGAATTGATTAGGCAAGCAGAAATTCGATTCAGTTTTGATTGCGAAATTTTTTGTGGCGACTTTCAGGTAGTGGGGGTGGGAATTGTTTCAAGGGCTGAAAGAACTGAGATGAGGCCTTGCAGAACGCCGGGGCGCAGGGTAAGGAAGTGGAACTTTCCTTCGCGGCGGACGTGGATGAGGCCGGCGGATTCGAGCTCCTTGATGTGATGCGAAAGAGTTGCAGCAGCGATGGGCAGGGTGGCGAGCGCCTGCGCGCATCCCAGAGGGCAGCCGGCTTTGGCAATGCTTTCGAGCAGCGCGAATCGGCGCGGATCGGCCAGGGCCTTGAGCAGTGCGGTGCGGCGGGCTGCCGAAAGGCGGGCAGGCTTCGCGGGCGGCTTTTGGGGGGCTGGGACGGGCATTCTGGTTCCGATTCTTGGATGATAGCGCAGGGGCACCTGCGGTGCGGCAGACGCTCACTATTCGTTCGCTGGAGGTTTGTGCATTCCCACCCATCGCCAAGGGCGCGATGGATGGTGAAACCTGCATTCCTGGTCAGGGCGAGGGTGTGAGAGCGGAGGTTCGCCGCTTGAGGAATCGCTTGACTGCGGGTGTCATATCCTTAGATTATTGGCCTGTTGGGTGTGGGGCGAGGGCGCGAAATGGACTACCATTACAGGTTCTTAGCCGATGGGCGGTGCGAGATTCTGTGTACGCGCTGCTTTTCGACCATCGGCGAAGCGACGACGCCCGGTTTGGCGCGTGTGCAGGCGGACCTACACCTTTGCCCGCTGGCGCCTGGGCCTGGAATCACGATGCGCCCCTCGACCGAAGGGCAGAAAGAGGCCGTGCGAGCACAATTCCTCACGCGCGGACTGCCTGGAATTCCGGCGCCTGTTCTGCTCGTTTTGGCAATTTCGGTGTGCTACCTGCTGCCGACCGCTCTGGAGTGGACGATTCTGCACTATTCGAGTGGATGGACGGGCGCTGTGCTGATTGGCGACCTGTGTGGATGCGTTGGCATCTTCGTGCTGCTGAGGAGAAAGCGGCTGGCGGTGGTGCTGTATGTTGCGCTGACGGCAGTGGAGTATTGGTTGTGCGCGGCGCAAGTTGTTTCGACGCAGATGCTTCTAGGCTTGATGGACCTGGTGCCGACGGCGATTCTTGCCGGAGCCATTGTGCGGCCCAGGGGACTGATGTTGGCCAAGCGATAGACAACTGTCAGGAAAGTCCTGGGGCGAGCTATTACCCGGCGTTGCTCTTGCGCGCCACGGCCAGCAGTGTTTGGAAGTTGGGAGATTCAGCCTCTTTGTCGACGATGGAAGTGCGGATCTGGCGGAAGCCGGATTTTTCAAGCAGGACTTCCACTTCTGCCTCGCTGAAGCCCAGCCATTCGTCAGCGTAAAGTTCGCGCGCTTCCTCGAAGCGGTGCTTGGCCAGGTCGAGGAGAATGAGCCGTCCGCCGGGAACGAGGATGCGGTGGGCTTCACCAATGGCGCGCTCGGGGTGCAGGGCGTGATGCAGCGACTGCGAGAAGAAGACGACGTCGATGGAGGCTGAGTCGATGGGGAGCTCTTCCATGTCGCCCTGGCGAAACTCGATGTTGCGAACGCCGTGGCGGGCGGCGAGATCGCGGCCCACTTCAAGCATTTTGTCTGAAGTGTCGACGGCCAGGACGCGTTTGGCGGATTGAGCAAGCAGCAGGGCAAAGCTGCCATCGCCGGCGCCGAGGTCGGCAACAATTACAGGGGGCATCAGGTGGAGGAAGGCTTCGGCGACGCTTTTCCACGATTTGCCGGGAACGTAGTCGCGGCCGAGACGCCCGGCGACAGAATCGAAGAAGGCACGCGTTTTGTCCTGACGCTTGCGGAGCACGCGGCGCATGGCGGCCTGGTCGGCCGCGGCCTCAGGAATTTCGGATTGGGCGCGGGAGAAAATTTCGTCGAGCGGACCGTCGCCGCTGGCGGCGAACTTGTAGAGGCTGTTCTTTCCCGTACGGCGGTCTTCGACAAGTCCGGCCTGTTTGAGCTGCGAGAGATGGGTAGAGATGGTGCTCTGGCCCATGGTGAGAATCTCCTGCAACTCGGCCACTGAGAGTTCTTCACCGCGCAGGAGCAGGAGAATGCGGAGCCGGTTTGGGTCGGCGACGACACGGAGAATTTTTACGATCGAGGGCATGGATTGGCTTGACTGAGTGCGCGTGGTCTGATACATATCAACATATCACGATTTGACGATATAAGGAGAATTCATGGCAAGCTCAACCCTCGAAATGACGGAACTGGCCTACAAGGTAGCGGACATGTCGCTGGCGGACTGGGGCCGCAAGGAGATCGCGATCGCCGAGCATGAGATGCCGGGGCTGGTGTCGATCCGGAACAAATACGCTGCGGCCAAGCCATTGGCCGGCGTGCGGGTGACGGGGTCGCTTCACATGACCATTCAGACGGCTGTGCTGATTGAGACGCTGGTCAGCATGGGCGCGGAAGTGCGCTGGGCAAGCTGCAACATATTCTACACGCAGGACCAT
>PLTV01000336.1 GCA_003164635.1 Acidobacteriaceae bacterium
TATCCGGGGCTGCCGATTGCGGAGTATACGACGGTGGACGTGAAGCGGGAGTTTTTGACGGCCAAGAGCTGCGCGCCGAATTGCACCATTGGGTGCGTACACCGGATCAGCTACATCGACCACTGGCGGGCTCCGCAGACCAGCACCATTTCGCCGGGAGCGGATGGGGCGGGGGCGGATTTGGTGCATATCAAGGTCTAGGGACTAAGGGACTCGGGACTAAGGGACTATTCAGGGACTAAGGGACGAAGAAGAGCGGGGGCTTTGGCTCCCGCTTTTGTTTTGCCTAAGCGCCGGTTGACGATCTGAGCCCCCAGCCTAAGCACGAGGAATTTAGCCCCTCAGTCCCTAGTCCCTTAGTCCCCGCTTCATCTCGGCTGGATTTGGAACTGGTCGATGGCTACTTTGGGGGCGCGGTCGTAGTTGGAGGTGTCGGGGAGGAGCATGACGGTGATCTGGTCGAACTTGCGGATGCGGGCCGGCGTGGGGATGGCGAAGTGGAGCGACTCGGCGATGGGCGCGGCTTTGACGGTGAAGTGTTCTGGCTGGCTGGAGAGCAGGGTCTGCTGGCCGAGGTAGAGCTGGTTGTCGGGCTGGGCTGAGTCGGTGAGGAAGACGGCGACGCGGATGAAGCCGCGGGTGTTGTCGTGATTGAGTACGTCGACCTGAAGCTCGCGGCAGCGGGCGACAGGGATTTGGACGCCCAGCTTCTGGTGGGCCTGCATGATGAGCGAGACAAAGTTGTTGGTCTTGATGTCGACGGCGAGCGGTGTGCCGTGGGCCTGGTGGGCGTTGAGGCTGGGAACCTTATGCGGCGGCTGGAAGTAGTAGTAGGGGCCGTCGAAGCGGATGACGAGGGGCTTGGTGGTTCCGGGGGCAAGCAGGTTGACGGGGTGCGGGATGGGCGGAACGATCTGCTTTTTGTCGAGGATGGGCCAGAGGATGACGCTCTGGTAGCCCGGGATTCCGTTGGCCGAGGCAGGGGTAGTGGTGTCCTGCTTGGCGTCTTCGCCGGAGGCGGGATTGACGCGGACGGCGGCAAGGGCGGCGGCTTCGAGGCGGTTGCGGTGCGCTACGCCTTCGAGCAGCGACCAGAAGGTAAACAGAATCGCCGGGATGAGCGCAAGGGCGAGGCGCAGGGCGGCGCGGCGGTATTCGCTGCGGGCGTCGGTGTGGGGGTTGCGGATGAAGGTGCGCTTCCAGGCGAAGAGAAAGGCGCTGAGCGCGAACAGCGTGCAGGCGGTGTAGTTGGAGCGCGTGGCCAGGGCCCAGCCGGCGGCATAGAGGGAGAGGGCGATGAGGTAGCCCTCGATTTCCAGCGGGGCGCGGTAGAGGGTCTCGGTGAAGAGCTCGGAGGCTTCCGGGTCGAAGGATGTGCGGGCTGGCGGGGCGAAGAGCGAGGCCGTGGCGTGGCGGAGGCCTGCGGCGAGCAAGGTGGCTCCGGTGGCTCCGATGAGGGCGGTCAGTCCGGAGAGCTGTTCGGAGAAGATGACCATCGCGGGCACCCAGATCCAGGCGGAGGCGCAGGTGAGCGCGAAGAGCCATAAGGGCAGAGGTGCGACTTTCCGGAAGGGGCTCGACGGGTTCTTCCAGTAGAGGTAAATGCCGGCCACTCCGCCAATGGCGCCGATGATCACGTAGAGGACTGCGCGCCGCGCCAGGGTAAAGACGCTGGGGTTGTGGGCTTCGGGGAGGCGGCAGAGGAGGAATCCGGCGATGAGGGCGTTGAGCAGACCGGTCCCGATGACAAAGAAGAGGAAGCGCTTGAGGGTGTAGGGATCGACCCGAGTGCGCGGCAGAATTGTTGGCGCGGCTTCAGCCGACGCGGCTTGGGAGGGCTTCCTCTCGAAGAGCGTCATGGAGATGCTGGCCAGCCGCGGGGTGGCTTCCCACATGGCCCAGAGCAAGGTGAGGAAGTAGGGAATGCGCAGGACGTCGGCGCGCAGCTTCAAGTCGATGAGTTCGCCGAGGGGGGTTCTGACGGCCTGATCGACGACGAAGCCAGGATAGGCAAAAAGATTCACCATGACAAACGTGGCGAAGTACAAAGGAAGAAAGAGAAGCGGTACCAACAGGAAGGCGCGAGTCAGTTTGCCGATACTGAAGCCGTGTGTGATGCGGCTGTGGATGAGCACGAACAAAAGCATTCCGGCGAAGACGAAGGCCAAGTTCAAGGACACCCAGAGGCAGAACATGCGAAAGAGGGGGCCAATGGTGACGTTGGGGTCGAACCGGTCGACCTTGTCGACGAAGGCGGCCCACGCGGGCGCCAGGGCGGACCAGAGAACGGCGAAGATCAGCAGCGACCTGCGCATACTGAAGTACTTGACCCATCCGACGAGCCACGCGGAAAGCGCCTGACGCCAGAACCATCCCTCAGAGCGGCCTGAGCGAAAATCCTCAAACAGATCGCCGGCCAGGGCTGGGTCGAGGTCGCCGGGAATGCCGTGATCCAGGAGCCATGCGGCGAGTTGTGGCGGTTCTCGTTTCATGCGGTGCTGCCTGAAAGAACGCGGCTAGCGGGCTTTGGTTCTTTGCGTGTGTTGGCTCGATGCAGCAACCCACAGCGTGCAGAGAATTGCGAAGAAGAAGGGAAGACGTACGACGAACGCCGCGAGGTGGACGCTCAAGATGGAATGCATCGCCGGTACGGAATTGTCGAGGCCGTAACGCTGGATGAAGTTGGCCGGAAGAACAACCAATGCCGCCCACAGCGTGAGGAGCGCCGGCAGGCTGGCGCGCATTCCTCTTATGAAGCGACGAAGGTTGAGATCTCCGGAGGTGCTCAGATGGCAGACAAGATAGAGAGCAATGCCCGTCCAGATGAAAAGCAGATTGGCGATGAGAAGCAATCCCCACTCGCATAGAAAGGGCCACGGCCAATCCATTTGATGGAATCGTTGATGGAGATTGAATTGGTTCTCGACGCGGGAGACGACAAGGAGCCACGCTGGAACCAGCGCGGTTTGCAGAAGAGTGAAGAGGATTGCCGGCGCGCGGAGCGTAATCGACTTCGACCATGCGAGCAGAAGCGCGCAGCGGGTTTGACTCCAGAACCACGCGCGCGAGCGGCCGGAGCGGAATTCTTCGAGCAGATCGCCGGCGAGAGCCTCGTTGCGCGGCCCGGGGGTGTGCGCGAGGAGCCAGGTGGCCAGGGATGGTGGACGCATCTCGTTCATGGGCTCTCCTGCGGGTGAGACGGCCGTTTTTGATTTAGACACCGCGGACTGACTTGTCGGCAGACAGGGCAAGGTGCGTGCAGGTCAAGAGGGTTCTCCCTTCAGCTCGGGAAGTTGCTTCCACAAACGCGTGAGGATGCGGCGCGTTTCACTTACCTGGCGCAGGCCCTCTTTGGTCACGCGGAAGTAGCGCTTAGCTTTGCCTCCGCGCTCGGGGGTGGGATCGCCCAGAGTCGACGTGACGAGGCTCTTGGCTTCAAGGCGCTCTAGAGCGGCATAGACGCTGCCGACGGAGACATCGCGGTCGCGGTGGCGCTCAAGCTCGCGGGAAATAGGGACGCCGTAGGCTTCGTCGCCGAGATGCAGAACGGCGAGCAGGATCATGAGTTCGAATTCGCCGAGATAGCTTCGGTCGGTCATTAGTTCAATAATAGCGAAGAAATGGGAGTGCGGCAGAAATTTTATATGCAAGGCGGATCATTGCGGTGAGGTGCGCGTAATTTCGATGTAGTCGAGGGCGGCGGGGTCGGCGCCGTCGGGCTGGCCGGTGATGCGGAGGGTGTCGCCGGTTTTCAGGTCTACGCCGGGGAGGGTGTAGCGGGTGGAGTTGTCGCCGTTGGGGTGGTTTGAGGGGAGATGGGCGTCGGCTGTCCAGGAGGCGGCGGGTTGGTTGTCGACAGAGAGGGTGAAATGGGCGGAGCCGCCGGGGAGATCGAAGTATTGAACTGCGATAGAGTAACGGCCCGGAGCGCCGGTGAAGGTCCATTCGGCGGTGCAGTTGCGCACTCCCTCGGGGGCTGAAGCCCCGGTTCTTTCGGGCTCCGTAATGTACGGGCTGAAGCCCGTACCCTTCACCGTTGGGCATGAGATGGCTTTGCCGCGGGAGGCGTCTTCCCAGGGGGTTACGTCGATGGCCTGGTAGCCGGTGAGGCGAGCGTCTTCGGCTTCTAAGCGGCCAGGATATTGGCCGGCGCGACCCCGTTCATCGGGAATTCCGGAACGCTTGAGGAAGTACTGCACGACGGCATCGCGCCAGACAATGGCGTGGCTGGCCTGGTACTGGAGGCGAGCGAGCACGTCGGCATAGAGGGCGGGATCGATTTTGCCTTGGAGGGATTGCCAGTCGGTGACAAAGCTTGCGGCCTGGGCGGCGCCGTCGAAGTGTTTGTCGTAAAGAGTCTGGATGACGGTTTTGCCATTATGGAGTTTGTACGTATAGGCAACGTGGTGGAAGAAGAGAAGCAGATTGTCGGGGGTAGTGGCGGGGTTTTCGTATTGTTGGGCAAGGGTTGGCGGGTACTGGCCGGCGAAGCCTGAGCCGGTCGCAACGCTGCGGTCTTTGCCTACCCCTTTGGCGTCGGCGTCGTGCCACTGGCCCCAGCCGTTGTGCTCGCTGGACTCGATGTTGGGGCCGTAGTGGGAGCCGGTGATATCGGTCAAGGTTTGCAGGCCGAGGGGGCCGGTGTAGTCCTCGTAGGCGGGCCAGGACTGCAGGAGCATTTTTTGGATGGTTGCCACGACCTGTGGATCGGTGGAGATGGTCTGCTTTATCCATTCGTCGGCGATCCGGGCAGGGTCGAGATTCGGGTTCCAGGCGAGGCGGCCGAAGGCGTAGAGGTTGGCGAGAGCGAGGGGCGAGTTGAGCCAGCGATCGCGGCCGATGCCGGCGACGCCGATCAGGCCACCGAGAGGCTGGGGGAAGACTTTGCCTTCGAGGATGGCCTTGAGGGGATCGCTTTCCCCGGTCCCCAAATGCGAGGGACCGGGGGCACCCACCTTCCCGCCGTGGAGGTCGGTGTCGAGGACCCACTTCCACATAGGGGCGAGGTAAACCAGGTGGCGCTGCTGGCCGGTGTACTCCTGGGTGATCTGGACCTCCATCGCGGAAGGCGTGTGTTCGAGTCCGGCGAAGAGAGGTGAGACGGGCTCGCGGGCCTGGAAGTCGATGGGGCCTTCCTTGATCTGGATGACGACGTTAGGCAGGAACTTGCCGTCGAGCGGCTTGAAGATGTCGTAGGCGGCGCGGGCGCGGTCAGCTTTGGGGTCGTGCCAGTCGAGATGGTGATTGTAGACGAACGCGCGATAGAGCACGATGCCGCCGTGGGGCGCGAGCGCTGCGGCGAGTGTGTTGGCGGCGTCGGCGGGGGTGCGGCCAAAGCTGGCGGGACCGGGCTGGCCCTCGGAGTCGGCCTTGACGGTGAAGCCGGCAAAGTCGGGGATGAGGCTGAAGATCTCGTCAACCTTGGCGGTCCACCAGGCTTTCACTGCCGGATCGAGGGGGTCGTAGGTGGCAAGGCCGCCGATGGTTTGGGGGCTGGCGATGGCGACGGACATGGCCAAGTGGACGCCCCAGGGGCGAAACGCATCGGCGATGCGGGCGATTTGCTTGAGGTGATCGGAATCGAGTAGCTGCGGAGCAGCATTGACGTTATTGATGTTGCAGCCATTGATGCCGATGGAGGCCAGGAGGCGGCCGTATTCCGAAACGGGAGCCAGATCGTCGCGGACGTTGCCGCCTTCGAAGAAAATGCTGCGTCCGGCGTAGCCGCGCTCGATGGAGCCGTCGGGGTTGTCCCATTCGTCGACCCAGCGGATGGCGTAGGCTGGCTGGTCGCGGTAGGGAGATTCGCTGAGATTGGTGCGATTCTCGGTTGCCGGAAAGCGAAGGAAGGCAAAGGCTCCGTAGAGAACCCCGGTAGGGCTGCCTCCTGCGATCACAGAGAGGGACTTCTCCCCCATGAGACCGTTCCAGTAGAGCCAGAAGCCTTCTGCGAGCAGGTTGGTGGGAACTGGGAGGTTCGGGTACGCCTTGCGGACTTCTTCGGCGGTGCCCAGCACGATTTCGCCTCCGAAGGCTTCGCGAGCGCGGGCTGAGAGGGATGCGGTTGAGGTGGGTCCGGTGGCTTGCTTGCGTTGGAGTTCGGAGAGGGCAGACTCCTCGAGGACGTCGTGGCCGAGCGCGCGGACCTGGAGCCGGATTAGCGTCTGGCTGGGGCCTTGATCGCGGAGCCAGGCCTGGTCGGCGGTCTGGGCTCGGGTGAAGACCGGTCCCGTTAGGAAGACAGCCGAGAGGATCGAGACACAGAGCCAGGTCCTTCGACTCACCAAGTTCGTTTTGCCTGAGGAATCCACGCAGAGACTGTTCTATCACTTTGGTCGACCCCTTATGCGCGATCGCCACAAACGAGGGTGCCCCGTCCTAGCTCCGCTAGGGCGGGAAGCACGAAACCGGACCGGGTCGAACTTTGTGCCCAATTCCCATTGCTTCCCGTTTGAATGCTGTCCATTCGGACTCGATCTCAACGACGCCTTCGATCCCCGTTGCGTAGTGCCGAAAGCTCGACCACAGCCAGTCTTCCGGTCTTTCGACCAATCCTCGCGCAACCGGGTTGCGGTGGAGATACCGGAGCTTCTCGATGCGCTTCTCTTCGCTCCAAAGATTGAAGTCGTAATAGCGCTCCAGCCAGAAGGGCTCGGGAGCGCGCAGAGCCAGCGTACGCGCCACGGATTGCTTCAGGGCCTGGATGGCGCGGGAAAGCGGAGAAGATTCCGGCTCGGTCAGGAGCAGATGCACGTGCTCCGGCATCACCACATAGCCAGCAACATACAGAGAGTAAGACAGGCGCATCTGCTCGAGAGACTGTTCGAAAACGGATCGCGCTCGAGGCGTGGCGAGTTTCGGCTTGCGGCCGTAACAACTGAACGTGATGAAGTGCATTTGCCGAGTTTGCTGGAATCTACGCAGCCCTCTGGGCACGTTTTCATACCTCTGGACTGAGAAGAATATAGGAGGCCAAGAGCAAAGTCTGTGATTCCCGCCCTAGCGGAGCTAGGACGGGGCACCCGCAGATGTGGGGACCTAGACGGAAAAACGAACGAGGTCGTCGACGGGCGCACTCGCGCAGATGCGGGGGACCTGAAGGAAGATGCGAACGAGGTGTTCGGACTGTAGTGAATTCCCGTCCTAGCGGAGCTAGGACGGGGCACCCGCTGTCTTGGGAAGGACACAACTCGCCTGCTGCTGTGGGAAGGACAGAACTACTTCACGGTGAAGGCCAGGTCGGTGCTGTGGGTGGTGGCGGTGACGCCATTGCTCGATTGCGCGGTGACGAGCACGGTGTAGGTTCCCGCCGGTGTTGCCGGATTGATCGGCGGACCGTGGTTGTAATAGTTGTAGCGCGCATTGCAGGCGGATGTGCCCAAGGTGGTGACGAGCGCCAGCAGGGCAATGAGCGAAAGGCGCTGGAGCCAGGGGCGGCGGCGAACCGACCAGGCCAGGCAGCCGAGGCCGAAGGCGCCGGGAAGCAGGATTGCCAGTGCGACGCCGTTGGCGCCGGGGCGGGCGATGGAGCCCTCTTGCTGCTGGGTCAGGATAACCACGGAACTGGTGAGAGGGGTGGTGGCGTTGGGCAGGATCTCGAGGTTCTCGGGGGTGAAGTTGCAGGACGACTGGTCAGGCAAGCCGGAACAGGAAAGCGTGACGAACATGGGCGACGTAAGACCGCCGCTATTCTCCGGAGTGATGGACGCGACCACGGTTCCCGATTGGCCGGGGGTGAGGGAGATTGAAGCCGGGGCCACGGAGATTTGGAAGTCGGGGGTGGCACTGGCCTGGGCGCGCACGCCTTTGAACTCGGAGACAGAGCGGATGTGCGATTCGTCTCCGGTGTAGGTTGCGGTAAAGAAGTGCTCGCCGGCGGGAAGATCCAAAACCAGGTTGACGCGGCCCTGGGCGTTGAGCGCGGCGCCTGCCAGGGAGGCGCCTTTGTCGCGAATTTCGATGGCGCCGGTGGGAGAGACGTCGTCGTCGGCATTGACGGCAACAGCTAAGGCAACGCGTGTGCGTCCCGCCTGATCGTGGGCATCGACGGCCAGGGAAGTTTGCGTGGCCACCCTTGGTGCATGTTGCGCGGCGAAAGCCAGCGCGGGTAAAGCAGCCGCGACAGCGAAACCTGCAACCCAATGAAGCCGCAGACCGCGGCGGATGATACCTCTCACGTGCACCTGCTCCAAATCTCTAGACAAAGTCGTGTAACCCGGTTGGAAAAGCGTAGACCCCTATTGTATCTGGCGGGGGCACATCGGGGCCAACGGGTAGCATCCGATCGCCGCACAAATGCAATGCCCATTGGACGGGCCGGCGACGGAATGGAGAGTTGGAGGCCCGGGGTTATCGCGAAGATCTGAATCCAGCCTTCCTCGTCTGCCGGGTTGGCTGGATACCGCGGCGGACTATTCGTTGCGAAGCAAGAGCGCGGGGTCGACGGCGAGGGCGCGGCTGGCTGGAATCCAGGTGGCGACCAGGCCCACGATGGTCATGGCGGCGACGGCTCCGAGCAGCACCAGCGGGTCGCGCGGGGTGGCTTGATACACGAGCTGGGCGAGCAGCCGGCTGGCGAGGACGCCGAGCACGAGCCCCGTGACGGAGCCTGAGAAGAGCAGAAGCAAAGGACGCCCGAGGGCGGAACGCATGATTTGAGTCCGGCGCGCACCCAAGGCCACGCGAATGCCCAGCTCGCGCATCTTTTTGGAAACCGAGTAGGCTGCCATGCCGAAGACGCCGGTGATGGCGAGGATGGCGGCAAGAATGCCCATAACGCTGAGCGCCATGGTGGCGATGCGCGCTGGGAAGAGCGCCAGCGCCAAGGCATCGGGCCACGGACGAATCGAAAGGGGCAGGCTGGAGTCAATGCCGGTGAGCACACGGTTGAGCGCGGAAGCCGTTTCTGCAGACGATAACTGGGAACGGACAACGAGCGTGGTGTTGTTATCGCTGCTCTGGGCGAGGGGAAGGAACATTGCCGCTTGGGGGTTTTCGGTCAAGGAGTCGTACTTGCCGTCTTCAATGACGCCCACAACCTGGTAGCGGTCATTGCCCGCGCCAAGAAAGTGCTGGCCCACGGCGGGGGTATTGCCGAACATGGAGTGGGCAAAGGTTTGGTTGACGATGGCCACACCGGGTGCGGTTGCGGTGTCAGCCCAGGATAGGTCGCGGCCTGCGAGGAGGCGCGTGCCGGCCGCCACGAGGTAACCGGGCGAGATGGAAAAATACTTCGCACCGGTTACAGCGTTCGACTGACGCAAGTCGGCGGTACCGTCGCGGTAGACGGGTGTGGAGCTGCCGCCGCCGGTGAGGGGAGCCTGATCGATGGTTCCAACAGCTATGACGCCGGGGATGCGCGCGGCTTCATCGATCATGCGGCGCTGCATGGGGAGCGCGGTCGCATCGGAGTAACCGGCCATTTGCAGATCCGCTTCAGCCAACATTGCGTCCTGCGGCGAGAAGCCCAGCGGTGCGTGCAGCGAGCGCTCCATGCCGCGCAGCGACACCAGGGAAGCGGTGACTAGAAGGGCGCAGAGCGCGATCTGGAGGCCGAGGAGAATGTCGCGCACAGAGAATCGGCCGATCAGGTTCGCGGTTGCGGTCCCGCTTCGCATGGCCTGGGTTACGTCCGTTCGCCAGATCTGTCGCGCAGGCAGCAAGCCAGGCAAAATGCCGCTGAGCAGCGAAAGCAGAATCGCGATTGCGTAGACACGCACATCTGGAACAACGGCTACGTGAATGGGGTACTGGGGAATGGGCTGCCATCGGCTGAGAGCCCCGAGGAGTGCAACAGACACGATGGTTCCGGCAACGCCGCCGGCGATGGAGACAACAATTGCCTCGGTGAGCAACTGGCGCATGACGTGGCCGCGCGTTGATCCGATAGAGAGCCGGATGGCTAATTCGCGAGTACGATCGGCAGCGCGCGCGGCGCAGATTCCCGCGAGGTTGGCGCAGGCGGCCACGAGCACGAGTATTGCCAAGACCATCATCGCGGTGAGGAAGGATCGCGCGGCTCCGCCGAAGACATCTCCCATGAGGCCGGGCTTCACCAGGCGCGCGCCGAGGCCATCGTCTTCTTTGGGATGCTCGCGCGTCATTTGATGGGCTACAGTCGTGAGGTTATCCGTTGCCTGTTGCGGGGAGACTCCGGGCCGGATCGATCCGATGACAAACAAACCGTGGTTGAATCGCTTGACGAGGAAGTTGTAACCCTCGATCTGTTCTTCGTTGACGATGGGAATCCAGAACTCAGGCCAGAGGAAGATCTCGGTGCCGTTGAAGTTTGCGGGGGCAACACCAAGGATCGTGAAGGGGTGCTTGTTCAGGTCGACCGTGGTTCCAATAATGTTGGGATCGGCATTGAAGCGAGCGCGCCAAAGGTGATCGCTTAAGACGATGTAGGGTGCGGAATTTGGCCCGTGTTCATCGCTTTGGTGGAAGAAGCGGCCGAGAGCCGGCTGAATTCCAAGAAGATCGAAATAATTGCCAGAAACCTCATAGTTCATGTATTTCTGGGCGCCGCCGGCACCGGCACTTAAGCCGGTAAAGCCGAGGCGGTATGCGGTCATGTCGCTGAAGGTGGCGTTGCGCGCTTTGAAGTCGAGATAATCGGGATAGGACTGATTGTCGTATCCCTGCTGCGTTTGCACGATTTGAAAAAGTCTGTAAGGATTTGCCACCTTGAGCGGGCGCAAGAGGATTGAATTGAGGACGCTGAAGACGACCACATTGGCGCCGATGCCCAGGGCCAGTGTGAGGATGGCAGTGATCGCAAATCCGGGCGAACGACGCACCCTGCGGACGACGTAACGCACATCGCGTGCCAAGGTTTCGAGACTTAATGTGACTTCGGCAGCCGTGGCGCGTTCGCGCGTGGAGACGGGGTTGCCGAAGCGGAGCAAGGCTTCACGGCGGGCCTGCGTGGGGGTCATGCCGGCGGCGAGATTGTCGTCGGTGCGCAGGGCGATGTGCGCCTGAAGCTCGTCGTCGATATCACGGTCGACTTTTGAGCGACGGAAGAGGTTCGCGATGCGGTTGACGAGGGCCATAAATTTCTCCTCTCCGGGGATGGGTCAGGCGTAGCGCAGCACGGCGCGGACACCGCGGACGAGGCGATCGAAATTTTCCTGGGCAGCTTCGAGCTGACGGCGGCCCGCGGCGGTGAGCTTGTAGTACTTGGCGCGGCGATTCGTTTCCGTAAAAGCCCACTCGGATGCGACCCAGCCGCTCTGCTCCATGCGATGCAAGGCGGGATAGAGAGAGCCTTCTTCGACGTTCAGCAGTTCATCGGAAGCGCGCTGAATGTGCAGCACGATGCCATAGCCGTGCAGAGACCCCGCGTGGGCGAGAGTCTTGAGGACGAGCAGATCGAGATTTCCCTGGAGATCGTTTTTCGAAGAGTCAGCCTTGCCCATGAGCACCCCTAGAGAACTGTGTATGGAGAAGCATAGGCATAGAGGGCTAGGGATGTCAAGGGAAGCAGTGGTCCGTGATCAGGGTTCAGGGGTAAGCATGGGGCAGCGGCACTGAAACCTGATCGAGGACCGCTACCCGTCTCGGTGCGCACAGCGGAGTGCTGCCCGGCGCGGTATCCTTTTGAGGTTGAGGTGAATGGAATGACAACGACTGCTACACGGCCACAACTGGCACATTTGACCGCGGTGATGGATGAGCTGAAAGCCAAGGGAACGCATTTCAAACTGCGCATTTTAGATGACCAGCAGGCGCCGGTTTGTCACTACGACGGCAAACAGGTGATCAACCTGGCGAGCAACAATTACCTGGGACTGGCGAACCATCCCAAGCTGATTGAAGCGGCGGTGAAGGCCACGAAGGAGCTGGGCGTTGGGTCGGGCGCGGTGCGGACGATTGCGGGAACCATGCGCATCCACATGGAGCTGGAAGAAAAGATTGCGCGGTTCAAGAATGTGGAAGCGTGCGTGGTATTCCAGAGCGGGTTCACAGCCAATGCGGGCACGGTGAGCTCGATTCTGGGCAAGGATGACTTCATTTTGAGCGACGAGCTGAACCACGCCAGCATTATTGACGGCGCGCGGCTGTCGCGGGCGAAGGTCAAGGTATTTCGGCATAAGGATGTGGACCACTGCGAAGAGCTGCTGAAGGAGCTTGCCAACGAGCCGGGGCACAAGCTGGTGATCACAGACGGCGTGTTCAGCATGGACGGAGACATTGGGCCGGTGGACAAGCTGGCAGCGGTGGCCGAGAAGTATGGCGCCATCATGATGGTGGACGATGCGCACGCGAGCGGCGTGTTGGGCCGCAATGGGCGCGGCAGCGTGGACCACTTCAACGCGCACGGCAANNCGCGGCCGTTCCTGTTTTCGACGTCACATCCGCCGAGTGTGGCGGCCACGTGCATCGCGGCTTTCGACATTCTGGAGAACGAACCGGAACGCATTGAGCGGCTGTGGGAGAACACGCGGT